>CBESOB010000037.1:0-17274 GCA_965530995.1 uncultured Flavobacteriaceae bacterium
GGAGGCCATGCTGGGGTTTTTACGAATGCCAATGATGTAGCTAAGATCATGCAAATGTATCTTCAAAAAGGGTTTTATGGCGGAAAGCGTTATTTCAGGTCTGAGACCTTGGATAAATTCAATACATGTTATTATTGTGACCAAAACAATAGAAGGGGAGTAGGATTCGACAAACCGCAGTTAGGAGATGAAGGACCAACTTGTGGTTGTGTTTCTACAATGAGTTTTGGACATTCAGGATTTACCGGAACTTATGCTTGGGCTGACCCAGAAGAAGAAATAGTTTATGTATTTTTAGCTAACAGAACGTATCCAGATGCAACTAACAACAAATTGTTACAAGAAGGTGTTAGAACTGAAATACAACGATTGATCTACGAAGCAATTATAGAATGAAAATAGGTATAGTATGTTATCCAACATTTGGCGGTAGTGGCGTTGTTGCCACGGAACTTGGTTTGGCATTATCCAAGAAGGGGCATGAAGTACATTTCATTACCTATAAACAACCAGTGAGATTGGAGCTTTTGAGTCATCATGTTCATTTCCATGAAGTGAATGTTCCAGAATACCCTTTATTCCATTACCAACCTTATGAATTGGCCTTGTCGAGCAAACTGGTTGATATGGTGCATCTACATGGAATTGAAATTTTCCATGTTCACTATGCCATACCTCATGCTTATGCAGCTTATATGGCTCAGAAAATGCTTCTTGAAGAAAATATTTACGTACCAATTGTCACGACCCTACACGGAACCGATATTACATTAGTGGGTAGCCATCCTTTTTATAAAACTGCTGTTACATTTAGTATCAATAAATCAGATGCCGTGACTTCGGTTTCTGAAAGTTTAAAGGAAGACACGCTTAGGTTGTTTGACATTACTAATAATATTGAAGTGATAACCAACTTCATCGATATGAGTAAACATGATTTTTCTTTTACCGATTGTCAAAGGGAAATGATGGCATCTGAAGATGAAATGATCATAACACACATTAGTAATTTAAGGCCTGTCAAGCGAATAGAAGACGTTATAAAGGTCTTTTATGGTATACAAAAGCAAATGCCTGCAAAACTCATGATGGTGGGCGAGGGGCCGGAACGTGAAATGGCAGAAGAACTTTGTGAATCTCTCGGTATAGCTGAAAAAGTGTTGTTTTTTGGTAAAAGCCACGAAATAGACAAAATCCTTTGTTTTTCGGATTTGTTCTTATTGCCTTCTGAAACAGAAAGTTTTGGATTAGCAGCTTTGGAAGCTATGGCATCAAGTGTTCCTGTAATATCAAGTAATACGGGTGGTATACCAGAAGTTAATATTCAAGGAGTGTCAGGATTCTTGAGTGATGTAGGAGATGTGGCCGATATGGTCAAGAATGCTTTATACATTTTGAATGACCCTGAAATTCTAAAGGAGTTCAAAGTGAATGCGAGACGTGAAGCAGCAAAGTTTGATATACATAAAATCGTCCCTAAATACGAGGCCATATATCAACAAACCTTGACCAAATGCATGTCAATACAAAATGAGTAATATGAAATTTATTTATACTGTATTATTACCGATATCGATATTCTTCTCATGTAATAGCACTAAAGAAGCTGCTAGTAGCGATATTAGCCCAAACGGCAAGCTGGAAATTGAAAATCCCATGCTAGACAAAACTGAAGAACAAGCATCTTCTCAAGAATTCACTATTCTCTTGCAAGAGGCATATGGAGGCCTAGAAAAAAGTGAACAACGTGTTATTACTTCCGAGATGGACCTACAAGAGGTTTATAATATTATAAATCGTTTTAGACGACCTGGTATTCCGGTTCCTAAAGTTGATTTTCAAAATAATATTGTAGTGGCTTTGTTCATGGGAGAAAAAGCATCAGGTGGATTTTCAACTGAAGTGAATTCAGTATCAATGGAAAAAGAAAGTATGGTAGTCCATATAAAGGAAAACAATCCAAAATCAACCGATAACGTTACTATGGCCATTTGCCAACCATTTAGTTTTGTGTTAATTCCGAAATCAGAAGATGGCAGGACAGTGGTTTTTAATAAAATACAGTAGTGTTACCTTTTTAATATTTCGTTGGTAATGGATTCTATATCGTCAAATCGCTCAGTGATGACTTGAAGTAGTTTTAATTGATTCTTGGCCCTAGTCAAATTGTGATCAGGATAGGTCACTTTATAATATATATTGCCATTCAAGTAATCCGTTAGGAACCGTAATCCTTGTTCAAAAACCATGTATTTGATCCCCAATACAAGTGTTTCTCTTTCTATAATGGTAAGACTAGATTTAATGATTGGTATAAAACCTTCCATAAAGGCTTTATAATAATCCATATTGAAAAGAATCTTTGAAGCATCGGTTTCGTCTTCTTCTGCTTGTGAGCATATCGAACGAATCGCATCTCCTATATCGTAATGAATTATTCCGGGCATCACGGTATCTAGATCGATAATGGCCATTGCTTCAAGAGTTGTTTTGTCGAATAAGATATTCGACAATTTAGCGTCGTTATGAACAACTCGTAATGGAACTTGGTCAGATGTTTTCATCCTATGAAGATATTCAGCATCCTTTCTAAGTAAATTGATCAAGGTTAATTCATTTCTCACACCATTGATCATGTTTTCACCGGCGCTTTCAATGGCGTCTTCAAATTGTCTGGTCCTGAATTCAAGATTATGAAAATTTGGGATTGTTTCATGAAGGTTTTTAACCTCAAACCCTTGCATATTCTTATGGAAAACCCCTAAAAGAGTGCCTGCTTGCTTGGCCATTTCCTCGTTTATTGGAACTAGGAATGTCGTTGTATTCTTTATAAAAGTTGACAATGTCCAATAATTCCCAACGTTATTCAAGTAGTAGTGATCTTCGTTTTTAGTCCTTATATAACTGGATGTTTCGTAATGACTTTTACCTTTTAAGTATTGACTCACGCATACTTTGTTATTCATTAGTTCTTCAACCTTAGGGAATATGTCCGTGTTGATTCGTTGTAAAACAAAATCGTTGCCCGAACCAGTTACAATTCTATAGGTATCATTTATATGACCACTCGTTAATGGTTCAATAGATTTCAACACTTCATTATGTTCGAATTCATTGAAAATAGCTTCAAGAGCTGTATTCTTCAATAATTCGGCTGGGTAAATGCCAGTTGTACTCAAACCTTCAATCGCTTCAATGACATGTTGTTTATCTTCCTTATAAGTGATGCCATACCAAGGGCTTCCTGTATTCAAAAGCTTTACTTTAATAGTGTTATTTAACATTAATTCATTTACTACGGAAGGCATATAGAATTCACTATTCAAATTATTGGTGTTTTTCGATAAGAATTCCTTGAATATGGGTTTGGCATAATCGAAAATAGAGGGAGAGAACCCCCAGAAGTTCATTGAAACTTGCGACTCACCATCAATTGAGACAGCTTCTTCATGTTCCTTGAAATATTCGATAGTATTTCCTTTTTTCTTAATTTTAGTTCTTTCGATGATTTGAAGTAAAAACTGATCGTCATCAACAAAACATTGCCCTCTTGAAACAGGACCAAATGGTGACAATGTGTTTTGGAGCTTATAACTTACCATGGCGAAGTTATTATCATCAATAATGTTAGCTAAAGCCTCATACATAATCTCGAATGCTTCTCGTCCATAGAAATCATCGGCATTAATAATGGCGAAGTTATGCTTTACATGATTTCTTAAGGCTAAAAGCGCGTGCCCAGTTCCCCAAGGCTTTTGGCGTTCGATATTCTTGAATTCATTTGGAACATCAGCAAGTTCCTGAAAAACGTAAGAAATCTTTGTCTCACTAGTTTCATAACGAGCGAATCGATTTTCAAATTCAGGTTGCAATTCTTTTCTAATAATGAAAACAATATGGTCGAACCCAACATTACAGGCATCGTAAATTGAATAATCAATTATAGAGTGTCCATATGAATCGATGGTGTCCAACTGCTTTAGCCCACCATATCGTGAGCCTAATCCAGCTGCCATTATAGCTAATGTTTTCATTATATAAAAATAAAAAAAGCACCTAACTATAGGTGCTTTTTTAAGAATATGTTTTTATTCTTAGAATTGATAGCGTATACCCAATGCGATATCAAAATCAAGATCATTGTTGTCGTATACATCTTCTCCTAATCCAATCTCAGGTCTAAAGTCCAAAGAAAGTAATAGAGGGAAATCAAAATCGTACTCAATACCAATATCTCCAGCCACAAAAAGAAAACTATCAGAACCATTAAATCCATTAGCGGTGTTTTTGTAATTAAAGGCTCCAAAACCACCACCGAAACCAGCGTACCAGTTAAAATTCCCATCAAGTTGCCACACCCATTGATACAAGGCAGCTAATTTAACACCATCATAATCATTAGAATCTCTCCACCCTAGGTCAAATTCCAATCTCGTGTTTTCTGTCAAAGATCTCTGATATGATACTTCTGCACCTAAATCATCGCTATTACCTAATCTAAGACCGATGGCGTTAGGAGAAATTGATTGTGCTGACAATGTAAAGGCAAACCCTAGTATTGCTAGACCAAATACAATTAATTTTTTCATGTTTGTTTAAGTTTTAATTTGATACAAAAGTAAAATTTTAACATTTTCATATGATAAATTATAACGATAAACTTTTGTTAATATTGAGCAATAAACTTTAATTTTAGGCATGCTAAAAAAAGAGGCGCTACTGCAATTGAAATTGAATCTAGAAGGGGAATTATCATATGATGGTTTAACCAAATCATTATATGCCACAGATGCGTCTGTTTATAGAAAATTACCTCTGGCCGTAGCCCATCCAAAGAGTGAGGAGGACATAAAAAAGCTCATTTTTTTTGCCAAGAAACATCATACATCCTTGATTCCAAGAACCGCCGGCACGTCACTGGCAGGGCAATGTGTTGGGGACGGTATTGTGGTTGATGTATCTAAATATTTCACCAGAATATTGAATATTAATGAAACCCTAGGTACAGTAACGGTACAACCAGGTGTTATTCGTGATGAATTAAATAGGTATTTGAAACCGTTTGGATTGTTTTTTGGACCAAACACTTCCACATCCAATCGCTGTATGATCGCTGGAATGGTTGGTAATAACTCCTCAGGTAGCACATCTATAAAATATGGCGTAACACGTGATAAGGTTGTTAGACTGAAAACGATCTTAAGTGATGGGAGTGATGCTGTTTTTGAATCAATTACCAAGGATGAATTCCAACAAAAGAAAGAGTTATCAACTTTAGAAGGTCATATTTACAATTCGATCTACAGTGAATTGCATTCGTTGGAGGTTCAACAAAATATAGATGACAATTACCCTAAACCTGAAATTCATCGCAGAAATACAGGTTATGCAATCGATAATTTGATCAAAGCTGATGTTTTTGGAGGTGATCAGCAATTCAATATGTGCGAATTATTGACAGGAAGTGAAGGCACTTTGGCATTTACCACAGAAATCACCTTAAAACTAGATGTGCTTCCGCCTGTTGAAAACGCTATGGTTGCGGCACATTTTCATTCTATCGAAAATTGCTTAAAATCCGTGGAGACAGTCATGGAACACAATTTGTACACCTGTGAAATGATGGACAAAACCATCTTGGATTGCACTAAGAATAATAAGGTGCAATCATCTAATAGAATTTTTATCGAGGGAGACCCGCAAGCTATCCTGATGTGTGAAATCAAAGGTGATACGAAAGAACAAGTGAGCAATCACGCTGCAAATCTCGTCGCTGCGCTGAAAGATTCTAATCTATGCTATGCTTACCCAACCTTATACAAAGGTGATATTGACAAAGCCATGGAACTCCGAAAGGCTGGTTTGGGTCTTTTAGGAAACATTATTGGTGATGGAAAAGCTGTGGCCTGCATAGAAGACACAGCGGTTGCTTTACCTGACTTGGCAAATTATATAGAGGATTTCACCAAATTGATGAAGGGTTTTGGTCAGGATGCTGTGTACTATGCGCATGCAGGTGCTGGCGAATTACATTTACGCCCCATATTAAACTTAAAAAAATCAGGGGATTTAAGGGCTTTTAAGGATATTACTCAAGGAGTCGCTGAGTTAGTTAAAAAATACAAAGGATCCTTTAGTGGTGAGCATGGTGATGGTATAGTGAGGTCTGGATTCATTGAATTCATGATAGGGGAACAGAATTATAACATCTTGAGAAGAATCAAATCTGCGTTTGATGCAGATAGTATATTCAATCCGGGAAAGATCGTAGAACCTTACTCCATGGATGCGAACCTACGATATACTCCCGATAGAGAAGAACCCGTAATAAAAACGTTAATGAATTTTGAGGCTTCTCAAGGTATTCTTCGAGAAGCTGAAAAATGCAATGGTTCTGGTGATTGCCGGAAACTACCATCTGCAGGAGGCACCATGTGTCCAAGTTATAGAGCAACTTTGAATGAAAAGGATACGACACGTGCCAGAGCAAATGCACTTCGCGAATTCTTGACCAATAGTGACAAATTAAATAAGTTCGATCATGAAGAACTAAAGCAAGTGTTTGACTTATGTTTAAGCTGCAAAGCGTGCGCTAGCGAATGCCCAAGTAGTGTTGATGTTGCGAGTTTAAAGGCTGAATTTGAATATCAATATCAAAAGGCCAACGGGGTTTCAAGGAGGAGTAGGTTTTTCGCCAACGCCACTAAATACAATAAAATGGCATCAAGGTTTCCCGTTCTTGCTAATTTCGCCATGCAAAATCAATTGATCTCTAGGATCATAAAGGGAATTTATGGAATTTCTAAAGAAAGAAGCCTTCCGAGAATTTCAAGAACAGCCTTCTCTAAATTGGAAACCGATAAAACCCCAAGAACAGGAAATAATCGGCAAGTCTGTCTTTTTGTGGATGAATTTACCAATTATTTGGAGTCAGAAATCGCAGTTGATACTTTAACTCTACTGAAAGGTTTGGGCTATGAAGTCATTGTTATTGATTCCTTGGAAAGTGGTAGAAGCTTTATTTCAAAAGGATTATTAAATGAGGCTAAAGTATTGATAGATAATAATATAAAATACATAAAGAGTACTATTGATTTAAATATTGAAATCATTGGAATTGAACCTTCAGCCATCCTGACTTTCAAGGATGAAGCCTTGAAGTTGGCCGATGATGTTGATGCAGCACGGCAAATAGCCGATAGAATATCCTTAATTGATGAATTTCTCTATCATGAAATGAAAAAGGGTCGTATTCATTCAAATCAATTCACTTCAGATCCCAAAAAATTAAAATTCCATGGACATTGTCATCAAAAATCATTGGGAAACCAAGAGTACACGGTTGCACTTTTAGGATTGCCACAGCATTATGAAATTGAAGTCATTGCTTCAGGCTGTTGTGGTATGGCCGGTAGTTTTGGTTATGAAAAGGAACATTATGACATCAGTATGCAAGTGGGTGAACAAACTTTATTTCCTGCGATAAGAGAAACTGAAAGCAGTACTATAATTGCTGCAAATGGGACGAGTTGTAGACATCAAATAAAGGATGGAACAGATAGAATTGCCTTACATCCTGTAACAATATTGAAAAACGCACTACAGATATAACAAAGAACGCATATGAAAACAGTATATACTGAAAAACAGCAGTTTAGGCAGTGGTGGATTTGGCTATTGCTATCACCGCTTATTGTAGTGACATTCTATGTTGTAATTAAACAACTTGTTTTGGGCGAAGCTGTCGGTGACAATCCGATGCTAGATTTTGGAGTCATACTTTTTGCGCTTTTTTCATTTGGCATTGTTTCCTTCATTTGGTTTCTAAAATTAGAAACAAGAATAGACGAAGATGGTATTTCCATGAATTATAGACCGGTATTAAAGAGGCACTATGCTTGGCGGGATATTGCGAAAACCGAAATTATTGACTACGGTTTTGTGGGTTATGGTTTTAGATGGTGGCCAAAACATGGTTGGATCTACAACATTGGTGGTGACATGGGTTTAAAGATCTACTTAAAATCAGGTAAGCATTTTATTATTGGCACGCAGAAGGCACAGGAGCTTAAGAGCTTCATGGCGAAGGAAAGTGAGAGTCATTCCTCAGCAACTTCATAAGTGTCCAATGCTTGAATAGAAGAGGCATTCAAGCTTCCAGCCAAAGGAAGGGTAATTCCAATTTGGGAGAAATCTTCTAAATTATAAGATATAATCGCTTCTGAGCGAACCAAACCAATATCTTTAACATAATGATTTTTTATATCAAGAACGTTTTGAGTGTCCAATATTAGGACATCTACAAAATTGCCTGGTATCACTTCGATTCGAGTAGTTATGGTCAATTGCAATAAAATCGATGACTCGATGACATTGTCGTAATTCACATTATTCAAGAATAGGCTATCGGAGAAAGGGCCTTGAATTGTCTTTAAATTATATGAAGCCATGATCGGTAATCCTTCAATATTTTGCTCAATAACGCCATCAACAGACGATAGTGTTTCGTCAGAAGGACTGTTTGTATTGTAAAATATGGCATTGTTCACACCAATTTGTAGGTCGTCCAATCCTTCAAATGGAAAGATGATATTACCTGACCCCATTAAGTTAAAGGAAGTTCGACTTAGCTGCATTTGAGTCAAAATAGTATTCATTGTTCCTTTGGCAATACCAGTTATCGTCAAATCGAACGCATTGTTATTAACCGAAGAAACAAAGAGTGAATCTCTTGTGTTCTGAGTTTGATTCAGGTCCAGATTGCTATTGGTCACGTTGTAATTCCAATAATTGTCAAGTGTCAAGGGAAAGTAGTTGCCAGAATTTAAGACAGTGTCATCGTTATCATTATTGGTGCACGATACTACTGATAGCAACATGAGTAAAATAGATGAGTAATTGAATAGCCTTTTCATTATTAAAGTTTTTTATAGAACGAAATTTGGGTGCATAAATTATATTTATTGTTATTGTCCTGATAAATCCATGACTATTTTTGTTTCTGTAATAGTATAATTACATTAGCGTAAAATATATTTGAATGGCAGGTAATTCCTTTGGAAACATTTTTAAGCTGACTACTTTTGGCGAGTCGCATGGAGAAGCAATAGGTGGTGTCATAGATGGTTGTCCATCGGGTATACAGATTGATTTAGAAGCCGTTCAAAACGAAATGGATAGGCGTAAACCAGGGCAATCGAAAATCGTTACGCAACGCAAGGAACCAGACGAAGTGAAATTCCTTTCTGGGGTCTTCGAAGGACAAACCACAGGAACATCGATTGGGTTCATAATTCAAAATGCAAATCAGAAATCGAACGACTATTCACATATTAAGAATTCGTATCGACCAAGCCATGCCGATTATACCTATGACCAAAAGTACGGGACACGCGATTATAGAGGGGGAGGACGCAGTTCGGCACGTGAAACAGCTTGTAGAGTCGTGGCTGGTGCCATTGCCAAACAGGTACTAGAAAACATTAAGATCAATGCTTATGTGTCTTCAGTTGGGGATATTGAATTAAAAACACCATATCAACAATTAGATTTCTCGAAAATTGAGTCCAACGATATTCGTTGTCCTGATATGGCTATGGCTGAGCAAATGATCGATAAGATCAAGGAAATTCGTAAGCAAGGAGATACCATAGGTGGTGTTGTGACCTGTGTCTTACAGAATGTGCCTATCGGTTTAGGCGAGCCAGTTTTTGATAAGTTACATTCGGAATTAGGCAAGGCAATGCTTTCTATCAATGCCGTAAAAGGGTTTGAATACGGTAGTGGATTTGCGGGAACTAAAATGAAAGGTAGTGAGCATAATGATCTCTTTAATGAAGATGGAAGCACTAAAACAAATAATTCCGGTGGCATCCAAGGTGGCATAAGTAATGGTGAGGACATCTATTTCAAGGTGGCTTTCAAGCCCGTTGCCACAATTATGCAGAATCAAGAAACGATTGACAAAGAGGGTAATATGACTGAAATGCAAGGTAAAGGTCGTCACGACCCATGCGTTGTTCCAAGAGCGGTACCAATAGTCGAAGCAATGGCTGCGCTTGTGCTGATTGATTATTGGTTGCTGAATAAAATGTATAACTAACTAAACTATTGATGAAAAAACTTGAACTTCACTGGAAAATATTGATTGGAATGGTCCTTGGACTCCTTTTCGGTTTCTTAATGTTGCAATTTGACTGGGGAAAAGGCTTTGTGACAGACTGGATAAAACCTTTAGGTTCAATTTTTGTTAAACTACTTAAACTTATAGCTATTCCTTTGATATTAGCATCGCTAATTAAAGGAATTTCGGATCTAAAGGACATATCTAAGTTCAAGAATATTGGTATTCGTACGATTATAACCTATATCATTACCACTATTATTGCCATTTCCATTGGCCTTCTATTGGTAAATGTGTTACAACCAGGTGATGGTGTTTCACAAGAAACTATCACCAAATTGACTGAAACCTATTCAGGAAATAGCAATGTGCAAGCGAAAATTGCCGAAGCCACTAAGCAGGTTGAAAGTGGACCTCTACAATTCCTAGAAGATATGGTTCCTGATAATGCGCTCAAGGCGATGAGCGATAATAAATTAATGCTTCAAGTCATTTTCTTTTCAATTTTCTTGGGCATTTCCATGTTATTGATTGGGGAGAAGCGCGCTGAACCCCTCAAGAATTTCTTTGATTCCCTGAATGATGTGGTTTTGAAAATGGTCGATTTGATCATGCTTTCTGCGCCTTATGCCGTATTTGCTTTATTGGCTAGTGTGGTCGTCTCATCTGATGACCCTGACATATTAGTTGCCTTGGCACAGTATGCAGGCGTGGTGTTATTAGGATTGATAATGATGATTTCTTTTTACACGCTTGTCGTGGCGACGGTCATTAAGAAAAACCCATTTTGGTTCTTAAAAGAAATCAGTCCGGCGCAATTGTTAGCGTTTTCAACAAGCAGTAGTGCTGCAACACTGCCAGTGACTATGGAAAGAGTCGAGGAGCATATTGGGGTAGATAAGGAAGTATCCAGTTTTGTCTTGCCAGTGGGAGCTACCATCAATATGGACGGAACAAGTTTATATCAAGCAGTTGCGGCTGTCTTTATTTTTCAGGCATTAGGTCTTGACTTAAGTTTTGCTGATCAAATCACCATTGTATTAACTGCGTTACTTGCTTCTATAGGAAGTGCGGCTGTTCCAGGTGCAGGAATGGTGATGCTAGTTATAGTATTAGAATCTGTTGGCCTGCCACCAGAATTATTACCAATAGGTCTGGCACTAATTTTTGCAGTAGACCGTCCTTTAGATATGTGCCGAACTGTGGTAAATGTAACTGGAGATGCCATGGTGGCCATGTTAGTTGCTAATTCCGTTGGTAAACTTGGTGAGCCAAAAGTCAAGGATTGGGATGACCATTATGATGAAGTGAAATAATTTTTTAATTTTAAGGGACCAATAAATCAATAGAATATGAACGTTTGTTTTATCATGTATCTTGATGGTATTACCTATACCAATGAAGTCTATAAGCCAAAGATCAAGATAGAGGAGAAGGTCATAGACTTTATGGAAAGTACGGTCATAGATAAACTTCAATCTTTTGATAGGCGCTCTCGTTTGAGAAAGACTATAGAAGAAGCATAACGATAAAATGCTAGAAATTAAAGAACCACTTGTATCCGTTGAATGGCTCCATGCCAATCGTGATTCGCCGAACCTTATTATTTTGGATGCAAGTATCAAGAAAGTAACGGACGATGCTTTAAGCGTATCGGATGAGCAGATTCCGTATTCGCGATTTTTCGATTTAAAGCAAAAATTCAGTGACCCTTCTGGACAATTCCCTAATACGTTTCCATCCGAAGGTCAATTTGCTAAAGAAGCTCGAGATCTAGGAGTGAATAACGACAGCAGTATTGTTATTTATGACGATAAAGGAATTTATTCAGGTCCTAGAGCCTGGTGGCTTTTCAAGATTTTTGGTTTTGATAATGTGGCAATTCTTAACGGCGGCTTACCAGCTTGGAAGAATGCGGGCTTTGATGTCGTACATAGAAGTAATGAATCAATAACACTAGGGAATTTTAGAGCTAATCTCAATGTGGAGAGAATATGTTTTTTTGATGACATAATTGAAATATCTGAAAAAGGTAACGAGCTTATTCTGGATGCACGGTCCGAAGCAAGGTTTAAAGGGCTTGCAGCAGAACCCAGAAAAGGATTACGAAGTGGTACTATTCCCAAATCTGAAAGCCTACCATTTGAATTACTTTTAGATTCAGGTAAAATGAAGTCTAAGGATGATTTGAGATCTATTTTCAGTAAATTTGGAGATAATGAAAACGCATTGGTATTCTCTTGTGGTTCTGGTATTACAGCATGTGTATTGGCACTAGGAGCCTCACTGATAGGATATGAAGATTTGACAGTTTATGACGGTTCTTGGACCGAATATGGAAGTTTAATAAAATAGTAATGAGTATGGATTGGACAAAAGACGAATTGGTTGCTTATATATTACTTTTTGCCGCAAATTCGAATTTCCTTGAATCGAATGAAGAGAAAAATGAAATAATTGCAAAAGTAGATATGCAAACTTTCCAAAAAATTCATGATGAATTTGACTCAGATAACGATTATCAAAGTATCCAAAAAATAATAGCCGGTCTAGAAACCCACAACTATTCCAAAGAGGATCTTGATGATTTATTTGTGGATATAAAACTGATGTTTCTCTCTGATGGAGAATATGATGTACTCGAACATAATATGATGCTTGGACTTAAAAAAATTCTGTCCTGACATGTTGAAACTTTCAGTATAGAACATTATTAAGAAAATTAATTCTGAAGAAATATTTTCAGCAGTTTCAAAAGACTATTCATTCACGGTCAAGATTACATTATGTTCCTATATCTGTTGCGACATATTACAGATTCTTACCTTAAGAACAACAACACGAATTTAAACCTGGATTTTATCTTGAAGAGTTTAAAATAAAAGCCTCAACGGAATGCTTAGTTTCTAACGGGAATTAATTCCTGAGACTCTTCGCGCTTTTGACATGACACTCCGAGAATTTAGCTCATTCCCATCTAACGGAAGATGGGGCCAAAATGATTAAGCTTCGCCTTGAGGCTTTTTAACTACTATTTAAAAAAGGAAAATCTACTCCTTGTACTATTTACTAATTCTAATGTATACAAATACGAGGGTAAACCTGGTAAACCCGATAAAAGATTACTTCTAGTCGAGAAAAAATGTAGGCTATTCATCGAATTTTTCAACCTCATTTCCTGATTTATCAATTATTTAGGCCTTATAACGATATTATGATTCATCGAGTTAGTTCGTTCTTATATTTGAATAACAAATTAGTTGCCCAATAATAGGAACAAATGAAAAAAGCAATCTTTATAGTAGCCTTACTCATGATAAATCTTGGATTTTCACAGGACTATACAGAAAGTTTTACTGCGGCTATAGCTACTGAAGGTGAAGATTTTAGTGCACCGTCTTTCAATGCAGATGAGTTGGATGTATTGGGAGTCAGTACTAATATGGAAATTGGTGAGATAAAATTCAATGCGCCAAATAAAGTGGATTATATCAATATTTATAATTCCGATAATCAAGAAATATTCTCCGCGTTGGGAATAATTATAAATGACAATAAAATAGATGTATCGTTTCTACCTTCAGGTACGTATTACCTAGAAGTAGTAATTGGAAAGAATATGGGTACTCATAAGCTCATTAAACAATAAGTAATTTTAATTTTTTTTGGTTAATTTTTAAAAGCCTTAGGTCTATTATGACTTAAGGCTTTTTTATTGAATGAATTTTGACTGCAGTTCTGGTGTCGGAATCATACAAAAATCTTTCATTCCGAACCATTTATAGCGATTCTTGGCTATATAGTCATACACCCAATTCCTTATGAAAGGCGGAACAATAAAGAAAACGCACATCAAATTCTGCGGAAAACCTAGTCCACTTGCGATTTGTAAAGCGGCCGATGATTTATAAGCAATTCCTTTTTCTCGTGAATAAAGCAGAATGGAATCTATTTTCGTGGTATCAATATCATACTGTTTAATAATCTTCCTCCCGATATCTGACTGCAAAGGCGCAAACCTAAATGTGTCTTTTTTATCACGTTGTATGATATATACAACACTGGCATTACAAAGATTGCATACACCATCAAAGAGAACGAGTTTTTTGTATTCAGGTAATTCCATCATTTAGCTTCTACCAATTCCAGTAAGTCTACATTCACATTAGTCGTAAAAATACCATAGTTAACAATAGCTTTATTTTTTTCTATAGTATCAATGCTGCCAACGGCCCTGCCATCATACATACGTACATTATCGCCGACTTTTAGGATTGGTTTTGGTTTCTCTACAATTTTTTTCGCTTCTTCCTTTTTTGCCTTTTTCTTTTTTCTAATTACATTTACTGTTTGTTCGGCTTCTTTTTTGACGCGTGATTCCTTATCTCTTTCAGCTCTTAATTGCTTGGTTGATTGTTTTTTTCGTTTGGAGTTCTCAATTTGTACAATTTTGAAAAGATCCGCCATCAATTCGCTTTTACGTTTGTTCACGAAAAATGTTTCGGCAGCATCATTTAGTTTTTGACCGAGGTATATCAATCGTTGATTACTGTCGTAAAGCTCTTGATAACTCTCCAGTTTTTTCTGGATTCGCTCATTGGTAGCTTCCAGTATATCTGCTTGTTCGAGTTTCTTTTGTTCGTTGATCTTCAAGGAACGTTCTGTTTTTTCAAGTTTCGAGCGTTCTTTCTGCAGTTTCGCAATGGTTTTATCGAATCTAATTTTACCGCGTTCTATCTTCTTCTTCGATTTGTTGATCAAGCTATACGGTATCCCATTTTTCTGTGCCACTTCAAATGTAAAAGAGCTACCTGCTTGTCCTAGAACAAGTTTATACAAAGGCTCTAAGGTGCTATTGTCAAACAACATATTGGCATTTTGAATATCAGGCAATTCGTTAGCCAAAAGCTTAAGGTTTGAATAATGTGTCGTAATGATACCAAAAGCTTGGCGTTCGTAAAAGACCTCCAAGAAGGTTTCAGCTAATGCACCCCCTAATTCTGGATCACTACCTGTCCCAAACTCATCGATCAAGAACAAGGTCTTGTCATTGCATTTCTTTAAGAAATAATTCATTTGCTTAAGCCGGTAGCTGTAAGTGCTCAAATGATTCTCTATGGATTGATTGTCGCCAATGTCGCTTAAAATACGATCGAATAAACACACAGAACTCCGTTCATGCACTGGAATCAATAATCCACTTTGTAGCATGACTTGCAACAAGCCAACGGTTTTAAGCGTGATACTCTTTCCGCCAGCATTTGGACCCGAAATAACAATAATGCGATTGCTTTTGGTCATTTCAATCGTCTGCGGATATGTCTTTTCATTGCGTTCCACATTTGCCAAGTAGAGTAGTGGGTGGTAGGCGTCTTTTAGGAACACATGTTTTTTATCGTTGATCTCTGGCATTACGGCATTCATGCTACGTGCATATTTCGCCTTGGCAGAAATAATATCCAATTTTGTAAGATAGTCTTGATACTGATGAAGAAGCGGAAGCGACGGTCTTATGAACTCTGTAAGCGCCTTAAGAATGCGATTCACTTCTTCCTGCTCTTCGTACTGCAGGTTATTTAGTTCTCGCGACTGGTTCAATGTGACTTCAGGCTCTATATATACGATGCTTCCAGTTTTGCTGCCACCCATAATAGCGCCTTTCACCTTGCGCCTGTACATGGACTTAACTGCCAAAACGCGTCTGTTGTCAATTACCGTTTCGCGGATATCATCAAGATATTCTAAGTTGTGATTTGTGTTGAGTGCTATTATAAAACTTTGGTTGATCTTGTTCTTAAGAATATTGATGGACTTACGGATTCTTGATAAGTCTTCGGAGGCATTGTCCTTGATCTCTCCAAACCTGTCGATAATACCATCAACTTCTTCAATAATATGTGTGGTGAGTTCTATTCCTGATGCACTTTCATTTAAAATGGGGTAGTATTCCTTGAATTTCCTGAAAAAAATAATAATGGTATTTGCAGTAATACTAATAGCTTGAATTTTCCTGAAACTCTCTAATTCCAGGACCGTATTCTCTACATTAAACAGTTTTAACTCTTTGGTGATCTCTGAAAATCTATGACTGGGGATGCGATTCTCATTGGTAAAAGAGGCAACAAACTCATTAGTTTCCTGGAGTGCATGAACAACGATTTCCGGTTGCGGTAAAGGTTGGATTTGCAGCACAGCGGTTTTCCCCAATTCTGTAACGCAATGTTCAGAGATTTGAGATAGAACCGCTGGAAACTCCAGGTCCGTCAATGTTTTATGATGAATATTAATCATACTTTAACCATCCCGATAAATATCGTAAGGCAAAGTTACATATTAAGTATGAGAAGAGATAATTTCGGGGTTTTGTTAACGTGTTAGCGAATATGATTCCGTTTCAATGAATTAAATTCGAAGTTAACTTAGTTAGTGGATATAATTATAGATTTCAGGATTGTCTTCAGTCATTCTCTAATAAGGCAATAGCAAATGTAAACTTTTATAATAGCCTAACAACTTAGCTCAAAGACTAACATATAAATGTTTAATCAAGATACGAACAGGGGTTTCATGTGTGTTTTCAGCAAATAATGTTAATCCATATAATAGCCGTGATCTTTGGGGAGACCGAGTTTGTTAATAAATGTATTCCAACGTGGGTCACCATGCAAATTTTTAAATTCTGCGAAATTAAGAGTTTCTTGTAATGTTGGGTCTTTTAGGTCATATGCTAGTTCTAGCCATTTAAAAGCATTATCATCTTCATTTCTAAAAGCATATAAAGAAGCGATGTTGGGTTGTGCGATATTTCCAAATTTATCGACAAGGTCTTTTAATAATGTATCTGCTTTTGTCTTTTCTCCTAAAGCATAAACAATTCTGCATTTGGCATCAGACCTCCAAAATTCACTAGGTTCTTTTTCGGCTTCAATTAATGCTTTTTCTTTTTCACCCTTACCCAAAAGGATAAGTGACATCAATGAATGAGTTATATCGGAATTAGGGAGATGTAACATATATTCTTGAAGGACAGGCTCTGCTTTTTCATACTGCTCTGTCCATATATAATAAATCGGTAAATTGTAGTGATTGTTATAATTTAAAGGGTCTAATGCTATTGTTTTTAATTGCAGTTTAATTCCTTCTTCCATTCT
>CBESOB010000038.1:0-17003 GCA_965530995.1 uncultured Flavobacteriaceae bacterium
AATCCAGCCCTTTTTCAGCATCAATCGTTGTCGTAACCAGAAAGAAAATTAACAACAAAAAGATGATATCCGGTAATGCGGATGTTGGTATTTCCTGGTCTACTTTTTTTCTTTTACCGAGTAACATAACTTCACCTTGATAAATTTAATATCCAATTATTAATTCTTGTCCTCTAAATCAGCTAGAGCTTCTATTAATTCAAACCTATAGAGCATGAGCTGGCCCTCCTTCTCATTTTTTTTCAATAGAATGCTCAAAACAATTGTTTTCAAACTTGCTAACTTATCCTCGGCACTACTGCTTTAATACCATCTTCGTTTTGAATGACCAATCGCATTTTATACCCTACAGAAGGCTGGTAATTCGCCCCTAGGCTTTGCCATAGGGTATTCTTGGTATCAGTATCTAAGTGCCTCATTTCGCAACGTATCCTGTCGATCCCTTCGGGCATTTTTGTTTGTGCTGCATTAAACACAGGATGCTCTTTAAAAAAAACAATGGCCTGAGATAAGATTTTCATGCCTTCCACATAGGGGGTTCGTGGGGCGACCGCAATCAGAAAGTCCAGATTCAAAGATAGGATTGGTGCGGCTACAAGGTCGTTTTGGCCTATTCTTTCTATATGGTTAGCTTTAATGGGGTCTTCTGCTATGTCCACTAGGGTCAGTACTAGCTTTCCATCAATATTTGGATTGGTCAATCGCGATAACGCCACCATGGTATGGTCTAATTCTAGGGTGTTTTTAAAATGGTTATTCAGTTGTTTGGTAACGAAGGTCAGTGCGTTGGCTATCATAAGAATTATTTTTTTTAAAGTTACTGCTTATCGGTGTAATAAAAAACGACACAAAATATTTGAACGGTTGAGCCTTATATGCCTTTTATAAAATGTAAGTCCACTCTATTTTTAGATTTTCACTATCTTAATACCATGAAATCATCTACTTCCCTCCTTCTCTGTTTACTTCTTTGCTTTTCCTGCAAACAAGAATCGAAGATTCCTGCAATCCAAGACGTTAAAATCGACACCTTGCAAGGGCGGTCTTTGTTAAGAACCCCTCTGGTTAGTCAACAACTGCTGCCCAAGGACTCTGAAAAAGTGGTAAAATACCTAAAGTCTTTAGATACCTATAATAGCAATCCCATGAATCCAGATTTCACAATCTGGTTGGGCCGTCGCATGGCCTATTTGGGCGATTATCAATCTGCAATCGGCATCTTTACAGAAGGCATTAAGAAACACCCAGACGATGCACGTTTCTATCGCCATCGTGGGCATCGGTATATTTCCACACGGCAGCTAGATCTTGCCATACAAGATCTGGAGAAAGCGACAGAGCTCATCCAAGGCCAACCCGACATCATCGAGCCTGATGGCATCCCAAACAAGCTCAACACACCAGTGTCCTCGCTACACACGAACATATACTACCATCTAGGTCTCGCCTATTACCTGAAGGCCGATTGGCGTAATGCCCTAACAAACTTTCAGAGTTGTTTGGAGGCTTCCACCAACGATGATATGCATGTGGCGGCATCACATTGGCTTTATATGATCCTGCAGAGATTGGAACTTCCCGAGGAAGCTGAGCAACTATTAAAACCCATCAACGATAACATGACGATTATTGAGAATGAGGCGTATCATTTGCTTCTCCTCTATTACAAGGGCCTACGCGATGAAAACGACCTAGATGCCAATACCTCGTTCGGCGCTAATGAAGCGGTGCAATATGGTATTGCCCACTGGCATCAATATAATGACCAACTAGGAACTGCCGTAGCTATGTATGAATATCTTATCGAAAACGGCAATTGGGCTGGGTTTGGATATATAGCTGCTGAAACGGAGTTAGCGCGAATGCGGGAGTAGTATTTTCTTTTGTTATGTTCATTTTTGTTCACTGTAAATTACTTTACTGAAGCATTACGATGGAATGTTTTTTCATGTTTCCTTCATTCTGTCTTGAAACAAAACTAACCAACCCGTCCTTACCGAACGGTGCGTTCGGGCGGGGAAATTCAAGTCCGTCAAAGGAAAGTGCTTCGCACTTCCGCCTCTACCTGCGAACCATCTAGCTTGTTCATTAAAAATATACACTGTACATTTTTTTAACGCTCCCGCCTTATTCCTCAATACGTCAGTTCGAGCGGTCCTAGTCCCAATAAGTATAAGGGTCAGGAGTGAGAATATTTATTGCTTTAGAGTGGATTCCTGCCGGGCTCCTCCGCTAGCCTACTTCGCCGAAGTAGCTTGGCAACGAAGGCCGAAAAGCTTCAGTGGCACGCTGGCACAGGAATGACAAAACTACTTTCTATAGAACTGTGCATACTTCCGATAGGCAAAGAACCCTAATATAGCGACTATCCCAAAAGCAATCCCAATGAATTGGACACTCACGATTTGATCCCCACTGGCATAACTATGTAATCCGGCGAGGTAGAAATTCACCCCGAAATAGGTCATTAAGATACTTGCAAAAGCAACAATACTCATCAGGTTAAACCCGAAGCGACCACGCAGTCCTGGTACCAATCGCATATGGATTACAAAAGCATACACCATGATACTGATCAGGGCCCATGTTTCTTTTGGGTCCCAACCCCAATAGCGGCCCCAACTTTCGTTGGCCCACATACCGCCAAGGAAATTCCCGATAGCTAGCATGACCAACCCTACGGTGAGTGACATTTCGTTGATGATGGTGAGCTCCTTGATATTAAGGAGCATCTTGTCTTTATTCTTGGTAGTGGTCAATATCATGAGCAGAAGAGATACGACACCTAGTATCATCCCCAAGGTGAATGGCCCGTAACTCGCGACGATCACGGCCACATGGATCATCAACCAATAACTATCCAATACGGGTTGTAAGTTCGCAATGGCAGGATCCATCCAGTTCCAATGGGCGATCATCAATATCATGGAGGTCACAAATGCCGTGGCGGCGATGGTCATATCACTTTTGCGTCCGAAAGCAAGCCCAAAGAACATGGTTGCCCAGGCAACATAGATCATGGATTCGTAGGCATCACTCCATGGCGCATGACCTGAAATATACCAACGTGCAATCAAAGCGGCTGTATGCAATACAAATAAAAGAATGACAATACCAATAAGTATCTTGACAAGGGTATTGAGTACCTTATTCCGGTCCTTGAATATCTGCACAATCAGGAAGATGAATAGCAAGGTACCAGCATACATATACCAACTGAACAATTTCTTGAAAATATCGTATTTATTGTATAGCACTTCCGCGTTTACCTTGTCTTCTGAAATCACGACCTCACTGCCATGTTTGGTCTGGAAACTGCGGATGCTCTTCAAAAATTCATTGGCTTGCTTGAAATCGCCAGTAGATTTACCCTTTTTCAAGGCGGAGAAATACAAGGGCAATATCTGCTTACCATATACAGAATCCATACCCGTATAATTGGATTGCTCTAATTCTGGATATGAAAGCCACTTGTTATTATAGTCATTGAGTTTTGGAAAAATCTTCAGGGACTTTCCGTCGAGTGTGTTGGCCAACAGATTAACACGTTGATCCGTTTCCTTGAATTCTTTCTGGAATCCGTTCGGGATTTTTGCGCGATAGGCTTCATCTAGATAAGGCCCAAGTTTATACACAAAATTCTCATCAAAAAAGTCGACGAGTTTGGCATATTTCTGGTCTTTAGGAATCCCAATGATCTTCCTTATAGAATCAGCTTTTTTAGCCTTCAAATAAATCAAGGGCACATTATACCAAAGTGCTGGGCTTTCGCTCATGGAAATCAGCACCTGATTGGCATCCATCTCGCCGTAATGATCGTACTTCGTCAGTTTTCTGAGCAATTCAGACCCATAGGTATTGGCAGGCATCATACGACCCCCAATATCCTGAACGACCAGTTTCCCGAACGCATCTGAATGTTCTTTTGGGGTGATATTGGCCTTTAACATGGAATCGACCTGCGCTACCGTAGGCCCATCAATTGTATGATCGTGCCCGTCGTTTGGCGTATGATCCTGTTGTGCATTCATCTGCAATCCGAAGCACAGCATAAGAACAGTCACTAATTTTGCTTTCTTGGTTTTTACCTTGTTCAAGGCGCGTTTCAGATCCGCGAAACGTGTGTTCTTATCGAATAGAATGGCCATCAAACCAAAATACAATAACATGTATCCTAGATAGGTGATCCAGGTACCCCATTGATCGTGATTCACAGAGAGGATGCTACCTTGTTCGTCGCCATCAAACGACGCTTGGAAGAAACGGTAACCCCGATGGTCCAAAATATTATTCATGAAAATGCGATAATCGTAATCGCCTTGCTCCGGATCACTTACCGTGACTTCGCTGGCAAATGACGAATAGCTCTTTTCCGTTCCTGGATATTTATCGGCGATGAAATCATTCAGCTTCAAACTAAAAGGCAATTCGTAGATTTTGGAACCGTAGGAAAACGCGAACGCCATCCCTCCTATACTATCTCGCTTCATTGGGTTTGTATGCCCTTGACCGCCTATGAGTTTTACCACTTTAGTTTCGTTATTCACGGTCACCTTAAGTGCGATACCATCTTCGTCACCCTTAAGCAATTCGGATTTCTTGACCACATCAAAACTCCCTTTGACCACAGGCTTAGGAAATACCATTTGCATATTACCAATGATATAACGTGAACGCAGCATCAATGGCTGTAGGCTGTCTTTTACCAATCTCCCTTGAGTTCTTGTTGCCATGGTCAAGTATTCGCCTTCAAACGGCGACTGGATCATCAGACTATCTCCTTGGAAAGTGATATTGACAGCACCATCCGTGGGGTTATTCAATGTAAACAGTGTGTTATGGATATTCTCAACACCCCCTTCTTTCAGGAAATGGTTATGAGGTGCTCCTCCGCTAGATTCAACGATCTTAAAATAAGAATCGCCATTGGGGTCTGCTACGATGTCTTCTTCGGCACCCTTTATTAATTCAACCAGCTCGATATTGACCGGTGTTTTGTTGTATCGTGTATTTATTTCAAAATCATTTTCCAATCGATGTGAGAAATCTACGGCCTTCTCAATAGGTAGCCTTTGAGGCACGCCATCAATCATATAATCCCCATCGATATAGGTCGTGATATAGGTCTTTTGTGACAAGAAGGAATTCTCACTTTCTCCTTCACGAATACGCATTACACCTTCGTAGCCAATGTATCGCGTTATGAAAGCACCTAGTAAAATGAAAATGAATGCTAAATGAAGCGTCAGCGTTGCCCACTTCGCTTTTTTGTACAGTTTGAACCTAAATATATTGCCGACAAAATTAATGATAAAAACACCCATGATCGCCTCAAACCAGAAGGTATTGTAGATCAGGTTTCTTGTGTATGGTGTTGGTGAGGTATCCTGGCCCGCATCCAGAAACGTTCCGACGGCCATTGCTGTGGCGAAAAGTATGAAAAGAGTGGCGGTTAAACGAGTGGAAAATAGAATATTGGAAAGTTTCTTTAGCATAGCGGTTGCCTTCAAATTTATAGCCGTGCAAATTTACATATTACTATTTATTTTACCTTATGCAATCTGTCATAATGTTTGTTAAAAGTTTAAGTCAGAACGCACTCTTGTCACATCAAGTGATTTTCAAAGAAAATTGTATCGAGATGTGGCCTGATACACTATCGAATACAAAAGTTCTCAATACAAATTTCTATGGCAATCTCACTCGAACTGACGATTTACACAACGTCACATCGAGTGGTTCCGAATGCGTGAGGAATTGTATCGAGATGCGGCATGATACACTATCAAATACAAAAGTTCTCAATACAAAATTGCTATGACAATTTCACTCGAACTGACGATATAAGTTTATTCATTCGCCATTCTTCTGCCGCGCCTCAAATATCTTAAGATATAAAAAGGTACCCATTTTACGGGCTCGATACTTTGCATTTTGGGCGTAATCACCCTCAAAGAGTTCGTCGATGGTTTGGTACCACAAATTCAACCATATACCGAAATGAAGCTCTGTGATATTGTTGTCATGGTCTTGGTCGACCTTTACATGCGCTTCAAGAGGGTTGCCATGATATCTTGTTTTCATAAAAAGACTGGATTCCCAGAAGGTTGTTAGACGATCAAGGTGTTCATCCCAATCAGTGATGGCTTCCAAGAAAAAAGGGCCAAGGAGTTCGTCTTTTTTGACTTTCTCGTAAAACGAAGCCACTAATGTATAAACATCGTCTCGTGTCGCTATATCTTTCTTTACCATTGTTTACAAAGATAGAACATTGCACTTTCATTTAATCTACTACTTACTTACTTTAGCATCATGATTTCAGTCATAATTCTTGGAGGAGGTAATGTTGCGACGCATTTGTACAAGGCTTTTAAAAAAGCTGATGATGTTACTGTGAAACAGTGGTGTAATCGTAGTTTGAAATCACTTCAAAAATACAAGAACGACGTCGAGGTCATTTCTGATATTGCACACTTGAAGGAAGCCGATATCTATATTCTTTCTGTGAGTGATGATGCCGTGGCTGAGCTATCTTCAAAACTACCTTTTAAAAATCGCTTGGTCGTGCACACTTCTGGAAGTGTCAATATCCATGACATGGACAAGAAGAATAAGCGTGGTGTGTTTTATCCCTTACAGACCTTTTCTAAAGACACGGAAATCGATTTCACGGAGATTCCAATTTGTATCGAGGCATTAGAAAAGTCCTCTCACCCAATTCTGAAGAAACTAGCACATGCAATAGGTTGCAAATCGCATAGGATCAATGGCGACCAACGTGCGGCATTGCATCTGGCGGCTGTTTTCGTGAATAATTTCACCAATCAACTCTATAGGATAGCCCATGAAATCGCAGAAAACTCAGGTGCCGAATTTGATATCTTGAAACCCCTGATTGCTGAAACAGCCCATAAAATTGAAACGCTTTCGCCATATATGGCGCAGACAGGACCAGCAAAACGCAATGACAAAAAGACCATAAAAAAGCATATATCCTTATTGGAAAACGAGATACATGAAGATATCTATAACTTGCTGACCAGATCCATCCAACAAACCCATGGCACTTCAACAAAACGCAGTGACCAAAAATCATAACAACTAAGTATTATGGAAGAGAAAAGCTATAAAGAATACCTTGAACATATAACCACGTTTATTTTCGATGTGGATGGTGTATTGACGGATGGCACCGTCACAGTGCATACGGATGGCGAACTGCTTCGCACTATGAATATAAAAGACGGTTACGGATTAAAAACTGCTGTAGACCAAGGGTTTAATGTCTGTATTATTTCGGGGGGAAGCAATGAAGGTGTTCGCAAGCGATTGGAAGGCTTGGGGATTGGAGATATTTATCTCGGTACTCACAATAAAATAGACCAACTAAATGAATACCTAGATAATAAAAATGTGAAGAAAGAAAATGTCCTTTACATGGGTGATGATATTCCCGATTTTCCTGTGATGCAACTCATAGGCTTACCCTGTTGTCCGCAAGATGCGGTTCCCGAAATAAAGAACATATCAAAATACGTATCTCATAGAAAAGGTGGTAAAGGCTGTGCCCGTGATGTCATTGAACAAGTATTGAAAGTACAAGGCAAATGGAATGGTTTCTATAATGCTAAATATGATTAGCGTCCTGAGGCTCATTCGCTGGAAAAACCTCATCATGATTGCCATTATGCAGTTATTGCTGAAGTATGCCTTGTTCGAGTCTTTCGGAATTGAGGTCTCCTTAAACTGGTTTGGTTTTACTTTATTGGTATTTGCAACCTTATGTATCGCTGCTGCTGGAAACATCATCAACGATATTTACGATATAGATGCTGATGCTATAAACAAACCAGACAACGTGATCATTGGCGCCTCCATTTCAGAAAAGACAGCTTTCAATTGGTTCATCGCATTTAATATTGTAGGCGTTGCCATAGGATTTTACCTATCGAATCTTGTTGGAAGAAGTGGGTTTTCCATAGTATTTGTCGGCATCTCGATTCTCCTGTATTTATATGCGTCATCCTTGAAACAAATGCTGATCATCAAGAATCTCATTGTTTCAGTTTTAGTGGCCATGAGTCTCATCATCGTCGCATTATTCGATTTACTTCCGGCGATTACGCCAGTAAATCAGCCGACACAACTCACCATATTCAGGGTTGTCTTGGATTATGCCTTATTCGCCTTCGGAATCAATCTTGTTCGAGAAATTGTTAAAGACCTGCAAGACATTGATGGTGACCACAAATCTGGATTGAATACCTTGCCAATTGCCATTGGACGAAAACGTACTAACAAAGTGGCATTTGCCCTGCTAGTATTCTTCACTTTTGGAGTCGTTTATTATGTGATCACTTATCTATACAAACAGCAAATTGCTGTTGGGTATTTTTTATTATTTGTGATAGCCCCATTGATCTATACCGCTATCAAATTGTTCCAGGCAGAAACAAAGCCACAATTCGGGCATGTGAGTTCATTGTTGAAACTCACCATGCTCTTAGGAATGTTATCTTTGCTATTGTATCCTTTCATCTTGAAGTAATGCTTAAAGAGAAACTCAAAAATTATAATCTCATCCTTGCTTCCGGCTCTCCTAGACGTCATAAATTCTTTAAGGACCTAGGTGCAGGTTTTGAGGTCCGATTGAAGCCCGTAAAAGAAGAATATCCCGATTCATTGAGGCATTTCGAAATCACCAATTATCTGGCACAGCTGAAATCATTTCCATTTTTGGATGAATTGAAGGACAAGGACATTCTTATCACCAGCGATACCATAGTATGGCATGAAGAGAAGGCTTTAGGCAAACCCAGATCCCAAGAAGAAGCGTTTGATATGTTGGAATCGATGAGCGGAAAAACACATGAAGTGATCACCTCGGTCTGTTTCAGGACAAAGGACTCCCAAAAAACCGTTTATGATGTCTCGAAAGTGACTTTTAAGAAATTCACCAAAGCGGAAATTGACTATTATATTACGAACTTCGATATGATGGATAAGGCAGGTGCTTATGGCATCCAAGATTGGATAGGACTTATAGGTGTCACAAATCTTGAAGGCTCCTATTTTAATGTGATGGGACTACCGACACATCTTGTTTACAAAACGTTAATAGACATTGCCGACAGCTGATTTGGTTGTAATTTTATCGAAATCTTCGATATGATGTCTTTTATAAAAAAATATGTGCGCTTTGAGTTGAAGTTATTTTTTATTATAGCCGTTTTCGGGCTCGTTATTTATGGTTTCGAAACCTATGACCCTGAGAACATAACTAGCACAACAAATTCCGAATCCAACCTTACCCTAACTTCCACTCCCAAAGAACCATCACAGGATTTCAAGGATTATTGGTACAAAGGCGAAGCCGAAATCACTTCGTACAAACTAGAACAAGCGCGTTATGGAGAAATTCGTGATGGCCATGCCGTACTGATCTTTGTGACCGAGGATTTTCTTCCAGAGTTACAGGTAAAAGCGGATAGACAGAACAAAAACACTGTACCAGTCCTAAAATTGAATGCTACTAAGAAATTCAATACCGGAATATATCCCTACTCTATTATGCAGAGTACCTTCTACCCTGTGAGCAACGAACAACATGCTATTAAGGTCTCGAGTTCGATGCAAGAGTGGTGTGGCCACGTATATGCCCAATTGAACAATCGTACTATGTTTGAGATTGACGCTCATTCCTATTTTGAAGGCGAAGCCGATCAGGAGCTCAAACTAGATAAAGCCATTCTCGAAAATGAATTATGGACACAATTACGCATGGACCCTAAAAGTCTGCCGATTGGTGATATTGAAGTGATTCCGTCGTTCGAATACACCAGATTACGGCATAAAGAAATCAAGGCATATACGGCAAACGCTAAAATGAACGATGGTGTATATTCAATTACCTATCCTGAATTAAATAGGTCCTTGATCATTATGTTCAATCCTGATTTCCCATATGACATTATTGGCTGGGAAGAATCCTTTAAAAGTGGCTTTGGTCCTAATGCTAAAACCTTGACCACCAAGGCAACGAAGCTCAATAGCATCAAATCTGCTTATTGGGGGAAGAATTCTAACGCCGATAAAGGCCTTAGAAAAGAGCTTTTATTAGATTGAATTATCTAAGCCAGCGCTGGCATCTTTACACAGAATTTTATCCAATCATGGAAGACTTCTGTGTTTCTTATCAAAAAGACACCTTAGGTGATGAAAGTAACGTGCTTTGACCATTCGTTAAAGAAACATTAAAAACAGCCCGAGGACTAGCGTTTTTTTTATATTTACGACTAGCTAACATACCTCTACATGCGTAAGTTTTACATTCTCTGTTTTGCAATCTTCACTCAATTCTCCATTAACGCCCAGCAACCCAATAAACCTAACACTTCCGAAATTCATGAGTCTATAAAAAAACTCAATTTCTTAGGTTCGGTACTCTACGTTGCAGCACATCCTGATGATGAGAACACACGACTGATCTCGTTTATGGCGAATGAAGTGAAAGCAAGAACGGCATATCTTTCAATTACCAGAGGTGATGGTGGACAAAACCTCGTCGGGCCAGAAATACGAGAACTTTTAGGAGTTATTAGAACACAAGAATTGTTAGCAGCACGACGCACTGATGGTGGGGAGCAAATGTTCACGCGTGCCAATGATTTTGGTTACTCTAAACATCCTGATGAAACTTTGGCCATTTGGGATAAAGACAATGTATTGAGTGATGTGGTATGGGCCATACGTAAATTTCAACCAGATGTCATAATTAACCGATTCAATCACAGAACACCAGGCTCTACACATGGGCATCATACGAGCTCTGCCATGTTGAGTATTGAAGCCTTCGATCTGGTCAATGACGCCACAAAATATGCCAGTCAATTGCAGCATGTAAATGTTTGGCAACCAAAACGCTTATTCTTTAATACGGGCTGGTGGTTTTTTGGAAGCCAGGAGAATTTTGAAAAAGCGGACAAAAGTAATATGCTGGCAATAGATACTGGCGTGTTCTACTCGTCAAGTGGATTATCGAATCCTGAAATCGCAGCTTTAAGTCGAAGTCAACATAAATCGCAAGGTTTTGGTAGTACTGGGTCTCGCGGTAAACAATTGGAATATATAGAATTGATAAAAGGCGAAATGCCACAAGGTGATATCAATATTTTTGAGGGTATTGATACTACTTGGAATCGTGTCAAAGGTGGTAATGGCATTGGTGAGCTACTCAAAGAAGTACAAGTAGATTTCGATTTCTCCAATCCAGCGGCCAGTGTCCCGAAATTAGTGAAGGCCTATGCGATGATTCAGAAGTTGGAAAACACACATTGGAAAACTGTAAAAACAAATGAAATAAAGAACATAATTGCCGCTTGTTCAGGTTTGTACTTAGAAGGAGCTTCAAATTCGGCAACAGCAACCAATGGTTCGGAAATAGAATTGAACATTGAAGCCATCAACCGAAGCAATGCGAACATCACTTTAGAGAATTACATTATTACAAGTGCTTCTATTGTTGAAAAATCTGTTGTGTTAGACAATAACACTTCTTACAAATTCAAGGAAAACCTATCCATTAGTGAACAAGGTTATACAACACCTTATTGGTTGACGAAAAAAGGCACTCTGGGTATGTATAGGGTTGATGATCGACTTCTTATCGGAAAGCCAGAAACACCAAGAGAACTTGCTGTCACATTTAATCTCATTATTGATAATGTGCGAATTCCGTTTACTAAAACGATTATTTACAAAACCAATGACCCAGTAAAAGGTGAGGTCTACAAACCATTTGAGATCATTCCTGAAGTATCTGCCAAAATTGCTGAAAAAGTGATCATTTTTGAGAACGACCAACAAAAAGAAATTCCGGTCATTGTAAAAGCAGGTAGAGATAATCTTAAAGGCAGTGTTAAGTTAGCATATCCGAAAGATTGGACGGTATATCCAGAAAGTCTCGAAATCTCCATAGAGAACAAAGGTGAAGAACAAACGCATTTATTTACTGTAGTTCCACCTAAAAACCAAAGTGAAGGATTAATAACGCCAATGGTTACGGTAGGAGATAACATCTATACCGATGAACTCATCGAAATTGATTATGATCACTTACCTTATCAGACCATCCTTATGCCTTCTGAAAGCAAGATCGTAAGGTTGGATATCCAGAAAAAGGGAGAGAATATAGGATATATAGAAGGTGCAGGTGATGTGGTTCCTGAGAGCTTACGGCAGATCGGTTATAACGTGGTGACCATTGCACCAGAAGACATCAACCCTGAAACACTTTCTCGCTTTGATGCCGTAGTTGTTGGTATTCGTGCCTATAATATCGTGGACCAGCTAAAATTCAAACAAAAACACCTATTTGATTTTGTGGAGAAAGGCGGTAACATGATTGTGCAATACAATACTAGTCGTCGTCTTAAAGTAGATGAATTAGCACCCTATGCCTTGAAATTGGGCAGGGATCGGGTCACCGACGAAAATGCTGAAGTACGAATCCTCAACCCCGATCATGAGCTGATGAGTTTCCCTAATAAGATCACAGAAAATGATTTTAAGGGATGGACGCAAGAACGTGGACTATATTTTCCTTCTGAATGGTCTGATGAATTCACACCAATCCTATCACTAAACGATCAAGGAGAAACACCTAAAGATGGGAGCCTCTTGGTTGCTAAACATGGTGAAGGCTATTATATATATACAGGCTTGAGCTTTTTCAGGGAGTTCCCTGCCGGGGTTCCAGGTGCATATAGATTGTTTGCAAATATGTTGTCTATTGGGAAGGACAATCTAAATCTCAACGAAAAATTAAAAGACTGATGAAAAACGAAAACCAACACCAAAAAAACGAGCCTTGGAAAATGTCATACACTGCTGTCTTGATCGCTAATGCTGCCTACATCGTTATTTTCTATTTTATTATGACTTCATACTCTTAATATGCAGTTACTAGATTGGGCCGTTCTTTCAGTAACGTTGATTTCTATTGTTGGTTATGGTGTTTACCAAACACGTGGTAGCAAGAATGTTCAAGATTATATTCGAGGAGGTAATACGGCTAAATGGTGGACCATAGGGCTATCTGTCATGGCAACTCAGGCCAGTGCTATCACATTTCTTTCTACACCCGGACAGGCATTTCATGATGGTATGGGATTCGTGCAATTTTACTTCGGTGTGCCAATTGCCATGGTGATCATCTGTCTTGTATTCATTCCTATTTATCATCGTCTTAAAGTATATACGGCTTACGAATATCTTGAAGGACGCTTTGATCTTAAGACACGTAGTCTGACCGCCATTCTGTTTTTGGTGCAACGCGGTCTTGCTGCAGGAATCACCATTTTCGCTCCTGCCATTATTTTATCTGCCGTGCTAGGATGGAATCTGACCATGCTAAATATCATCATAGGAATCCTCGTGATCATTTATACGGTATCTGGTGGAACAAAAGCGGTGAGTGTGACACAAAAGCATCAAATGGCTGTCATTTTCACTGGAATGTTCATTGCTTTCTTTTTAATACTTGATAAGTTACCTGATGATATTACTTTCTCCAAAGCCCTGGATATTGCAGGCGCTAGTGGGAAGATGGATGTTTTGGATTTTTCCTTTAGCCTCGATAACCGATACACATTCTGGAGTGGTATTATCGGTGGAAGTTTCTTGGCCCTCTCCTACTTTGGTACCGATCAAAGCCAGGTACAGCGCTATTTGACAGGAAGTTCTATCAAGGAAATGCGAACAGGTTTGCTCTTTAATGGGCTATTAAAAGTACCGATGCAATTCTTCATCCTATTAGTTGGTGTGATGGTCTTCGTGTTTTTTCAATTTAATCAATCCCCACTAAACTTCAGTCCCCAAGCTACTCAAGAAGTGATGGAATCGCCATATGCAGAAGAATACCAGACCTTGGAAAAAGAGCATGAAAAAACATTCAATGATAAACAGTTACTCATTACTGAATATATTAAAAATGGGGATGCGAAGTATAAGGAGTATGTTGCAATAGCAAATGATATAGATAGAGAAACTAGAGATGAAGCTAAAGCATTAATAGATAAAGCAACCAGGGAAAATAAAACAAAGGATAAGAGTAATGACAAGGATTATGTGTTCATACATTTCATCTTAAATTACCTCCCGAAAGGATTAATAGGCCTTTTGCTCGCCGTGATATTATCTGCTGCTATGTCATCCACAGCCTCAGAGTTGAATGCCTTGGCATCCACAACGACCATAGATCTATACAAACGTAACCTTAGGCGTGAAGAAAGTGAAGAGCACTTCGTAAAAGCCACAAAATGGTTCACCTTCGGATGGGGTGTTTTGGCAATTATCATTGCCAGTGTAGCCAATTTATTCGATAACCTCATTCAGCTGGTCAATATCATTGGATCCTTATTCTACGGAAACGTACTTGGTATTTTCTTGCTAGCCTTCTTCTTCAAATATGTAAGAGGAAATGCGGTGTTCATTGCGGCCCTCATCACACAGGTTATCATCTTTGGGTTATATGCTTTAAATGAATATGATTTGATTAATCTCCCGTATCTCTGGTTGAATTTTGTGGGTTGTTTGGTTGTCATAATCATAGCCTTTTCGATTCAAGCCTTCCAGAAAAAACAAACTTAATTAGACTGGTATTTTTTACTTTTTGTAAAATATATTTGTCTATATGTAAAGTTTGTTTTACATTTGTTGCATAAATCAAAAATCGAACAGTTATGCAAACAAGTTATTTATTACCAAACAAGTACAAGTTATTTGGATGGATTCTTTTGATTATAGGTACAATCATTGGAATCTTGTTCAATGCAGAAGTTTTAGAATCCGATCTCCTCCAGACAAAAGTACTATCCATTTACAATGAAGGCATATTCTCAAAGGACGACGGCTTCTTCAAGATCATAGAGAATGGTATTTTAGATGAAATAGTGGCACTCATGATCATCATTGGAGGTCTGATAGTAGGATTTACCAAAGAGAAGGTAGAAGACGAATTCATTTACCAATTAAGAAAAGAGTCGCTCGTATGGGCTATAATTTTCAACTATTTTATTTTATCATTGGCCATTATATTCATTTATGACATGACCTTCTTTAATGTCTTGATCTATAATATGTTCACACCATTGATATTCTTCATAGTGCGTTTCAATTTCCTTAAACTTAAATCTGGTAGCGATGAAGAATAATATCAAGATAGAGCGGGCGAGATTCAATTTCACCCAAGCGGATCTTGCCGAGAAAATCGGGGTGAGCCGTCAAACCATCAATGCCATGGAAAAGAACAAGTATGTGCCTTCTACCCTACTGGCCTTGAAGATCGCCAAGCTTTTCAAGAAATCTGTAGAAGACATATTCCTCCTAGAGGATCATGAATAAAAAAAACCCTGACTAGAAATAGTCAGGGTTTTATAATTAACATAAATGATGTTCTATTGCATCCACTCAGCGAGTGATTTCTTATTCAATGCAACATAGTCCATATTACCAGCTTTTTCAGCTAACTCAAGTGAACGTTTTGCTGCTTTTATAGCACCTTTCTTGTCTCCCATTTTTGCATGAAGCAGGGATTTTTGACGAACCATCCAGTATGGTTCATTGCCCTCTTTATTGGCAGCTTTGGCTATAGAAATACCTTTATCCATCCAGACCTGTGCTTTATCAAGGTCTTTTCCTGCCTCTAAATAATACACTGCTGACGCATAATAATCATTAGCGCCTGGTCCTGCCATAGTGCTTTCGATACTGGCACTAGTTTTCGCATCTGTTGGCACTTCAAATTTAACGCCAACATACGTGCGCTCCCACATTAATCCGATCATTGCTGAATCTGCAGTAAGGTCATCGAATGTAATTGTAAAGGACTCAATGTCCATAGGCATTCGTACAACATCTGCCATAACTCGAGCGGCAACCTTAGAATTATCTAATTCTTGTGGTGCGCCACCTCCAGCATATTCTGTGTAGAAAATGACTTCCCACTTGTCTGCTTGAGGAATAGTAAATATTGCATAACTTCCAGCCTTTAGTGTTGTACCTCCAACTGTAACATCGTCACCAAAAGTGATCTTGGTTCTTGAGTTAGCACCTGTTCTCCATACTTTATCGTATGGCACAAGAGCGCCCATGATGGTGCGGCCACGCATTGCAGGTCTTGAGTATTCTAGCGATACATCCGTTAAACCTACAACCTGCTCCATACTTGCTGCAGGGCTTGGTGCTGGCGTTGTGACTTGCGCATTGATAGAAGCTGCCAATACCAATGCTAGTACTGAAAATAATAATTTTTTCATTGTATAAAATTAGATGATTATTAGTGTGCCGTAAAATTAACCATTAGCCGATGGCTTATCTGTTAACAAAACCTTAAATTCAATGTAGGTCAGTATATCTAGAATTGTGTTTTACTTGAACATTTATATTTTATTTACGCATTATGTATACTATCTTTAACCCTAAATCAATTACGAATGAAGATTCTCGTAACAGGAGCCACTGGTTATATTGGCAAAAGATTGATACCCTTATTAGTAAATGAGGGCCATCAGATCATATGCTCCGTACGCGATAAAATAAGAGCTGAAAAAAGTTATTCGGAAGAAAAACTGATCAGCATAGTTGAAGTAGATTTCTTGAAGCCTGAAACTCTTAATAACATTCCGAAGGATATTGATGTTGTTTATTATCTTATTCACTCAATGTCCAATCCTTCAGAGGATTTTGAAATCATGGAAGAGCTTTGCGCCTTGAATTTCAAAAACTATTTCGAAACAACGAATGTTGAACAAGTCATATACTTAAGCGGAATCACGAATGAAGATATTCTATCAAAACATTTAAGATCCCGAAAAAATGTAGAAGTTGCATTAACTTCAAAAAAATATGCCTTGACTATTTTTAAAGCTGGTATCATTGTTGGCTCGGGGAGTTCTTCTTTCGAGATCATTAGGGATTTGGTTGAAAAACTACCTGTTATGATT
>CBESOB010000039.1:0-16889 GCA_965530995.1 uncultured Flavobacteriaceae bacterium
TTTAATTTCCTTTAATGCTTCGACAACTGCACTATCGGTTACCGCATTTCTTACAGCTGCTCCTGCCGTAAAACGGGAAGCATTGTATCGACTTGTACCTACGCTTGAGCGGGCACCATAAGTATAACCATGCTCCTCACGCAGATTCATATTAAGATAACTACTGAATCCACCACCAAGGATCTTGTTGGCAATCAATACAGAATGATAATCGACATCTTTCATCTTAAGATCCACATTGTTTGTAATGGAGATATTGGATTGCACGGCATTCGGCATATCAACAAAATTGATTTGCGTGTATTGTGCATTCGGATTTGGTGTAGGAACACTTTCAGAAATTTCAATAGATTTTTTCCATTTGCCAAAAAGTTTAGTCACTTGCCTCTCCACATTCATGTAATCCACATCACCAATAACAACTAAATACGCTTTATTGGGGTTAAAATATTCTTGATAGAAACTACGAACATTATCAAGTGTGACATTATTGATGGTTGCTTCGGTAATAAATTCTCCACGTGGATGATGAGTACCATAAGACAACGCTCCACCAACACGACCAGCAACTTGATCTACACTTTTATCACCAGCCTTAAGGTTTTCAATAAGCTTGTCTTTCTCTTTCTGGAATTCTTCTTCCGTTAACAATGGGTTCATTGCAGCATCTGCCATTAATTCCAGGATTCTATCGGAATATTTGGATAATGAGCTAGCATAAGCACTTTGTGGTCCAAATCCTAATTGTGCCCCGAGGAAATCAATTTCCTCATTAAAAGCGTCTTTTGGGATCGTTGAGGTTCCATTACCTAACATGCTTCCAAGCAAACTGGCAACACCGGCTTTTTCACCTTCAACAATAGGCGGATTGTCTATACGCAAGGTAAATGATGCTCTTGGTAATTTTCGATTTATAACTACCAACACTTTCATGCCATTATTAAGTTCGAATTCTTCTGGAACATTTAAGTTAATGGTTGGTGAAGGGCCCGGTTCGGGCTGTTTAGATCTGTCTATTTGTGCGGTAACACCAATTGTAGCCATTAAGAGAGCTATTGCAATTAGTCTATTTTTCATAATATATAATGTCTTCATGATTAGTTACTTTCTTTTTCTTTCGGTAAATATTCCAATTCAACGCGTTGGTTAGGGTTCAAGTACTTTTTAGCTACATTTTGGATTTCTTCACGGGTGATAGATCTGTAAACTTCAATTTCACTGTTTATTAAACCTGTGTTTCCATAATATACCGAGTACTCTGCCAAGGAACTTGCGATTCCTTCAACACTCGAATTAGCGTTTACAAATTGATTCTCGAATTTGTTCTGAAGCTTTTGGTAATCGTTTTCAGAAATTAATACATTTTGAATTTTAACGATTTCTTCATCTATTTCGGCCAATACTGTCGCTAAAGGAACATCGCCTAATGGCAAGGCAAATAAGGCATAGATCCCATAATCTTCAAGGCTCAGGTTTACGGCCTGAACGGCTAATGCTTGTTTTTGTTCATCCACTAACTTTTTATAAAGTTTAGAACTTTTCCCATCACTTAAATAGCTTGATATCATATCTAGCACATACGCATCTCTTTCTAGAAAAGACGGTGTTCTATAGGCAGCTAATATTGCTGGAATTTGAATATTTGCATCGTAAGCTTTCCCTTTGATAGTCTGCGTAATAGGATCTTCTTTAGGATATACTCTCGGAATTTCTTCACCTCTAGGAATAGGACCAAAATAGTCCTGGATCATTTTCTTGACATCAGATTTGTTAATGTCTCCTGCAACGACTAGAGTCGCATTATTGGGTGAGTAATATTTTTTATTGAATGCTTGAAATTCGTCCAAAGTAGCCGCGTCAAGGTGGTCCAATTTTCCAATTACAGTGCCTTTATAAGGATGGTTCTTAAATAATAACTTGGTGACTTCAGCAATAATATTTCCGTACGGCTGATTATCTACACGTAACCTTTTTTCTTCTTTTACGACTTCATTTTGTGTATCAACACCTATCTGATTTATTATTGGATGAAGTAATCTTTCCGATTCCATCCACAAACCTACTTCTACACTATTTGATGGAAAGAGTTCATAGTAATACGTGCGATCATAATCTGTAGTTGCATTGTTTGAGCCTCCGTTGGATGAAACTATTTCGAACCACTTACCACGCTCGATATTTTCAGTGCCTTCAAATAATAAATGCTCAAAGAAATGAGCAAATCCTGTTCTGTCTGGTTGTTCATCTTTGGATCCAACATGGTAAAAAACAGAAGTAATAACCACTGGAGCCGCATTATCCTGATGCAGGATGACATGCATGCCATTATCTAGGTCATACTCTTCAAATTCTACTTTTTGAGCCATTGTCGTTAGTCCGATGAATAATGACAAAGCCAAAAGAAATACGCTTTTTTTCATTTGTGTGTGTTTATATTAATATGTGATGTTTGACGCTAGTAACATATGTTTGTTACAGCCTGACAAAAATAAAAAACGAATGATGGATTAAAGAATAAACTGATAAAAAATTAACAGGGAATTATACAAATAGCATGAGATTTTTCACGAACTTTAATCATTAACTATCAAAAAACAAGCTGAATATGAAAAAATTAAGTTTACCTATTCGATTTGGAGTTGCCATTAGTGGGTCCTTGATCGGTTACTTTTTAATACTTTCTCTTTTTGGTTGGCACACCAACCCAATGTTTAGTTTATTTAATGGCGTTATTACGGGTTTTGGTATTTATGAAGCTATTCGTTATCATAAATTGGAACAAGGTAGAGACTTTAATTACTCACAAGCCTTTATTATAGGCATCATCACAGGATTTGTCGCTACACTTATCTTCACACTTTTCTTTTTGTTATATGCTACGGAGATCAATCCCGCTTTTTTGGTGGAATTATTGGAGGTTTTTTCTGGCGATTATAATGTAGGCATAGGTATTGTAGCATTTGTTGTCGCTATTATGGGTTTTGCGACAACCGTTGTTTTAACCCTGAGTTTCATGCAATTATTCAAGACCAGTAGAAATATTCCTCAAAATAGCTAAAGCGTTTGTAGATTCAGGATTTAGATGTATATTTGCACTCATTTTTTGAACAAATTTAATCATATAATTAACGCTATGTACGCAATTGTAGAGATAGCAGGGCAACAATTTAAAGTTGAAAAAGACCAAAAAGTCTTTGTTCATCGTTTGGCCACAGAAGAAGGTAAAAAAGTCGCTTTTGACAATGTCCTTCTTATTGGTGACGGAGACAAAGTAACTATAGGCGCCCCGGCTATAAACGGCGCTCAAGTAGGAGCAAAAGTCGTTAAGCACCTTAAAGGTGATAAAGTAATCGTTTTCAAGAAGAAAAGACGTAAAGGCTATAGAGTAAAGAATGGCCATCGTCAATATCTTTCTGAAATCGTTATAGAAAGCATTGTTGCTTCGGGTGCAAAACCTGCGGCTAAAGCTTCGAAAGAAGCAACTAAAAAAGCTGCACCAGTAAAAGCTGAAAAAGCTGCTCCGAAAGAAGAAGCTAAAAAAGTAGAAGCAAAAGCTGTGGCACCTAAAAAGGAAGCTGCTCCGAAAGCGGAAGCTAAGAAAGCTGCTAAAGTTGAAGAGGTAACTCAAGATTTAAGTAAAATGACTGTTGCACAGTTAAAAGATATGGCAAAAGCTAAAGGGATTTCAGGAATTTCTTCAATGAAAAAAGCTGATTTAATCGCTGCTTTAAGTTAATTATTAATAATATTAAACCTTAAGACAATGGCTCATAAAAAAGGAGTTGGTAGTTCTAAAAATGGTAGAGAATCAGAATCAAAGCGCTTAGGTGTCAAGATATTTGGTGGACAAGCTGCTATCGCTGGAAATATTATCATAAGACAAAGAGGTAATACACATCACCCAGGTGAAAATGTTTACCAAGGAAAAGATCACACATTACATGCTAAAGTGGACGGTCTTGTAAAATTCACAAGAAAGAAAGACAATAAGTCTTACGTTTCTATCGCGCCATTTGAGGCTTAGGAGATATTTTTTTGTGTCAACCTAAGCTTTAACGAAGGTTGATTAAAATTTGAAACCCTCTCTGGAAACAGAGAGGTTTTTTTTATTTCAAAATGTCTTTAATTATTTTTAAATGATGTTTCGTGTGAAGCACTAAAAAGCGAGAGACTCTTATTGTGTTAATATTACCAAATAGTGGATGCTTGAAATACGCGTTCTTATCTAAACTTGCTAGTATTTTTATATGACTTTTAGCTTGTTTTATTTGTGAGATAAGGTCTTCTTTTAAAATCACCTTTGGAGGCTTTACATGTTTTGGAGCTTTTGCCTTCCCTCTAGGAAAGAAGCCGAGCATGAAAAATACCCTTCCTAAAAAACTAAAATTATTTTTATATAACTCTGGGTCTGATGATTGGAGTGCAATAATTACATTATTAATAACCTTGAGAGAATGATCTATATGCCAAGCTACATCTGCATCAGATATTTTTGGGTTAGAAACGGAATGGTTTTCAATATGTGTTTCTAAGTTGTTAACTACCTGATTTATCTTTTTAAAACTCATAAAGTGATTGCTAAAAAAGTGAAGTTAATTATTTATATGCATTATAAAAAAAAATCCCAAACATGTATGCTTGGGATTTTGTCTATTATCTATAAGCGGAGTGGTCTAGCTTCTAGTATCTGTAGTGCTCAGGCTTATAAGGCCCTTCTTGCTTCACGCCAATATAATCGGCTTGGTCCTTACGCAATTCCGTAAGCTCAACACCTATTTTTTTCAAGTGTAACTTCGCTACTTTTTCGTCAAGTTCCTTTGGCAACATATAGACTTTGTTCTCGTAGTTGTCAATATTAGTCCAAAGTTCGATTTGCGCCAAGGTTTGGTTCGTGAAAGAATTACTCATAACAAAACTTGGGTGGCCCGTAGCGCATCCTAAATTCACTAATCGTCCTTCTGCAAGGATGATGATATCTTTTCCGTTAACGGTATACTTATCAACTTGAGGTTTGATTGTGTCTTTGGTATGACCGTGATTGTCATTTAGCCATGCCATATCAATTTCATTATCGAAGTGACCAATATTACACACAATAGCCTTGTCTTTCAAAGCTTCAAAATGTCTCTGTTGTACAATGTCTTTATTTCCAGTCGTGGTAATAACTATATCTGCATTTCCTATAACAGTTTCCAGCTTCTTTACTTCAAACCCGTCCATTGCAGCTTGTAACGCACAAATTGGGTCTATCTCTGTAACGGTGATAATACTTCCTGCGCCTTTAAAAGAGGCCGCAGTTCCTTTACCTACATCACCATAGCCACAAACCACTACACGTTTTCCAGCAAGCATGGTATCTGTAGCACGACGAATCGCATCTACAGCACTTTCCTTACAGCCGTATTTATTATCGAATTTACTTTTAGTCACAGAATCATTCACGTTGATGGCTGGCATAGGCAATGTTCCATTCTTGAATCGCTCATACAATCGATGCACACCAGTCGTTGTTTCTTCAGAAAGCCCATTAATGCCGTCCACAAATTCTGGGTACTTGTCCAATACCATATTCGTAAGATCGCCACCATCATCAAGAATCATATTTAATGGTTTTCTGTCTTCGCCAAAGAATAATGTTTGTTCAATGCACCAGTCAAATTCTTCCTCGGTCATATCTTTCCATGCATACACAGAAGTTCCAGCAGCAGCAATTGCAGCCGCAGCTTGATCTTGGGTAGAGAAAATGTTACAAGAACTCCATGTTACTTCTGCACCCAGAGATTGAAGGGTTTCAATTAAAACGGCCGTTTGAATGGTCATATGCAAGCAACCTGCGATTCGTGCTCCTTTTAATGGTTGTGAGTCTTTATATTCCTCACGAAGACTCATTAGTCCAGGCATTTCTGATTCAGCTAACTCAATTTCCTTTCTTCCCCAATCGGCTAGTGACATGTCTTTCACTTTATAGGTCACATATGGTAATGTTTTTGTACTCATAATTGTATATTTGTTTCATGCAATTTCGAGTTGCAAAGTTACATAATAAGTTCGACTTTATAAATGCCGATATACAAATCCATCGCCGTAAATTCCCAAACTCTTGTTAAGATATGGAGGATTGACGAATCTTACGAAGACTTGATAGAACCACTTACCTTGAAATCAGAAAGTCAGGTTCGTGTAGATGGAATGAAATCAGGAATCCATCAACGAGGATTCTTGAGTGTTCGTCATTTACTTCGTGAATTTGGATATACAGACCGAGATCTGTATTATGATGAAAATGGAAAACCTCATCTTACCGACGACAAATTCATATCCATAACTCATTCGTTTACTTTTTCAGCGGTTATCATTTCTGATTCTGAAGTCGGAATCGATATTGAGAAGCAACGGGAAAAAATCAAGGTTGTCGCAGAAAAATTCATTGGTTATGAAGATCAATACCTAATAGATGAAGATCAAGAGCTTGTTAAAAAACTAACCATAATTTGGTGTATAAAAGAATCTCTATTTAAACTATTTGCCACCCCCGGACTTAGCTTTAAAATGAACACGTTGGTCATACCATTCATGATTAAGGATGGATATACAAATGCGTGGATTGACTATGAAACTCAAAAATTAAAGTATCATACTAATTTCTTGGAGTTTGATGGTTTTACTTGTGCTTATGTCACGACATAATGAGTAGGGTCTACGAAAACATATTAGGTTCGATCAATAAACAGGAGAAATTGTTGGCAGTACTAATAGACCCAGATAAGATGGGATTGAATAGCCTACAAAAATTCATGAACAATCTCCATGCCTCAATTGCCACACATATTTTCGTTGGTGGTAGTGATGTCGATTTAGAAACTACAGGCTTTTTAGTTAAAGAGTTAAAAGCCCAAACGGAACTACCGATTGTTTTATTTCCTGGAGATATTACCCAAATTACGAATTATGCGGATGCCTTGTTGTTTTTGTCATTGATCTCTGGGCGTAATCCAGATTATTTAATAGATAAGCATGTGCAAGCGGCTCCAATATTAAAAGCATCAAATCTAGAGATCATTCCAACGGGATATATTCTTGTTGAAAATGGAATAGAAACCTCTGTGCAGCGTGTTACAGAGACAAAGCCAATGAAAAGAGAAGGTGTTAAGGAAGTGGTGCATACCGCATTGGCCGGGCAATTCTTGGGACAAAAGCTTATGTATCTGGAAGCAGGAAGTGGTGCAACACATCCCATAGATACTGCTATGATCTCTGAAGTAAAAAAGGCTATTGATATTCCCTTAATAGTTGGTGGAGGCATTAGAACTAAAAAGCAATTGCTTGACTCTTATGAAGCCGGTGCAGACTTAGTCGTGTTAGGAACAGTTTTTGAAGAAAATGAATCGTTTTTCACAGAACTGACATGAATGATATAGTCGATTTTTTCTTAGAAGCTTATAAGGTGACGCCCACGTATCAAATAGGCCTAGAAATAATAGCTTTTGTTTTTGGTATTGCGAGTGTTTGGTATGCCAAAAAAGAAAATATTTTAGTATATCCAACAGGAATAATATGCACTGTAATCACTGTCTATCTATTGTTCATCAATGAGTATTTTGGGGATATGATGATGAATTTCTATTATTCTGCAATGAGTATTTACGGTTGGTGGAATTGGTCTCGAAAAAAAGGAGAGTCGTATTTGGTTCCTATTTCTAGGACCTCAACAAAGGAAAAAATCATTGGCTTTATCTTATTTGTTTCGACTATGATTATAACCTATGCGGTTTATAGAGCATACAATTATGATATGCAATTACCCAATTATCTTGACGTGGTAACTTCTGGTATTTTCTTTACGGCGATGTGGTACATGGCGAATAAAAAACTCGAAAATTGGACATTGTGGATCATTGCCAATATCATTACCATTCCTTTATATGCTTATAGAGGTTTAGGTATGTTATCTTTGCAATACATCATCTTTACTATATTAGCAATTCTAGGATATATTGAATGGAAGAAAAGCTTAAACAGCAACCTTCAAACTGTATAAAGGTAGTATTATTTGGCCCTGAATCTACAGGAAAAACAACCCTGTCGATGCAATTGGCTAGACATTATGATTCTGTTTGGGTTCCTGAATACGCTCGGCAATATTTACAGAGTAAATGGAACAATGAGCGAAAAACTTGTGAGCCAAAGGATCTATTGCCTATCGCTAAAGGGCAAATGCGACTTGAAAATGAACTTGCGAAGAAAACAAATACAGTTTTGATCTGTGATACCGATTTGTTGGAAACGAAGGTATATTCGGAAACATACTACTCTGGCTCTTGTGATCCAATCCTAGAAAAATTTGCACTGGAAAACAAATATGATCTTTATTTTTTAACGTATATTGATACACCTTGGGAGGCAGATGATCTGCGCGACAAGCCAAAAGAACGAGAGCAAATGTTTAAGACTTTTGAAGATACATTGATCAAGTACAACCGGCCATATGTATTGTTGAAAGGACACAAGCAAAAACGATTGATCAAGGCCATTGAAAGCATTGATGAACTTTTAAATGAAAAACGTTGAATTTTACAGAGAAGCAGCTCAAACAAATAGAAGATAAAGGATTGACTTTGAAGAAGGTCAATGACCAAATCAATCTTTTTAAACAAGGGTTACCATTCGTTAATTTGAATGCTGTGGCAATAGTAGGACATGGAATACTGCAAATTGAGGATGATGAGAAAAGGAACCTCATAGAAATATACGACTCTAAACGTGCTAATATATCAATACTGAAGTTTGTGCCTGCTTCTGGTGCAGCGACAAGAATGTTTAAATTTCTTTTTAAATTTTTAGAAGATTACACACCTGAAAGAGAGAGCATTAACTCATATATCAACAGAAAAAAAGCATCCGAAATGGCCATCTTTTTTGTTGGCATTAACAAGTTTCCTTTTTATTATAAGGTAAAGCAGAAATCACATAAAAGGAATAAGGATTTTGACAAGCTAAAGTTGAATGATCAATTGTTTTTATTTGTAGAAATGATGTTAGAAGATAGTCAACTTAACTACGGTAATTATCCTAAGGGTTTGCTTCCGTTTCATCAGTATAAGGATCATGTGGCTACGGCTTTTGAAGAGCATTTGTTTGAAGCTGCCTTATACGCTTCCTCAAATGGAAAGGCTGATCTACACTTCACTATTTCGGAGAAACACAAGAATATCTTCGATGAAGAATTTAAACGTATTGAAGAAATAGTAGAAAGAAAAACGAAAACGAACTTTAATATATCTTTCACGTATCAAAAAGAATCGACAGATACCATTGCTTTAACGCCAGATAATGAACCTTATTTAGAAGAAGATGGACGCTTGTCGTTTCGGCCCTCAGGTCATGGTGCCTTAATTGAAAATTTGAATGACCTAGACAGTGATATTATTTTTATTAAGAATATCGATAATGTAGTAGTTTCTAAATACCAAAAGCAATTAGCTGAGAATAAGAAGATGCTTGCTGGCAAGTTATTAGAGCTCCAAAAACAAGCATTTCAATATTTAAACAAATTAGAGTCAGGTAAACTTCATGAGGCAGGGTTAATGGAAATTGCACAATTTCTATCTTCAGAATTGAATCTTGTAATCAGTAGTGAATTCGAGAAGTATAGCGAGAAATACCAAAAACAATATTTATTCGATAAATTGAACAGACCTATTAGGGTTTGTGGTATGGTAAAAAATGAAGGCGAGCCAGGCGGCGGACCTTTTTGGGTAAGAGATGAAAGTGCCCAAATCTCTCTTCAGATAGTTGAGTCTGCTCAGATAGAAAAGAAAAATAAACATCAAAAACAAATCCTGAAGAGCGCTTCTCATTTCAACCCAGTCGATCTTGTTTGTGGGATAAAAGACTATAAAGGAAATAAATTTGATCTAACGAAATACGTCGACCCAAAAACGTCATTTATAACAATGAAAACCAAAGTTGGTAAGGATATTAAGGCGTTAGAGCTTCCTGGTCTGTGGAACGGGAGTATGGCTAATTGGAATACAATTTTTGTTGAAGTGCCATTGATTACTTTCAACCCTGTGAAAACAGTAAACGATTTACTTAAGGCGCCACATCAGGTATTTTAATGATAACGGCAGAACATATTTTACCAGAATTGCAGTTCAAGGCCATTAAAAGTTCTGGTAGTGGAGGACAACATGTCAATAAAGTTGCTTCAAAAGTTGAATTAAAGTTCAATTTATCTGAATCTACACTGCTTACCGATGATCACAAAGATCTATTGCTAAAGAATATTTCAGAACGATTAACTAAGGATAATAGTATTGTTCTTCAGTGTGATGAAACTAGAAGTCAACATCGCAATAAGGAAATAATAATAAGACGTCTTCTAGATATATTGAATAGGGGATTGATTAAGCCAAAGATAAGAAAGCGAACGAAAGTGCCTAGGACTGCAAAAGCAAGACGATTAAAATCAAAAAAACAACTATCGAAAAAGAAAGTTTCACGTAAGAAACCAGATTTAGACTAAAAACACTATAAACATCACGTGTATTTATCTTTAGATCTTTACCTTTACATCGTTCTCAAAAGAGGGGTGCCGATAAGCGGCTGAGATCATACCCATTGAACCTGGAACAGGTAATGCTGTTTAGGAATCGAGCGTTAAGAAAATATCCGGTGGACATTTTTAGCGAGTGCCAAAGAATCATCGATCATAAGGTCACTACTTTAATAGCGTGCGGTAGAAGAAGCTGTTGCTTCAAAATCAAATAACACAAGAATAATCATCTCTTTTTATTCGATTAATTTTAGTTTCGAATGAGAACTATATATGTATTTCTGTATTTCTTTATAATTTCTCTTTGTGTTCAAGCACAAGAAAAAGAAAATGATTCAACACAAGTGCAAAAGCTCGATGAGGTATTGGTAAGTGCCATTAGAGTCATGGAGAACTCACCCATAACTCACTCTAATATTACAAAGGAAGAATTGGCTAAAAGAAATCTAGGTCAAGACATTCCTATATTATTAAATTACCTACCAAGTGTCGTCACAACCACAGATGCTGGGGCCGGAGTCGGATATACCGGTATTCGTGTGCGTGGCAGTGATGCTACCCGTGTTAATGTAACTATTAATGGCATTCCTTATAACGATTCAGAATCTCATGGGACGTTTTGGGTGAATCTCGGAGATTTTGCTTCCTCTGTCGAAAGTTTGCAACTTCAAAGAGGTGTAGGAACATCTACTAATGGTGCTGCTGCCTTTGGTGCTAGTTTGAATATATTGACAGACGCTGTTTCAAAAAAAGCCAAGGCAGAAATTGCGTCTTCCATCGGGTCTTTCAATACATTTAAGAATACAGTAAAATTCAGTACTGGGAAACTCAATGATCATTTCGAATTAGCTGGACGGCTATCTAAGATCTCAAGTGACGGATATATTGATCGGGCGGAATCTGAGTTGAAATCCTATTTCCTTCAGGGAAGTTATATTGGCGATAATACATTGATAAAGGTAATTGCTTTTGGTGGTTTCGAAAAAACCTATCAATCCTGGTTTGGTATTGACGCTTCTACATTAGAAACAGATAGAACTTTTAATCCTGCAGGAATTTATACGGATGACAGTGGTAACACACGTTTTTATGACAATGAAATAGATAACTATAATCAAGATCATTATCAATTGCATTGGAATCAACGTTTCAATAATAACTGGTCTTCAAATATTGCCGTTCATTATACTTATGGGAGAGGTTATTTTGAGCAATATAAAGAAGATGAGGATTTTTCAACCTATGGGTTTACACCGATCAGTATTGGCGGTGAAACTATTGATACCACAGATATTATTAGGAGGCGCTGGTTAGATAACGATTTTTATGGTACGACATTTTCACTCAACTACAAGAACCAGAATGCAGATATGGTCTTCGGAGGGTCTTATAATGTATATGAAGGCGATCATTTTGGTGAAGTAATATGGGCGCAATTTGCGAACGATAGTGCTATCAGGGATCGCTATTATGATAATTCGGCCAAGAAAACGGAATTCAACGTATACACAAAAGGGACATTTGATTTAGATGAGCACTGGAGTTTGTATGGAGATTTACAATTGCGAAGGATAGATTATACAACGAATGGCGGATTAAACTCTGACTTAGTGAATTTTACTGTAGAAGATGACTTCACTTTCTTTAATCCAAAAGTTGGGGCGAGTTATCAATTAAATACAGAACACAGTCTGTATATATCATATGCCCGTGCCAATAGGGAACCAAACAGGACAGATTATGAAAATGGTAACCCAGAACCAGAAGCACTTAACGATTTTGAATTGGGGTGGAGACTTAACTCTGCAAAAACGACGATCAACACAAACATATATTATATGGCTTATAATAACCAGTTGGTCTTGACTGGAGCTTTGGATGACGTTGGTGCACCTATAAGGGCCAATAGCGGGAATAGTTATCGTTTGGGATTAGAAATCGATGCTCGACTAAATGTGTCGGATCAGTTTTCAATAATGCCAAACTTCGGAATTAGTACCAATAAGAATGTAGATTTTACGCGTACAATAAATGGTGAATTGGTCAATTTAGGAAGCACCAACATCTCGTTTTCGCCAGATGTGATCATTGGGAACATGATTCAGTATAATCCCCTTGATAACCTTCAATTAGCTTTCCTTTCAAAGTATGTCGGTGAACAATTCATGAGCAATTTTGATGTGGAGACTTCAAAGTTGGATAGCTATTTCGTTAATGATTTCAATATTACCTATGAGATCAAACCAAAATCCATTTTCAAATCCATAGTGCTTTCAGGGTTAGTGAATAACATATTCAATACCGAATACGTTTCCAATGGGTACTATTTCACATTCGATGTGCCTAATGACCCTGATTCTGGAGTGACGACTTTTGACGGTGCAGGGTATTATCCGCAAGCGGGAACTAATTTCTTGCTGGGAGTGACATTGAAGTTTTAATTATTAAAAACCCTTATGATATTACCGAGAACTTCAACACCGTAAGGTACCAGGCCATATTGACCTGCGGTGCCTTCTTGTTGCCCACCATTAACAATATTATAACTATTACCATCATCACAGGTACATGAAGCGATAATGCCTTCTAACGTTAAACGGGAACAGGTATTGACCTGATGATTGGGGTCGCTTAATTCAAAAGCACTATAGGTAGTGCCAGAACTATATAGTACAACACCATTAACCCCATATTGATTTAGTACAATGAAATTACCTGGGAATTGTAGGCTACCGAATTGAGGTAAGTTGGTATTTATTAATGAACCAGTGTCAAAAGCATAATTCGGTATGTTTGGGTTGCCAATTCTTCCATCATCGTTTTTACTGCATGATATTAATAATAAGCTAGTTAAGAAGAAAATGATTAATGATTTCATAGCGTTTTTAAAGACCTGTAATTTACGTAAAAAAGCATTTCCAGCTAAAAATTTTGTATATTTGTTGACTGAATCTCGTGTGAGCGGGATTCTTTTTATTTTATATTAAACGATGAAGATATGAGTAAAGTATCATACTATACAGCCGAAGGATTAAAAAAATTGAGAGATGAGCTTAGTCATTTAAAAGATATTGAACGACCAAACGCATCTCGTGCCATTGGAGAGGCAAGGGATAAAGGTGATTTAAGCGAAAATGCAGAGTACGATGCTGCTAAAGAAGCACAAGGGATGTTAGAGATGAAAATCTCAAAACTAGAGGATACACTTGCCGGAGCTAGACTCATAGATGAGTCTCAACTAGATTCATCTAAAGCCTTAGTGCTTTCTAATGTCAAGATAAAGAACCAGACCAATGGTATGGAAATGATTTACACGCTTGTTGCTGATGGTGAAGCGGATCTAGCTTCTGGAAAGATCTCTGTGAATTCGCCAATTGGAAAAGGCCTTCTAGGCAAATCTGTTGGTGATGTTGCTGAAATAGAAGTGCCTAATGGCGTAATGAAATTTGATGTTATTGAAATAAGTCGATAAATGGCAACACTATTTACAAAGATCATTAATGGAGAGATTCCTTGCTACAAAGTGGCAGAGACAGAAGATTTTCTTGCATTTTTGGATATCAATCCGAACGCTAAGGGACATACACTTTGTATCCCAAAAAAAGAAGTTGATAAATTATTCGACCTGGAGGAAGAGACTTACGATGGTCTAATGAAATTTTCTAGAAAAGTGGCCATTGCCATTGAAAAAGTCATCCCATGTAAACGCGTTGGTGTGTCTGTTATTGGATTGGAAGTGCCTCATGTGCATGTTCATTTAATTCCCTTGAATTCCATGAATGATGCTAGATTTATCAATAAAACCACTTTGACTGACGAAGAGTTCAAGGATATTGCTAAATCCATAATCGAAGCGTTGTAATTATTTTAAACCTAATGCTTCAGGGAAGAACACTGCCAGTACTATCCCAATAATCAAAACATTAATCGCGATTATAATAACCCAAGCAGTTCGCTTTAATTTAATTGAGACCTTTTTGGGCTCAATGGCTTTTTTCTGATAATTATAAACGCGTTCAATATCATCAGTCCAACTTACAGGATATATAGTCGTTTCACATTTAGTACACACTAACTCTTCAATGATATCCTTAGTTATGGATTTGTATAAGGCGGTCTCCTTGAATTTTTGCCTAAAAGTCAATGTTAAACCTTTAGTAGAATAACACTCCGGGCAATTATTCTTGAGAGCAACCTCTTTGATGGTGATCAACTTTTCGTTCATAATTTATATTAGGCAATGGTTTTCAGGGAAATTTGCATGGTAGTTCCTTTCCCTGCTTCAGAATTCAATACCCTTATCTTACCTTTATGATAGTCCTGTATAATTCTCCTAGCTAAGGATAATCCTAATCCCCATCCACGTTTTTTACTCGTATATCCTGGCTCAAACACTTTATTGAACAATAATTTTGGAATACCTTTACCAGTATCGGATATATTTATATGTACGTATTTATCTGCTGAAAAGATCTTTACAGATAAGTCTCCTTTCCCTTTCATGGCATCTATGGCATTCTTCACTAAATTCTCAATGGTCCAACTGAATAATTGATGATTCAATTCAGCAAAAATAGCGTCATCAGGGGTTTCTAATTCGAAATTAATAAGATTAGAAGTCCTAGCTTTTAGGTAATTATAGGATTCTCGGGTTTCTTCAACGACATTCATTTTTTCAAGTTTAGGTACGGAACCAATTTTCGAAAACCGTTCGGTAATGGTCTGTAATCGTTCTACATCTTTTTCAATCTCCAAAATATATTCAGGATTCACTTTCTCACTTTTTAGTATTTCCGTCCATCCGATAAGAGAAGATAATGGCGTACCGATCTGGTGTGCCGTTTCTTTTGCCATGCCTGTCCAAAGTTTGTTTTGTTCAGCAATTTTTGAACTTCGATAAAAGAAATACACCACAGCACCAAAAAGAAAAATAATGAGAAGCAAGGCAAGTGGATAGTATTTTAGCTTGTTAAGCAATTCAGAGTTGCCGTAGTAAATTGTTGAGTACACGCGCTCTTGGTACTTGACTTCAATAGGCGTATTTTCACTCGAATATCTAGTTATTAGGTTCTGCACGTATACAGAATCTTTCATTTTTTCCACGCCTATGTTTTTGTGACTAATACTTCCATCACTACTCACATTGATCATCGGTGTAGTCGTGTTACTTTGAATTACCTGTAAAGTCAATTCACCAAAATCTTGATCAAGGTCGGTATTTTTCAATAAATCTGTTTGTGCGTAGGACAAATTGCGCATTTTAATCCGTTCTTCTTCCTTGAAATTTTGGAAGAATTGATACGTATTCCACAAAATTAGCGAGATGATAACAAATGATACAATGATCATTAACCATCTAAAGGCATTCTTATTGTTGGTTAGTTGCATTAAATTATGGCAATTTTAGTATTCCTAAATATAATGCAATATTGTTAATATTATTGTGCGGTTAAGCTTGCAAATCGTTTTTTGTTGAATATCATAATAGCTACCTTTGGCGAAATCAAATTTTTTCGATGGCGTCATATATTCCTACGGAGATTTCTACTGGAAAACTACACGGGCTCTTGTTAAGTGCAGTTGCACCGAGACCAATTGCGTTTGCGAGTACAATAGATACAGATGGCAACCCAAATCTTTCGCCATTTAGCTTCTTCAATGTGTTTAGTGCCAATCCACCGATAATGATATTCTCTCCAGCCCGTCGGGTTAGGGATAATACAACGAAGCACACTCTTCAGAATGCTGAAGACATAAAAGAAGTCGTTATTAATGTGGTTAATTACGACATGGTTCATCAAATGTCATTGAGCAGTTCGGAGTATCCGGAAGATATCAATGAGTTTAAAAAGGCGGGCTTGACCATGCAAGAATCTGATATTGTCAAACCATTTCGTGTTGCGGAATCACCAGTACAGTTCGAATGCAAAGTCAATGATATTATTAAACTAGGAAATGAAGGAGGCGCTGGGAATTTGATTATTTGTGAGGTTGTTAAGATACATATTGACGATGATTGCTTAAATGAAGATGGGAAAATCAACCAAGAAGAGTTGGATCTAGTTGCAAGAGCCGGAGGAAGTTATTACTCTAGGGCGAGAAATGGGTTTTTTGAAATACCAAAACCACTGTCTACTCTAGGAATTGGTGTGGATAATCTTCCGGAAGAGATTCGCAATAGTATGATACTCACAGGAAATGACCTGGGAATGTTGGCAAATGTTGAAGCCTTACCCACAAAGGAGGAAATTGATGATTTCATTAAGGATGTTGGAGGAAGATATCCTCAATTAATAAATGCCTCACAGCGATCCAAACATAAAAAGGCAAGGGA
>CBESOB010000040.1:0-16871 GCA_965530995.1 uncultured Flavobacteriaceae bacterium
GATAGCATCGTAAACGATATGGAAGATGCATCTATCACATTGATGGACTTGTTGATAAGAAACAAGAAGTAATATTGTATAATTCAAATTAAACGAATCATGAAGAAAATAATAACCATAATAGGAGGCGTAGTTGGAATTCTTTCCATGATCCTTCTAGGTAGAATTATCAGTACTGGAGATACTACCATTCAATCGGCGGCCAAGGCTGGTGATTTGGATGTAGTGAACGGTCTTCTTGACCCGATAGCATATGTAGCATATGTTGTACTTATTGCCATATTGGCAATAGTAGTGTTCTTCACATTGAAGAATCTTATTTCCAGTCCAGGGGCCTTAATGACTACTTTAAAAGGCGTTGGATCTTTTTTAGCGGTATTTGTAATATGCTATTTCTTATTAGCTAAAGGTGTTGAAACACCTTTAAGAGATGGCGAAGTACTTTCTGAAGGAGGTTCGAAGATGGTAGGTGCGGGATTGTATATGTTTTATTGCTTGGCAGGAATTGCTGGCGCAGCAATGGTATTCTTTGGAGTTAAAAAAATGATTAATTAATATGGCAAATAGAGCAGCACCGGAAGTAAATGCAGGCTCAATGGCTGACATTGCTTTCTTGCTCTTGATTTTTTTCTTGGTGACAACCACCATAGAAACAGATTCAGGGCTAAACCGAAAATTACCTCCAATAGAGGAAACAGAACCGCCAATCATTAAGGAAAAGAACATTTTCCAATTGCAGGTGAACAGGAATGATCAATTGTTCTTGAAGGCCAATGGAAATGATGGTGAGGTCGTTGAGTTGAAAAACTTGAGGAAATTAGCCATTGCGTTCTTGGATAATGGTGGTGGTAGTGGAGATGAGGCTTGTTCATTCTGTAGAGGAAAGAAGGATTCGAGATCTTCAGACAATCCAGATAAGGCAATTATTTCATTACAGAACGATAGGGAAACTAAGTATAAGACCTATATTTCTGTTCAAAATGAGCTGATTGCGGCCTATAATGAACTTAGGAATAGAGAATACAAAAGATTGTATCCTAATGGTGGTATGAATTTTGTAGAGGCTAATTCAAAGTATAATGACCCTAGAACGATTGCTAGTGATAAGGTAAAGATCAAGGAGAGGTTAGAGGTTGTTAAACTTTTAATTCCTCAAAAGCTTTCAGAAGCTGAGCCGAAATCTAATTAAATAACAACAGATTATGTCTAAGTTTAAAAAGAAAAAAGGAGGCGATTTGCCAGCTGTTAATACGGCTTCATTGCCTGATATTGTATTTATGCTATTGTTCTTCTTCATGGTAGCGACAGTGATGAGGGAGAATACATTGATGATACAGAATAAATTGCCACAGGCCAATCAAGTTGAAAAATTGGCTAAGAAAGATCTGGTAATGTACATTTATGCTGGGAAACCAAGTTCACAATACAAGAGTTTGGGTACCCAAGCTCGTATTCAATTGAATGATAAGTTTGCCGATGTCAAGGATATAGGTAGTTTTATAAGAGAAGAACGCGCTAGCAAGCGTGAGGAGTTGATACCCTTCTTAACAACTGCCCTTAAGGTCGATAGTGATGCTAATATGGGACTTGTATCAGACATTAAACAAGAGCTTCGTAAAGAAAATGCTCTTAAGATCAATTATACAACTAGGCAAGGTGACGCTTTGAGCAATTAAAGTAATAATTTTATTGTTATAACACGAAAGGCATTCTTTAAAAGAGTGCCTTTTTTAATTCCGGATCTTTAGATGGATAACACAAAATCATTACTTTTAAGAAATGATATTTAATAATGAAATTAATCTTCTCGTTTATCATTATATGGTTTTTAGGTTTGCCAACGTATGCTCAAGGCCAAAATTTTGTCGAAATAGATTCCTTATATAAAGAAGATCAATTGTATATAGGAATCACTTATAATCTATTAGGTAAAATTACTGAGGGTGTTAATCAAAGTGGATTTTCCAGTGGTTTTCATTTTGGCTTCATAAAGGATGTTCCTATCAATAAAAGACGAAATTTGGCCATTGGCGTAGGATTAGGTTACTCTACTAATTCTTTCAATCAAAATTTGCTGATAGGTAAGGATAGTGAGCAGGAAGTGACATATACTTTACTTACAGATAGTGATAGTTTCACAAAGAATAAATTTGCACTTCATATCTTAGAACTGCCAATAGAGTTTAGATGGAGGACTTCGACATTAGATGAGTATAAATTCTGGAGAATATACACGGGGTTTAAATTAGGGTACTTAATTAATCATACCACTAAATATATAGGTTCTCCTAGCAACCAAAAGTATAGAGATATTGATCATTTTAATGATTTTCAATATGGCCTTACTACGAGTATTGGATATAATACATGGAATATACACTTGTATTATGGTCTTAATACGATCTTCAATAATAAAGCTATGCTTAATGGGAATCCTATTGAAATGAATACCATAAAGATCGGCTTAATGTTCTATTTATTATAGCCAATAATTCAACATGATCAATTGAGGAACTAAACCGATAAAAAACCCAATTATCAATTCAATATTATCATGAGCATTTAAATAAAGTCTAGAAGTAGCAATGGCCCCAATAAGTATGAATAATAAGGCGATAGTGCCGTTGACATTTATGCTAAAGTGGATACTCAATGCTATGAAAAACATGAAAACACCACCAATTGAAATCATATGAATGCTGGCCTTGAATTTAAGTATAGCAAGTATCAAACAAGTAATAGTCGATAGTAGGATCCCTAAAAAGAAATAATATAATTCAATGACCTCGTTTTGAGGCAGGATACGAAGTAAAACAAGAACGATAATAATGGCATTCAAGGCCAGAGGTATAATACGTTCTTTTGTGGATTGTAAATGAATTGAGTTTACCTGCCTAATGGTTCTCAATAAGTAAAATAGCAATACAGGCAAGACTATCGTTAATATAAAAATAGAAATAAGCTTCGCCTTAATTATTGGTAATGGAATGTACCTAGGTGTTTTGGAGAAGTAAAATATGACCCCAAGAAGAGGCATCAATAAAGGGTGAAAGATATACGATATGCTCCTTAGTATATGGCGCATTACATTTTTTTACGAAGCCTTGCTACCGGAAAATCCAGCTGTTCACGATATTTTGCCACGGTTCTTCTAGCAATAGGGTATCCTTTTTCCTTAAGAATCTTGGCTAATTTTTCATCTGTTAAAGGTTTTTTCTTGTCTTCTTCTTCAATAACAGTCTCAAGTATTTTCTTGATTTCTCTTGTTGAAACTTCTTCTCCTTGATCATTAGTCATGGATTCGCTAAAGAATTCCTTGATGAGTTTTGTGCCATAGGGCGTATCAACATATTTACTATTGGCAACACGAGAAACCGTAGAAACATCCATTTCAATTTCATCTGCAATATCCTTAAGGATCATCGGCCTGAGCTTGCGCTCGTCACCGGTAAGAAAGTATTCTTTCTGGTAATGCATAATGGAACTCATTGTCACAAAAAGTGTCTGCTGGCGTTGTTTAATGGCTTCTATGAACCATTTCGCTGCATCTAGTTTTTGTTTAATGAACTGGACCGCGTCTTTTTGCGATTTAGATTTATCCTTTGCCTCTTTATAACCTTGCATCATGTTATTGTACTCGCGAGACACATGAAGTTCTGGAGCATTACGGCCATTGAGTGTAAGTTCCAATTCACTTTCAACTATCTTAATTGCAAAATCTGGAACTACATGTTCTACCATTCTAGTGTTCCCAGCATAAGACCCTCCAGGCTTAGGGTTCAATCTTTCTATTTCTTCAATGGCTTTTTTTAGCTGAACTTCAGTGACATCAAATTTTTGGAGTAGTTTTTTGTAATGTTTTTTCGTGAATTGATCAAAAGCCTTTTCAATAATTTCAGATGCTAATTGAACATCAGGATTTTGTGTCCTTCTTAGTAACTGTATCAATAGGCATTCTTGAAGATTCCGAGAGCCAACACCTGCAGGATCCAATTGATGAACGATCATTAACACTTGCTCAATTTTTTCTTCAGTGGTATAGATATTCTGGGTAAATGCAAGATCATCCATAATATCACTTAAAGACCGTCTTATGTACCCGCTCTCATCAACACTTCCCACCAAGAATTCAGCAATTTCCTGTTCTTCCTCATCTAGCCGAAAAGTATTCAATTGATTTTTTAAATGTTGCGTAAAAGACATGCCAGAGGCGTAAGGAATATTCTTTTCCTCATCGTCTGCACTATAATTGCTTGTTTGTGTCCTGTAATCTGGAATTTCGTCGTCGCTCAAATAATCATCTACATTAATATCGTCGGCAGCTATGCTTTCATTATCATCGTACTCCTCCTTGGTGTTGTCGAAATCATCATCAAGATCATCGGAGGTTTCCTTACCACCTTCCAAAGCCGGGTTTTCTTCAAGTTCTTGTTTGATTCGTTGCTCAAATGCCTGCGTAGGCAATTGAATCAACTTCATCAATTGTATCTGCTGAGGTGATAATTTCTGTGATAGTTTAAACTGTAAATACTGCTTAAGCATTAGGACGATGTATTTCTATAAATTTAAAGAAAACAAACTACATAAATTCATATGTCGATTGTTTTATGATATTGTTTTCACTCCTTAGAATTCTGCATTTTGAGGTGTTCTTGGAAACGGAATAACATCTCGAATATTGCTCATTCCAGTTGCGAACATAACCAAGCGTTCGAATCCTAATCCAAATCCACTATGAACGGCGGTTCCAAAGCGGCGCAGATCCAAATACCACCAGAGCTCTTTTTCATCAATGTCTAGCGCTGCCATCTTTGCTTTCAAGACTTCCAATCGTTCTTCACGCTGAGACCCTCCAGCAATTTCACCAATCCCTGGAAACAAAATGTCCATGGCTCTAACTGTTTTACCATCTTCATTCAATCTCATATAGAACGCCTTTATGTTCGCTGGATAATCAAAGAGGATGACGGGGCATTTAAAATGTTTTTCAACCAAGAAGCGTTCATGTTCGCTTTGCAGGTCTGCTCCCCATTCGTTTATAAGGTACTTGAATTTCTTTTTCTTGTTGGGCTTGCAATTGCGCAATATGTCAATGGCTTCTGTATACGTGACACGCTTGAAATTATTATCAGTTACGAAATGTAATTTTTCCATAAGCGACATCTCACTGCGCTCAGCTTGTGGCTTTGTCTTTTCTTCATCTAACAATCGTTGGTTCAAGAACTCTAGGTCTTCCTTGCAATTGTCGAGCACATATTGAACTACATACTTTATGAAACTTTCAGCCAAATCCATATTATCATTCAAATCATAGAATGCCATTTCAGGCTCTATCATCCAAAATTCTGATAAGTGACGAGAAGTATTACTATTCTCTGCCCTAAATGTCGGACCAAAGGTATAAACATTGCCTAAAGCCATGGCATAGTTCTCTGCCTCTAATTGGCCAGAAACCGTTAGGTTGGTTTCTTTTCCGAAGAAGTCTTGAGAATAATCAATATCGCCCTTATCATTTTTCGGTGGGTTCTTGAGGTCCAATGATGTTACCTTAAACATCTCTCCGGCCCCTTCAGCATCACTACCCGTAATGATAGGAGTGTGTACATTATAGAAACCATTGTTTTGGAAAAATTGATGAACGGCAAATGCTAATGCAGAACTTAGGCGCATGACCGCGCTGAATGTATTTGTACGAACTCTTAAATGGGCATTTTCCCTTAAGAACTCCATGGAGTGTTTTTTAGGCTGTATTGGATATTCATCCGGATCAGAATCTCCCAAGATGGTGATTTCCAATACTTGTATTTCTACCGTTTGACCTTTACCTTGGCTATCGACCAGTAATCCTTTAATATGAACTGCAGCTCCAGTCGTAATTCGTTTTAAGGTTTCTTCATTGGTATTCTCAAAATCGATGACACATTGAATATTATTTATGGTGGAGCCATCATTCAATGCCACAAAACGATTTGCCCTAAAAGTCCTTACCCAACCTTTAACTTCAACTTCGACATGTTTTTTATCCTGGGATAATAACGAAACTACTCTATTGGTTTTCATTTTATTTGATAATTAAGCCGCAAAGATAATTTATTAAAGCTTTTTAGCCGTATTGAATTATTTAAAAAAGGGGTTTTTTCCCCTGATTGGACGTTGATAAAATTACTATATTTGATATGCTATTAATCAATATGTTGCTTGATAAGGTTTAATTATCAAGCTCTATGATAAATGGGGATTTATCATATTATGGCCGCTAACCTTTAAGTTGGCGGCTTTTTTTATGTTTCCATATTAGTTTGATCTTCCTCCTCAGGGATGATCTTGAAGTTAGGTTCTTTCAGTACTTCTTTATTGGCAATGCTTCTTTCGAGTGACAACAATAGTGAGGGTAAAAGCAATAAATTTGCCAACATCGCAAATAACAATGTGGCAGAGACCAAGGCGCCTAGAGCTACTGTGCCTCCGAAGCTTGAGATCGTGAAAACCGAAAACCCGAAGAACAATACGATTGATGTATAAAACATGCTAACGCCTGTTTCTCGCAAGGCAGCGTAGACCGATTTTCTTATTTTCCAGTTATTCGCTTGAAGTTCTTGTCGATACTTCGCAAGGAAATGAATGGTGTCATCCACAGAAATCCCAAAGGCAATACTGAATACCAGAATTGTCGATGGCTTTATGGGCACTCCTAGATATCCCATTAAACCTGCCGTTATCAATAGAGGAAGTAAATTGGGAATCAAGGAAACTATGATCATCCTAAAAGACCTAAACATATACGCCATGAAAAGTGATATCAGGAATATGGCCAAGGATAATGACAACACTAAATTATTCACTAAATATTTCGTGCCTTTCTGGAAAACCAGAGCCTTGCCAGTCATGGTCACCTCATATCTATCTTCAGGGAAGACCTTAGTGATCTTGTTCTTTAAGTTTTCTTCGATACGTTCCATTTTATCAGTACCGATATCTTTCATAAAAGTCGTGATTCGGGCATATTGCCCTGTACTATCCACAAAATTCTTGAGCAAACTAACATCAGTAGATGAATTCTTGACGTAAGATAAAATGAAACTGTTTTCTTGGGTTGTAGGTAGCTGATAATATTTGGGATTGCCATTATAGTATGCTTGTTTTGCATATTTCACCAGTTCGACCACCGAAATGGGTTTAGATAATTCGGGTGTTTCTTCAATGAGTTCTTGTAATTCATTCATGCGTTTAAGAGTTGCTATTTTCATAACACCTTTTTTACGCTTGGTATCGATCATTATCTCCAATGGCATAATACCATTGAATTCTGACTCGAAGAATCTAATGTCTTTAAAAAACTCAGTATTCTTTGGCATGTCCTCAATTAAACTGCCCGAGATCTTAATTTGATTAATTCCAATAAGACTCACAGTCAGCAATACAATAGAAGTAATGTAGATTGCGATCTTATGATGTTTGACCATGCGCTCCATCCAATCTACAAATCCGTTGATCCAACGCTTATTCAAATGCTCCAAATGCTTGTCTTTTGGATGAGGCATAAAACTGTAGATAATAGGTATAATGAGCAGGCATAATATAAATATGGCGAGAATACTCAAAGAAGCCACTATGCCAAATTCGGTTAAGAGTTTACTGTCAGTGATAATGAAAGTGGCAAATCCTGAGGCCGTAGTTACATTGGTCATCAAGGTTGCATTCCCTATTTTCGTAATAACCCGCTGTAACGACTTTACTTTATTACCATGTTTCTTAACTTCGTGTTGGTATTTGTTGATCAAGAAAATACAGTTAGGAATACCTATTACAATGATCAATGGAGGGATCAAGGCCGTGAGCACGGTAATTTCATACTGAAGTAAGCCAAGGATACCAAAGGTCCACATGACGCCAATGAGCACTACAAACATCGATATGAATGTCGCACGGTACGACCTAAAGAAAAAGAAAAATATCAAGGAGGTGACGAAGAGTGCGAGACTAATGAAAACGCCGATTTCGTCAATGATGTTTTGAGAATTCAAGGTGCGGATATAAGGCATGCCAGACACCCTAACATCCATATCATATTGCTTCTCAAATTCACCGACTTTTGGAATAAGTACATCAACAATAAAATCTTTTCTGGCAGGTTTGTTTACGATTGCCTTATCGAGGTACAGTGCTGTTCTTATTGTTTTGGTTTGTTTATTGAAAAGGAAGTTGTCATAAAACGGATATTTATTGAACAATTCATCTTGAAGAGCGTTCACCTGATCCATGGTTGCGATTGAATCCTTAATGAAAGGTTCAATGTCAAAACGTTCTGTTTTGTTATTCTTAACTAGTTTCTGAAGGTTGCCTAAAGAAACGACGGTCTCTATTTCTTCATATTTCCCAAACTCACTTGATAATTCATTCCAAGCATTGAGTTTTTCAACGGTAAAAAGTGTGGAGTCCTTAACTCCTAATATAATGAGATTACCTTCTTCGCCGAATTTTTCGAGAAATTGGTTATAGGTATTGTTAACTTCGTGTTCATCCGGAAGTAGGTTGGCTTCGGTATAGGTAAAACGCATGTTTTTCCATTGATATCCTAAAAAAATGGTTGCCATTGCAACCATTATTAAGATAAAAATCTTATTGCGCAAAATGAGTCTTGCGACAGTTTCCCAGAAATTGACGGAAAATAGTTTGGTCATCGATTACCTATAATGGCACAAAGGTAGAAAAATACAATGGATATCGAGGGTTAAGTGAATAGGAAACTCATTACTCAAGTTTTACGTTAAAAGTGAACTTAAAGGCAAAATTATCCTCGAATCCAAGCAATTGGTAGGCACCATATCTATAGGCAAAGTTTAAACCAAACCCGAAAAGTAGATTGTTGATTTAAAAACCTGATTCGGTATACCCTTTATCTAGAGTGTTAAAGACGGTTCCTTGATGGTTATCAATATTATTCATATTGCCGAGAGCGTATCTCAAAAATTTTAAAGAAGCGCTTATCTGTCAAGAATTTTGAACCGCCAGTCTCTTGAATATCGTCCGTGTATGATAGATGCAACCATGTTTTGGTCTTTTCTGTGACCCTGAAACCACCACCTATATTATATTTGAATGTATGGCTCCTAAAACCATAGACAGTATATCCGTAGATTTTGTATAGCTCCGAGAATTTTTTATTGGTGACGCGCCCAATCCTTCATATTGGTTGTATTTTACGAGGTAGCGCAAATCAAAATCAAAATATCTGGCAAGTAAATAACCATTCATTAGGCTTCTTGCTAACTCTATCTTTTTGATAGAGTCTTGTTCGGTATGGGGGTCTCATCTTGGAGCTCGGGATTTTGTGAGTAGGTATTCAAACCTGAGATTAAAAAGCCGAATAGCAGGATAATTGATCGGCGTATCAATTATAGAAGTTTGTTAATAGCGGACATTAACACGTCCTTCATGTTGGTTCGATAACCAATTTCCTTAAGTACGATCTGGCCTTGTTTATCGATGACCATATTAGTCGGAAAACTTTGTACGCCATAAATACTAATGGCATCATAGGCATCTGGCGTTATGGTGTAATTAAAGGTTTTAGACTCAAGAAACTGTTCTACTAATTCCTGTGAGTCGAAAGTGATTCCTACAAATACAACATCTTCTGGATCATAATTGCTAACCACCTCATTCAAGTCTGGCATTTCCATAACGCAAGGCGGACATTTTATGAACCAAAAATTCAGAACGACCACCTTACCATGAAGATCAGATAATTTTATAGGCCTGCCATCCATGTCTTGAGTAAGGAAGTCCAAGGCAAATTCTCCATCTGTAAAATCTGCTTCGGAATTATGCTCAATAAGGATAGGATGGTCGATTTTATTCTCGAAGACCACCGCTTTTATTTTTCCGAGGGTATCCGCGTAGAATATTGGTCTGAATTCGGGATTGGCCATTAACGACATTTGATCCAGGGGTAGTCTTTCCCCTTTGTTATTGAACAGCATGATATCAGGACGAATATTGATTGTCATGGTATTAAGTTGCTCTTTAGGAATCTGTATCAAATCACTCGGGACAAAATCGTAGGATTGGGCAAGTCCCATCTGCACTTGTAAAACAAGGACAAACATCGAAATGTATTTAATGAATTTCATAGGTAATGTATTAATGGGACTATTCATGCAATCGTATAAAAAAAGCGACTATAGAAGTCGCTTGGTAATTAAACGGTCATGATCTCTTTTTCCTTATTGGTAAAGATTTCATCTATTCTTTGGATGTATTTATCGGTTAAAGACTGAATGTCAAATTCGGCATTTTTTTGTAGATCTTCAGAAATATCATCTATCTTTTTAATGTCGTTATTGGCATCTTTTCTAGCATTTCTCACACCAACTTTGGCATCTTCTGTTTCGGCTTTAGCCTGTTTAGCCAACTCACGTCTTCGTTCTTCTGTTAATGGAGGAACATTTATAATGACACTTTCACCATTGTTCATTGGATTGAACCCTAGATTGGCAAACATGATTCCACGTTCAATTTCCTGGATCATACTTTTCTCCCAGGGTTGTATGGAAATGGTCCGTCCATCCGGTGTATTTACATTGGCCACTTGGCTCAAAGGCGTCTGTGTTCCGTAATAATCTACCATAACACTACCAAGCATAGCAGGGCTTGCCTTACCAGCTCTAATGTTTGATAATTGTTTTTCTAGATGCTTAAGCGCAGCATCCATGGCTTCTTTTGTAGCGTCGACTATAAATTGTATGTCTTCATTCATAAGTTAAATATTTACATAAACTATCAATTCAAAAATTAAGCCACAACTATTTTAAAAAATAACTTCCGTCCCAATTTTCTCTCCGAGAACCACTTTCATGAGGTTGCCTTTCTTGTTCATGTCAAACACAACGATTGGCAAATTGTTTTCCTGACTTAATGTAAACGCTGTTGTGTCCATAACTTTCAAGCCTTTTCGGAGTACGTCATCAAATGTGATATGGTCAAATTTTACAGCAGTTGAATCTTTTTCTGGATCAGTATTATAAATACCGTCAACGCGCGTACCTTTTAATATGACGTCGGCTTCAATTTCAATGGCCCTTAATACCGCCGCGGAGTCTGTCGTGAAATATGGATTTCCGGTACCACCACCAAAAATCACCACTCGACCTTTTTCCAGATGGCGCATTGCTTTTCTTCTAATGAAAGGTTCTGCTACTTCATTGATCTGGATTGCTGATTGCAATCTGGTAGGTACACCGGCATCTTCCAAGGCGCTTTGTAATGCCAATCCATTAATGACTGTTGCTAACATACCCATATGATCGCCTTGAACCCGATCCATACCATTGCTAGCTCCTGCAACACCTCTAAAAATATTACCGCCACCTATAACAATGGCCATTTCAACACCTTTTTCGGTGATTTTCTTTATCTCTTGAGCATATTCTGCTAGTCTTTCTGGGTCGATGCCATATTGTCTGGAACCCATTAAGGCCTCACCAGAAAGTTTAAGGAGTATTCTTTTGTATTTCATTTTGCCTTGAAGAGTTTAGCAAATATACTCCTTAATTTAGAATTGAAAAGAGTAGAAAATAAAAAAGCCCCGATAAATATCGAGGCTTTTAAAATATATATATTCTACTTACCCTAAGGCAACTCTTTTGAATCCTGTGACTTCGACTTCACCATATGACTTTACATATTGAGCGACGCTCAATTTTTCGTCCTTAATGAAATTTTGATCCAATAGACATTGTTCTTGATCCAATGTTGTGTTATCAGAAATATAACGTTCCATTTTACCTGGAAGTATTCTATCCCAAATTTGTTCTGGCTTACCTTCCGCTTTAAGTTCTGCTTTCGCAGCTTCTTCCGCTTTTGCCAATACTTCTGCAGTCAATTGCGCCATAGAAATGTACTGAGGTACATTTTTTAGGGTTTTTCCCAATCGTCCTAATTCAATATTGTCTTTTTCGATGACAGCAATTCTAGCTTCAGTTTCCGAGGCCACAAACGCTGGGTCAAAATCTTTGTAAGATAATGTTGTTGCTCCCATTGAAGCTATTTGCATTGCTAAGTCTTTAGACAATACATCGGCTTTATCCATTTTAGATGACAATCCTACGATTGCTGCGATCTTGTTAATATGAACATAAGACCCCACGTATGGTGCTTCTAATTTTTCAAAAGCATTGATATCTAATTTTTCACCAATCACACCAGTTTGCTCGATCAACTTATCGGCAACGGTCATGCCTCCGAAATCCGCTGCCAAGAAGGCTTCTTTTGAGTCTTGGTTCAAAGCGATTTCTGCCATTTCGTTAGCAAGTTTCAAGAAGTTCTCATTCTTACCAACAAAATCAGTTTCACAACCAAGAACGATTACTACACTGGCTGTGTTATCAGCATTTACTTTTGCAACTGCGGCACCTTCACTAGAGTCTCTATCTGCTCTTTTAGCGGCTACTTTCTGTCCTTTTTTACGTAGAACGGAGATAGCTTTATCAAAATCACCTTCAGCTTCAACTAAAGCGTTTTTGCAGTCCATCATACCTGCGCCTGTTGCTTGTCTTAATTTATTTACTTCTGCGGCTGTTATTTTTACCATGGTACTCATATTGAAAATTTAAAAAAGTCGTTCAATTCATTTCTTGAAGAAATTTACTAAACGACTTTATTACTGTGTTATACTAGTTTATTCTTCTTCTTGTGATGCTTCTGGAGCTTTTTTAGCTGGAGCAGCTTCTTTAACCGGAGCAGCTTCTACAACTGGAGCAGTTTCTACAACTGGAGCAGTTTCTACAACTGGAGCAGTTTCTGCAACTGGAGCAGTTTCTGCAACTGGAGCAGTTTCTGCAACTGGAGCAGCTTCTGCAACTGGAGCAGTTTCTGCAACTGGAGCAGCTTCTTTAGCAGGAGCAGCTTCTTTAGCAGGAGCAGCTTCTTTAGCAGGAGCAGCAGCTTCTTTAGTAGCAGCTTTGTCTCCACCATCTTTTTCAGCTTTACGTTCTGCCAAACCACTAGCAACAGCATCTGTTACAGCAGTTAATATCTTATCAATTGACTTTGAAGCATCATCATTTGAAGGGATAACGTAATCAACCTGACGAGGATCAGAATTTGTATCGACCATCGCAAAGATTGGTATATTCAATTTCTGGGCTTCTTTTATAGCGATATGCTCGCGTTTGATATCAACCACGAACAAGGCTCCTGGAAGACGCGTCATTTCAGAAATAGATCCTAAATTCTTTTCTAGCTTTGCTCTTAAACGGTCAACTTGCAAACGCTCTTTCTTAGAAAGTGTCATGAAAGTACCATCTTTCTTCATTCTATCGATAAATGCCATTTTCTTTACGGCTTTTCTGATCGTTACAAAGTTAGTTAGCATTCCACCAGGCCATCTTTCTGTGATATAAGGCATATTGACATTCCCTGCTTTTTCAGCAACGATGTCTTTTGCTTGTTTCTTGGTTGCTACGAAAAGGATCTTTCTTCCTGAAGCAGCAATTTTGCTCATTGCTTCTGAAGCTTCCTCGATTTTTGCAGCAGTTTTGTAAAGGTTGATGATATGGATACCGTTACGTTCCATATATACATAAGGAGCCATATTAGGATCCCATTTTCTTGTTAGGTGACCGAAGTGTACACCTGCGTCGAGTAATTCTTTTACCTCGATTTTTGCCATTTTTGTAATAGTTTACGTTCTGTTGATTAGCAATGATCAAGTGGTCACGTTTTCACGATCGCCTCAACCATTTAGATGCTTAACTAAATCTCGGCATTTCTGCCATAGACAACAATAACTGGTTAAAATATGTGTGTTGCTGTGCCGATAGCTATCGGGATTTCAGCGATAATATTAACGTTTGGAGAACTGGAATTTCTTACGAGCTTTCTTCTGTCCGAATTTCTTACGCTCAACCATTCTAGGGTCTCTTGTCAATAGGCCTTCCGGCTTAAGGATCGTTCTGTTCTCAGCATCTAGTTCGCACATGGCGCGAGACAATGCTAAACGAATAGCTTCTGCTTGACCAGTAATACCACCACCATATACATTTACCTTAACATCAAAGTTCTTTTCGTTTTCAGTCAGCACTAATGGCTGATTAACTTTGTACTGTAAAGTTGCAGTTGGGAAGTATGTATTAACATCCTTTTTATTGACTGTAATATTTCCTTTTCCTTTTGAAAGGTATATACGAGCTACAGCCGTTTTTCTACGACCAATTTTGTGAATTACGTCCATTATAAAAACTCGTTTAAGTTGATAGTCTTTGGTTTTTGAGCCTCATGTTTGTGCTCTGTTCCTACAACCACATTTAGGTTGCGAAATAATGCGGCTCCTAATTTATTCTTAGGGAGCATTCCTTTTATGGATTTCTCTACTATTCTAGCAGGATCCTTTGAAAACAATTCAGTCGCAGTCAAGCTTCTTTGTCCTCCTGGATATCCTGTATGACGAATATAGGATTTCTCGGTCCATTTGTTTCCAGATAAGTTGATCTTTTCTGCATTGATAACGATGACGTTATCGCCACAATCAACATGAGGTGTGAAGTTTGGCTTGTGTTTTCCTCGTATCAATTTGGCAACCCTAGACGCTAAACGTCCTAAAGTTTGACCATCAGCATCCACTAAAACCCACTCCTTATTCACAGTAGTTTTATTCGCTGAAATTGTTTTGTAGCTTAATGTATCCACATTAAATATATTTATGTATTAAACATTCCTCTCCTAAAAAGAGTTTGCAAATTTACAATTAATAATGGTATTACCAAACACTGAAGTGACAATATTTTAGTGTTTTTTTCTAATTGTATGCCATCTTGAAAACGCCTTCTTTATGTTAATCTTTTATTAAAAAATAAAGCACTTTGTAACAAGATGAATGGCTTTTAGTCTTTAAAGGTATAATCTGACCATATTATGAGCGCTAATCAATCAATTACGATCATTATCTTATTATTCATTTTCACGTCATTAAATGCTCAAGAAACGAGTAAGAAATTTGCAAAACGCATCTATACCACCAAGGCAATAACAGACGAATCCCCAAAGATTGACGGGGTTTTAGATGACGATGCATGGAATACGGTTGAATGGACTTCAGATTATTTGGAGTTTGAACCAGATGTGGGTACACCTCCTACCGAACAAACCAAAATGAAGATCTTATATGATGAGAAGAATTTGTACGTAGCTTACCGTTGTTATCAAGCGGACCCTTTAACCATTGAGAATCGCTTGGGAAGACGTGATGATTTTCCAGGAGATTGGGTCGAGATCAATTTAGATAGTTATAATGATGACCGAACGGCATTCTCTTTTACCATTTCTGTTTCTGGAGTCAAGGGTGATGAGCTTGTGTCTGATAATAGTAATTTTGACAATAGTTGGAACCCTATTTGGTACGTCGATACTCAAATTGATAGTGAAGGATGGACTGCAGAATTGCGAATCCCATTAAGCCAATTGCGCTTTGGCAATGAACAGGAACAAGTATGGGGATTGCAATCCACCAGACGTTATTTCAATAATGAAGAACGATCCGTTTGGCAACCCTTGGAAGCGAATCCGCCAGGATGGGTGAGTGAATTCGGCGAGTTGCGAGGACTAATTGGATTAAAACCACAAAAACAACTTGAGATCCAACCTTATACAGTTGCACAATTAGATACCTATGAAGCTCAGGCCGGAAACCCTTTCAAGGATGGCAGTGACACCAAGTTAACGGTAGGGTTGGATGCTAAAATTGGGATTACCAATGACTTAACAGTGGATCTAACTGTTAATCCGGACTTTGGGCAAGTTGATGCCGATCCCGGTGCCATAGCACTGGATGGTTTTGAAATTTTCTTTCAGGAACGACGCCCTTTCTTTGTCGAGAATAAGAACGTGTTCGATTTTCGAGTTGGTGGCGGAACCGATAATGTATTTTTCTCAAGACGCATCGGTCGAACACCTCAAGGAGGAACGAGTGCAGACGAAAGCCTTGGTGAGTATGAAGACATCCCTAATTTTACGAGTATTCTGGGCGCAGCCAAGTTCAGTGGTAAAACCAAAAACGGTTGGGCCATAGGTGTATTAGAAAGCGTCACTGCCAAGGAATATGGAGAGGTGAAATTAGATGAGCGTCAAGATGTGTTGAATGGACTCCCTGAAGTCGGGAATGAACGTGAGGAGTTGGTTGAACCATTCACTAATTATTTTGTGACCAGGGTTCAAAAGGATTTTAACGATAGGAACTCTTATATTGGCGGTATTTTTACGGCTACCAATAGGAATATCGAGGACAATGTGAGTTTCTTGCGTAAGAGTGCCTTTACGGGTGGTATGGATTTTAAGCATAATTGGAAGGAGCGTAAGTATTACATTCAAGGTAATTTAACCTTGAGTAATGTGAATGGGAGTGCAGAAGCCATAAAGAACACACAGACGTCGCTAACACACTTGTTTCAGCGTGTTGATGCGAGTCACGTCGATGTCGACCCAAATAAAACTGCTTTAACGGGATCTGGAGGACGATTGGAATTCGGTAAGAGCAGTGGTGGGGATTGGCGCTACACAATTGGTGGTAACTGGAAGTCTCCAGAATTGGAATTGAATGATATTGGGTTCTTGCGTCAGGCCGATATCATTTCGCAATACGTGAATATAAGACGCCTATTCAATAAGCCTACAAGCTGGTATCGGCGTGCCAATTTAGGTTTCGAACAATTCACGCAATACGATTTTGAAGGAAACTATAACAGGATACAGTATGAACTTAACGGATTCGTGAACTATAAGAATAATTGGTTCACAGAATTTGGAGGAGCACATAAACCAAGGATATTCAGCAATACTGTTTTAAGAGGAGGGCCTAGATGGCGATGGAATGAAGA
>CBESOB010000041.1:0-16613 GCA_965530995.1 uncultured Flavobacteriaceae bacterium
GTATAAAAAAAAATTTTTTTTTAAAAACAAGCCATATTTAAAGATGACTCAATTATTGCGTTCCATACTACAGATACTCAAAAAGAGGTAATTTTTGATGATTATGAGATCATTCAGTTTAAAGATGATATTATTGAGATACAACATACTTGGGATATTTTTTCGAAGAATGGTATAGCCATTAATTTGGATTTTGACTTATTGACTGTAAATCGCATTTCTCAACCTATCCCAGATTCAGTAAACGTCATGTCTCCTGAGAATATTTTTATTGAAGAAGGTGCGAAGATTCAATTCTCGACATTGAATGCAAGTAATGGCCCCATTTATATCGGAAAGGATGCTGAGATCATGGAAGGTAGTCTCATTAGAGGGCCATTCGCGCTTTGTGAAAAGGGTATGGTGAAAATGGGAGCAAAAATATATGGACCAACTACGTTAGGACCTTATTGTAAAGTAGGGGGGGAGGTTAATAATTCAGTATTGTTTGCTAACTCAAGCAAAGGTCATGAGGGTTTTTTGGGCAATTCTGTCTTGGGAGAATGGTGCAACATTGGCGCGGATACCAATACCTCTAATTTAAAAAACAACTATGCCGAAGTGAAATTATGGGATTACGAGACTGAACGTTTTGCTCCAACTGGATTGCAGTTTTGTGGCTTAATGATTGGTGATCATAGCAAATGTGGAATAAATACCATGTTTAATACAGGAACGGTCGTTGGTGTCAATGCAAATATTTTCGGTAGTGGATACCCAAGGAATTTTATAGCTAGTTTTAGTTGGGGAGGCCCCGCAGGCATTTCAACCTACCAGACAAAAAAGGCCTTTGAAGTTGCTAAAGTAGTTATGTCTAGACGCAGTACTGAATTCTCAGTAGAAGATAGAGCCATCTTGGAGCATGTTTTTGAGGAGACCAAAAAGTATCGTAAAGATTAATTGAAGCGTAAAATTTCATAAAGATCCTATCAATTTCTACTGGAATTATGTCTTTTTGACATATTGGGGATACCATTCATCTTAACTATCAGGTTTTAAGCGAATATTCTTGAGTTTGGGCGAAAACAAATGAGTCGCTTTAAGATTTATTTATCTTTGGGTCCCCCTCAAATCATTATGATCAAGCAATTTGTAAATAACATACTTACAGATTTCACCTATTTCTCAATTGCATTTTTCACTTTTCTTGCCATTGATATTTTTGTGAAACTTCAATTGGATTCGATGCCGTATCGATATATCTCTAAGTCTATAGTACTTCTATTATTGATATTGTACTACTTGAAAAATCATAAGGAGACTAGCAGGAAACATTTTAGATTCATGATAATTGCCTTAATCTGTTTCCTCGTAGGAGATTGGTTATTGATAGAGCCTAAAAATACCACACTCTTTGCATCTGGAATGATGCTCTTCATTTTGGGAAAATTGTTTTATGTCTTTAGATTTTCTCATCAGCGCGATTTCAGATTGGCTAGATTATTTCCTTTTTTAGTGGTTTGTTTCCTATATATAGCAGGACTTATGAATCTTATTTACGATAATTTGCATCAGTTGTTTTTTCCTGTAATAATCTATTTTTTTACTTCTGTAATTGTATTGCAATTTGCTTTTTTAAGAAAAGTCGATGTGAATAAATTGAGTTATTTATTGGTGTTTATTGGGATAGTATTATCCATACTATCTGATAGTATTACAGCACTTAAGATCTTTTATATACCTAATTTCGCCTATGAAAAGATCACAATTGTGCTTTTTTATGGTATAGGGCAATATCTAATCGTATTGGGGGTCATGAAAGAAGTGAAACAACCAGAAGACGATTTATTAGTATCTTCGGCAAACTATCTTTAATTTATTTTTTTCACTCTCTTTAATTCCAAAAGATTGGTTGGGTTGATTCCTAGCCCATGCACGTTTTTTCTTGTGAAACGCACGACCTGGTCATAAAACATTGGGACTATTGGCGCTTTGCTCATGACCAACGAATCCATTTTCCTATAAAGCATGCTTCTTTTTAAGGGGTCTATTTCTAAAAATGCATCTTCATACCACGCGTCAAATATTTTACTTTTAAAATGAGTGTAATTTGGTCCATTAGGAGCGAAATTCTTGCTATAATAAAGAGAGAGGTAATTTTCAGCATCAGGATAATCCGCCACCCAACTTGCCCTGAACATATCCAATTTACCGTTTGCCTTGGATTCTTTCAAGGCGGATGCAGGAATGACATCCACATTAACACCAAGTCCAGTTTTCTGTAGTTCGCGTTGTATGTATTCGCAGAAACTTAAATACTCACCAGTGGTTGTTAGAGTTATTTCTGGGTTTTGGATACCAGATTCGATAATGAACTGTTGGACCAGATCTTTTGCTTTTTCAGGGTCATATTTAAAGCCTAGAGAAGGGTCAAATCCTGGCAATCCTTTAGGAATGAATCCTCCTGTTGCAGGAGTACCAATGCCATTTCGTAAATAAACGATCATCTTTTGTCTATCAAACCCATGATTTATAGCTTTTCGAAGTAACTCTGATCTAATTTCTGTTGTTTCAGATGGCATGAAAAAGGCTAAATATTCCGTATTCAGATATGGACCTTGTATCATATTGACATCGTTCACATAAAAATCTCGAAGTTTACCATCAGCTGTAAGTAGTTCATCTTTGTAGGATGCATCGAGACCTGATACAAAATCAATGTTTCCTTGTGCAAATTGTAAGAACTCACTTTGTTTGTCTGGTAAAAAGGTAGTGGCGACCGACTCTAAATATGGAAGATTGTTGCCTAGGCTGTCTTTTTCGAAATAATCTGGGTTTCTCCTGAATACTAATTTGATGTTTTCCTCCCATCGTTTGAATTTGAATGGCCCTGTACCTATCGGATTAGATCTAAATTCTGATTCATATTTTTCAACGATTTCTCTTGGAACTACGGAACAGTATTTCATGGTCAATAATCCTAAAAAAGCTGGAAAAGGCTGTTTCAATATAATGTTGAAAGTAGAATCATTTGTGGCCTTGAAACTCTCCACTTTTTGAAAAATCCAACTTCCTGGAGAGGCGATGTCATTATCAATGATCCTATTGAAGCTATATTCAAAATCCTTTGCAGTAACATTCCTAGTGGAGTCTAAACCAAAATGTTCGTGTTTATGATAATAGACATCTTTTCTGAGGTTAAATGTGTATTCCGTTGCGGTTTCCGAAATAGACCAACCTTTTGCTATGGCAGGAACAACCTTCATATGGTCATCCATTTGCACCAATCCATTGAATAACTGATGAGTGGCCCAAATATCTGCCAAGTCTTTCGAAAAAGCAGGGTCTAAAGAGGAGATGTTTTTGTGTTGATTATATCTAAATACTAAATGGTCGGTACTACTATTTTGTTCATTTTCACATGATATGAATAGGATCATACCGTAAATGACCAACAATGGTGCGATTGTTCTCAGTGAATTTGGGAGAAGCCGTTTTATCATGACAGAATTAGTTGGTATCTTTGTGTGCTCAACTCCATAGTAAATAGGAATGTTTTTGTAAATATAATGAGATTTCTGCCATGCGGAATTCAAAACCAATGAATCGTAAAAAAGTTGCTTTTTATACCTTAGGCTGTAAGCTTAATTTCTCAGAAACTTCTACCATTGCAAGGGGTTTCAGTAAAGAAGGATTCGAGCGTGTCGATTTTTCTGAGAAAGCGGATATGTATGTGATCAATACATGTTCCGTAACCGAGAATGCCGATAAGCGTTTCAAGACCATTGTAAAGCAAGCACAAAAAACAAATCCTCAAGCCTTTATTGCTGCTATTGGTTGTTATGCTCAGTTAAAACCACAGGAATTAGCCGATGTAACTGGTGTAGATTTAGTGTTAGGAGCCTCTGAGAAATTCAAGATCACCGATTATATAAACGATCTATCCAAAAACGATTTTGGTGAGGTGCATTCCTGTGAGATCCAAGAAGCCGATTTTTATGTAGGAAGCTATTCCATCGGAGATAGAACACGCGCATTCTTGAAAGTGCAAGATGGGTGTGATTATAAATGTACCTATTGCACTATTCCCTTAGCAAGAGGAATCTCGAGAAGTGATACTTTAGAAAATGTCTTGAGTAATGCTGCTGAAATTTCGTCGCAAGGAATTAAAGAAATTGTCTTGACTGGTGTGAATATTGGCGACTACGGTAAAGGTGAATTCGATAATAAGACACACGAACATACATTTTATGAGCTTGTACAAGCATTGGATGAGGTCAAGGGTGTTGAAAGATTGAGAATATCTTCGATTGAGCCTAATTTATTGAAGAATGAAACTATTGAATTTGTATCCAATAGCAAGATATTTGTTCCTCATTTCCATATTCCGTTGCAGAGTGGGAGTAACGATATTTTAAGATTGATGCGTCGCAGGTACATGAAAGAACTTTATGTTGATCGCGTGAATAAAATAAAGGAAGTCATGCCAAATGCTTGTATTGGGGTAGATGTCATCGTTGGTTTTCCAGGAGAGACCGAAGAGTATTTCTTAGAGACCTATAACTTTCTTAATGAATTGAATATATCTTATTTACATGTCTTTACATATTCTGAAAGAGATAATACTACCGCGGCCCATATGGATGGCGTCGTCCCTAAAAATGTAAGAGCTAAACGCAGCAAGATGTTGAGGGGTTTGTCTGTTAAAAAACGACGCGCTTTTTATGAATGTCAATTGGGTAGTTCAAGGAAAGTATTGTTCGAGTCAGAAAACAAGCAAGGCTATATTCATGGATTTACTGAGAATTATATTAAGGTGAAGACACCTTGGAATCCTGAATTAGTGAATACAATACGCGATATTAAATTAACTGAGATTGCTGATGATGGGTCGGTAAGATTTGATTTGCAAGAGAATAGTTTGCTTATTTAGTTTTTTTTCATTTGGTTTACGTAGTCTAACATAATTCAATAAAACAATGAAAAACTTCCTTTATGTATCCTTCGTATTTTTATTTGTTTTTATGTCATGTTCTAGTGATGACAATGGCAACACTGGTTCTCAAGATGACTTTACAGGAACTTACACCTTAACATCTGTAAGAACAGCCGAACCTCTTGACACTGATGATAATGGTACGTTTGATGATTCTGAACTGATCGATAATATCACCTGTGTTTCAAGTGTGACCTTAAATTCTAATAATACTTTTACATGGGGAGTGATTCAAGTAACAGGAGATGGTGGAAACGGTATCCTTTGTTTTCCTATAGAAACTTCTTCAGGTACATTTACTCGAAGTGGTGATGATTTTATTCTTAATGGTAATACTATTATCGGTACTATGACAAGAAATGAAAACGAACTTACGTACGTACCAGAATCATTTAATCAAGGGTTTTTTAATGGTGAAAATGGTCAGGTAAATGAAGGAGTCGCTGAAATGATCTATACTAAATAATTCAAATACACATAATAAAAAACCGAAGCTTTTGCTTCGGTTTTTTATTATATCCTTAACCCAACTGGCAGCATTCTTTTGTATTTTCTATTACTTCTAATAAATTTAGCAATTGGAGGGCTAGTAGGGACGACACTCACATTTAATTCAGCAATATGCTGTAAAACCGCTGTTAGGAATTCTTCTTCCAACTCTTTGGTATGTATATCGTCAGGAATTTCAAGTTTAGTCAAGAATATCTTTCGATCTTGAGATGCGTATTCAATTTTCATTAATTGTTCTCCAACTTTAAGTTCGAATTGTCGGAGAAATTCGTTGTCTACTAAATCTTCAGCATTAATCATGATAAAATTATTTTAATTCATTCTATTTAAAGCTCAATGAATTGTTATAAGATTCTAGTTAAGTATTATTCAATGATGTGTATGCAAATTCTTTGCCAATATTCAAATCGATAGAGAGCGATTGAAACTCAAGAATTCCAAGGACTCGGTATTGGTTTTTTAAAACACTGATTTTTTTAGAAATCAAATTGGAAATTTTCATTCCAGAATTATTTATTATTTGATAATTTATCAAAACAAAATAAGTAAAATGTTACCAACTTTGGCTGATAATTTTATGAGTTGAACCTCTATGAATGCTCACATTCATAATTTAGTGATTCTATTAAATAAATGTTGCAGTTGAATTATTTAATTTTGCATTACAAAGTTACGAAAATTATTGATACGTAAGTTTGAATAATTCAATAATACTAATGGATAAAGAGCTGATACATGTGTATTTAATGCCGGGAATGGCAGCAAATCCATTAATATTTGAGCATATAAAACTACCTGAAGATCAGTTTGTGATTCATTGGTTAGAATGGATGATTCCCAATGATAATGAAACATTGAGTTCGTATGCCAAAAGAATGTGCGAAAATATTCATCACCAAAATCCTGTTTTATTGGGAGTTTCATTCGGCGGCATACTTGTTCAAGAAATGAGTAAACATATTGAATTAAGAAAGCTAATTATTGTTTCTAGTGTTAGAAATAAACATGAATTACCAAAGCGAATGAAACTAGCCAGGCTTACAAAGGCCTATAAATTGGTTCCTAAAACCTTATTGGGAAATGTTGACAAGCTTGCAAAATATACGTTTGGAAAAACCATTACAAAGCGGATAGAACTTTATAGAAAGTATCTTTCGGTAAACGACAAGCGCTATTTATACTGGGCAATTAAGCAAGTTGTATGCTGGGAACAGGAACAATCGATAGCCGAAGTAATTCATATACATGGCGAAAAGGATGCTGTTTTTCCTCATAGGCATTTGGGCGATTGTATAACCGTGAAAGGTGGGACGCATGTCATGATTATCAACAAATACAAATGGTTCAATGAAAACTTGCCTAACCTCATTTTAAGTTAAATAACGGGTAAAGTTTGGTGATTTGCCATGAATGTTTAACTTTAGCCAAAACTAGTTATGATGAAATTATTACGTAATGCCCTATCCGTCATCGGATTAATTAGTCTTGCTGGATTGTTGATATTTGCAGTCCAAGACGCCCCGAGTGACGAAAATCTAGAGAAAAAAATTATAAACGACTATAATGTCTATGCGCTGACAGTTCCTGATTATCTGGAGTTTGCTGGAGAAACAATGCCACTAGAAAACCCTGATATTCTCGAACGAATGGATCGTGAGCTATTGGTGAACACCTATTGGCAGTCGAACGGTTTATTGATGTTTAAACGCGCCAAGAAACATTTTCCAATAATTGAACCAATTCTTGCTGAATATGGTATTCCAAATGATTTTAAGTATTTGGCAGTCATCGAAAGTGGATTGACAAATGCTTCATCTCCTGCTGGTGCCAAAGGCGTTTGGCAAATACTGAAAGGTACAGCAAGAGAAAATGGATTAGAAGTGAATGCTAATGTAGATGAGCGCTACCATCTCGAAAAAGCGACTAGAGTAGCATGCAAATATTTATTGAAGGCTAAAGAAAGACTAGGTTCCTGGACCTCTGCTGCAGCAGCTTATAATGCAGGAAATGCAGGAATTGCAAGACGTTTAAAAGCTCAAAAAGTCAATAGTTATTATGATTTATTATTAGGGGAAGAAACCGGACGATATATCTTTCGTATTGTAGCTCTTAAAGAAATACTGAATAACCCAGACAAATATGGATATAACTTTAGAGATAAAGACCTCTATAGTTTAATACCTACCTACACGGTTGATATAGATACCCCAGTGGTAAACTTTGCGGATTTCTCGAAACAATATGGTATCAATTATAAAATATTAAAGATTCATAATCCTTGGTTGAGGGAAGCTCATCTCAATAATACCTCAAAGAAAAAATACTCTATTAAAATCCCAGAACAGGGTTATTATAGTATTGAGCCATAGTTTATTTAGTATTTGAGGGACGGATATTAAATTCTTCTTTAAGAAGAATCTAAAATATCATTTCAGAACTACTTGAGATCAATTTGAGATTTATCAATGGTCCAGATAGTAAAGTACAAGTTTAGATCTAATGTGACTTAAAGCAGAACATTAGCGCCTTCGCTGCTTTTGCTGACGATGACCGCCATAATGCTGATTTGGCATTTGGGCCTTTTTCATGTTGTCTTTCATCATTTTTATCTGTTCGGTAAGCATACCCTGCTTGTCTAGTTTCTTCGCTTCATTTAGAAGTAAATTGGCTTCTTGCTTTCTACGCTTACTAAAAGCGATTCCTGCAAGATTGAGCTTTGCCATGGCTAGATCATGTTTCATAGATAGTCCGAGAGAAATAGCTTTCTTAAAAAACTTTTCCGCTTCATTCATATTAGACTGTGATACCATGATGCCATTAAGGTAATTATAGTAACCCTGCTGTTTCTTTACTAGAGCTGACTCGGGTTTCTTTATTCTATTCAGCCATTTTTGCGCACCAGGAAAATCTTGCTTACGTAATCTTAAAAAAGCCAACAAAATCAACTCATTCTTAAAGTAAAGGAAAATGAATATTCCCGCTAAAAGGATTAACATGATGCCATTACCGATATATCCTTGAGTGAATTGATAAATTGCATAGGCCACTATACCTGCAACTAGAATTAACTTGATATTCTTATTAAACATATTTAGTCTTGATTATTGGGATGCAAAGGTATTAAAAACAATTGGAAATAATTCTATTTTAAGATTTGCTAGAGTGAAAACTCTTCGTATATTTGCGCCGCGCTTTTGGGAAGAGAAGTGCTTAGAAGATAATAATATTATTCAAGAAGATAAAGAACATAGGTAATGAAAAGAACATTTCAACCATCAAAGAGAAAGAGAAAGAATAAGCATGGTTTTAGAGAGAGAATGGCTTCTGTAAGTGGGAGAAAAGTTCTTGCTAACAGGCGTGCTAAGGGCAGAAAGAAACTATCTGTATCTTCTGAACTCAGACATAAGAAATAATGATTAACAATTGTTAATATTTAAAGGTGTTACTTAACGGTAACGCCTTTTTTTATATCTAATCGATACCTATTTTTACAAAATTTTAAAAATTACTGATGCCAAAAAATCCTAAACTAAAATCTGTATTAATTATTGGTTCCGGTCCAATAGTTATTGGTCAAGCCTGTGAGTTTGACTATGCTGGTTCACAATCTTTACGTTCTTTAAGAGAGGACGGAATTGAAACTATATTAATAAATAGCAACCCTGCCACCATTATGACAGATCCCTCCATGGCGGATCATGTGTACTTGTTGCCACTGACTACAAAGTCTATTATCCATATCCTCAAGAATCACCCGCATATTGATGCAGTTTTGCCAACAATGGGAGGTCAAACGGCTTTGAATTTGTGTATCGAAGCTGATGAGAAAGGGATATGGAAGGATTTTGGTGTCGAATTGATAGGTGTAGATATTGCGGCTATTAATATTACGGAAGATAGAGAGCAGTTCAGAGAATTGATGCTCGAAATAGGAATTCCGATGGCGCCTCAAGAAACCGCAACGTCTTATCTAAAAGGTAAAGAAATAGCGCAAGAATTTGGTTTTCCCTTGGTAATTAGAGCGTCGTACACTTTGGGTGGTGCTGGAGCTTCAATTGTATATAAGGAAGAAGACTTTGATGAGTTACTTACCAGAGGATTGGAGATTTCTCCTATTCATGAGGTCATGATCGACAAGGCCATGATGGGTTGGAAAGAATACGAGCTAGAGCTATTACGAGATGCTAATAATAATGTAGTTATTATTTGTGCAATTGAAAACATGGACCCAATGGGAATCCACACAGGGGATTCTATAACCGTTGCACCTGCAATGACTCTATCTGATAGGACTTATCAGAGAATGCGCGATATGGCTATCCATATGATGCGCAGTATTGGGGATTTTGCTGGAGGTTGTAATGTACAGTTTGCAGTTAGCCCTGATGAAAAAGAAGATATAATTGCCATAGAAATAAACCCACGTGTATCTCGCTCCTCTGCTTTAGCATCAAAGGCAACAGGATATCCTATAGCCAAGGTTGCTACAAAACTAGCCATGGGGTACCATTTGAATGAGTTGAACAATCAAATTACGAAGTCTACTTCTGCATTGTTTGAACCAACTTTGGACTATGTGATCGTGAAAATACCGAGATGGAATTTTGATAAGTTTGAAGGGAGCGATAGGACATTAGGACTGCAAATGAAATCGGTTGGCGAAGTTATGGGAATTGGGCGTTCTTTTCAAGAGGCGCTTCATAAAGCCACGCAATCGCTAGAAATAAAGAGAAATGGTCTAGGAGCAGACGGGAAGAGCTATAAGGATTATGATCAGATAATCAGCAAACTAACTTATGCCAGTTGGGACCGCGTTTTTGTTATTTATGATGCTATTCAATTGGGAATTCCGCTGAGTAGAATTCATGAAATCACAAGAATTGACATGTGGTATTTAAAGCAGTATGAGGAATTATACCTGCTTGAAAAGGAAATTTCTACATTTACTTTAGAGACATTGCCACGAGATTTGTTATTAGAAGCAAAGCAAAAAGGCTATGGAGACCGACAGATAGCACACATGCTAAAATGTTTAGAAAGCCAAGTATATCAGAAGCGTGATGAAATGAAGATTCAGCGTGTTTATAAGCTGGTAGATACCTGTGCAGCTGAGTTTAAGGCTCAAACGCCTTATTATTATTCTACATTTGAGAACGAAATTGAAACTGCAGATGGAAAAGTATATGTGGAGAACGATAGTGTTGTAACCAAAAAGAAAAAAATAGTTGTTTTAGGTTCCGGACCTAATAGAATTGGTCAAGGTATAGAATTTGATTACTGCTGCGTTCATGGCGTTTTGGCTGCAGCTGAATGTGGTTACGAAACTATTATGATCAATTGTAACCCAGAAACTGTTTCCACAGATTTTGATATAGCAGATAAACTCTATTTTGAGCCAGTTTTTTGGGAACACATCTATGATATCATTAGACATGAACAACCCGAAGGCGTAATTGTACAATTGGGCGGCCAAACAGCATTGAAACTTGCTGAAAAATTGGAGCGTTATGGTATAAAAATAATTGGCTCTAGTTTCAAATCGTTGGATCTAGCTGAGGATAGAGGGAGTTTTTCAACACTATTGAAAGAAAACAATATTCCTTACCCAGAATTTGATGTTGCAGAAACGGCTGAGGAAGCATTGGTCGTTGCTGATAAATTAGATTTTCCACTTTTGGTAAGACCTTCATATGTACTTGGTGGGCAAGGAATGAAAATTGTCATTAATAAAAAAGAGCTCGAAGAACATGTTGTTGACTTGCTTCGAAAGATTCCGAATAATAAATTGCTATTGGATCATTATTTAGACGGCGCTATTGAAGCCGAAGCTGATGCTATTTGCGATGGAGAGAATGTCCAAATTATTGGAATCATGGAGCATATTGAACCTTGTGGTATCCATTCTGGTGATAGTAATGCAACACTACCTCCATTCAACCTTGGAGAATTCGTCATGCAACAGATAAAAGACCATACCAAAAAAATAGCCTTGGCCTTAAATACTGTGGGACTGATCAATATCCAGTTTGCCATCAAAGATGATATGGTCTATATCATTGAAGCCAATCCAAGGGCATCTAGAACGGTTCCATTTATAGCCAAAGCTTACGGACAGCCATATGTTAATTATGCAACGAAAGTGATGTTGGGTGCCAAAGTAACAGATTTCAAATTCGAACCAAAATTAAAGGGCTATGCTATCAAGCAGCCAGTATTTAGTTTTAATAAGTTTCCTAATGTAAATAAACAATTAGGTCCTGAAATGAAAAGTACCGGCGAAAGCATCTTGTTTATTGATAGTTTGAAAGATGATGAATTCTATAACTTATATTCTAGAAGAAAAATGTACTTAAGCCAATAATACCAAAGCTTATTTTTTGTCTAATCAAGGAATCCATCATCTCGCCATTGAACGATTACATCAATAAGTGATTGTGACAATCTAGGTGCACCTAAAGGCATGGCGCCAGATTCGCTTTCTTGTCTTTGTATCCTGCTGATCAATGTTCCATTTTCTGTTGAGTTTCTCACCTGGTTGTATGTTACTAGTGCTATCGGTGCTCCATTTGTTGGTGGGTCTGAGTGACAATTTAGGCAATTGGCATCAATTATCGCTTTTACATCATTTGTATAGGTTATAGGGTCTGGGTTTTGCATATCATCTTCGGAGTCATTTGAACATGCGCAGAAACTGTTAGACAACAACAATGTCATAAAGTAGATCATATATTTTTTCATGGGTTGCGAATTATAGTATTATAAACGTATCCAATTTTAGGGGAAATACTAAATCATCAACGTGTAATCTAGAAGAATAATGCCTAAAAAAAGAATTTTAGTGTCGATTTTAATAATAATTGGTGTGATAGGATATAATTACAAAAATTAAAATCATTGAGGCATTAGTTATGAAAACCTTTTGTTTGTTGGGTTTGATGTGGTATACGAAGGGAAGCTGTCTTCAATACCGATGAGAATATAATGATAAAACAATAAAGCTTTATGGCACGATTACTGAGTCAATTAACGCAGATATTATTATTGATGATGATGTCTTATCATATGTTAAATTGAATGAATGTACTTCAATAAAGAAATAATTCATTATTTTTAAAGAACAAGGGTTATGAAAACAAAATTACTTCTCATATTATTTGTTATTGGCATTTTTAGTTTAGATGCTCAAACGACACATAATTTAAATTGGTTTTCAGGAATAGGCCCCAATGTTGATTTAACTATTGAACCGGGCGACACAGTTATATGGACTTGGACTAGCCCTAATCATTCTGTAGAAAATGACCCAGCTGGTTCTAGTTTAGAATCTTTTGATAGTGGTATTATTTTTCCAACGGGAACTATGTTTTCGCATACATTTACTGTTGTTGGTTCTAACGATTATTATTGTGGTGTTCATGGAGCGGCAAGTATGTCTGGTACAATAACCGTTGAACCAGCGTTGGGAGTTGATGAGTATTCCATTTCAGATTTCACTATCTCACCGAATCCTGCTAAAGATCATATGAATATTGAATTACCCAGAGGTTTGGAAAATGCACGTGTGCAAGTATTTGATGTTTTAGGCAATATTTTAGTGAATCAAACTATTTCTGGTTTCGCAGCAAGAATGAACGTATCTAATTGGAACAACGGCATTTATATGGTTAGATTATCGTCTGATGGTGTTTCTCTTACCAAGCGGTTCATTAAACAATAAATCGTCCTTTCTTTTTTTTTGTATTAAATAAGGATTGATATTCTATATTTCTATCCTGACACGATAGTCCTTTAAATCTTTAAGATAGTTAGTATGTGAGAAATCTTTTCCATCAAATTCTTTTTGGCGTTCATTTTTGGTTTCGATGCGCTTTAGGGCTTTCAAGAAGCGTTTGACCTCAATTTCATTGTCAGCTATTAGACCTGGAACCATCACATTATTTCCAGCATCATCTTTGGCAACCATCGTAAAATAAGATGAATTACAATGTTTTATCTTTCCATTTCGTATATTTTCGGCCTCCACTCTAATACCTACCACCATGGAAGTCTTACCAACATAATTTATTGAAGCTTTCATACTCACGAGTTCACCAACTTCTATGGAGTTCAGAAAATCAACGGTATCCACTGACGCTGTTACACAATAAGTACCTGAATGCTTCGAAGCACATGCAAAGGCTATCTGATCCATTAATCTCAAAATATAGCCGCCATGAATCTTTCCATTAAAATTGGAATAAGACGGTAACATCAATTCAGAAATGGTGATACGCGTGGATTCTACAGATTTGTATATTATTTCTTTATTCTTCGTCATGTTCTTCTGCCCGTTTTAAAATAGTCTCTGGTAGTTGTTTTTTTGCCTTGGCACCCATTTTTTTAAGTTTCTGCACACTGGTTATGAGATTTCCTTTGCCTTCTACCAATTTATTCATGGCTGCAGAATAATCTGTCTTGGCAGCATCTATTTTTTTTCCAACACCTGTTAGATCTTTTACCAATCCTTCGAATTTATCATACAATGCACCAGCTTGCCTTGCAATTTCGATGGCATTGCGCTGCTGTTTTTCATTATTCCACATCGAGTCAATCGTGCGCAGTGTTGCCAATAGCGTCGACGGTGTGACGATAACAATATTCTTCTCGAAAGCCCTGTTGTAGAGTGAATTATCTTCATTGACAGCAACGGCAAATGCAGGTTCGATCGGAACGAACATTAATACGAAATCAGGAGATTCAATATCGTAAAGATCTTGATAGTTTTTATCTGATAACTGGTCTACATGTTTCTTTATGGAATTAACATGTGCTTTCAAGTACGCAGCTTCTTCATCTTTATCTGCGTTGACCAGACGTTCATAATCGGTGAGTGATACCTTAGAATCAATGATCATTTTTTTATTGTCAGGCAAGTGAAGCACTACATCGGGTAGGACTCTAGAACCATCTGCCAGAGTGAAACTTTGTTGGACGAAATATTCTCTATCTTTCTCTAAACCAGATTTCTCCAGCACACGTTCTAATACCAGTTCTCCCCAATTACCTTGCATTTTACTATCACCTTTAAGAGCTCTGGTGAGGTTAGTCGCCTCTTTGGTCATCAGTAAATTGAGATCTTTCAATCCCAATAATTGCTCCTTGAGAGCAGAATGCATGCTAATGCTTTCCTTCTGGGTGTCCTCAACTTTCTTTTCAAAGGTCTTTATCTTTTCTTCTAAAGGATTCAGGATATTCTTGATGTTTTCTTTGTTCTGTTCTGTGAATTTATTGGATTTCTCTTCAAGAATGGTATTTGCCAAGAGCTTGAATTCATTCCTTAATTCTTCTTGACGTTGCTCTAATTCTGCATCACGTTTTAGGTTTAGCTGCTGAAGATTTTCAAACTCCGTGTTTCGTTGGGTCAGTTCAATATTCAATCCTTCACGCTCATCTCGAAATTTGTCTCGTTCTATTTCAAGATTAGATATAGAATTCTTTAATTCGTCAATGTTTGAACTCATCTGATTCTGACGTTCTTCTAAGGTGCTTTTTTCGCTCTTGGCCTTTAGTTTCATAAAAGTGACGCCAAGAAATGCCCCAAGAATCCCAGAAAACAGAATGGAAAGTATAAGGATAAGATTATCGTTCATTTAGAAAGTGAAATTTATCAAAGATAAATTTTTAGTTTTAAAATTTGAGAACTATTTAAGATGAAGAAGATTAATTCAATAAAATATTGATATCATCAATTAACCGTTTTATTTCATCTGTATTTGTACCATCGTATATCCCCCTTATTTGCTTTTCTTTGTCAACCAGAATGAAATTAGGTGTATGAATGAAATCTTGCAATCCACCATCACCCTGCTCAACAACTGCAGAATAACTCTTGCGAGCTAATTCGTAAATGTGTTTTTTATCGCCAGTTGTAACATTCCATTTAGAATCAATTACCCCTTTATCGTTGGCATAATTTCTTAATATGGAGACACTGTCTATTTCTGGAGTGACAGATAGTGATAAAAACATGAGGTCATCATTATTGATAAATTCTTTTTGAATAGTGACCATATTATCTGTCATTATAGGACAAATACTTCCGCAACGAGTAAAGAAGAAATCTGTAACATATATTTTATCCTTGTAATCTGCTTGAGTAATGATTTCGCCATTTTGATTCATTAGTTCAAAATCAGAAACCATATGATTACTAGAAATACTCAGAAGACTTTTATCCACCAATTTTGGATTAAAATCGGTTGTACCTAGCTATCGTATAGCAATATGGAGTAATGTGCAGTAATACGGAGTTTTTAGCTGCTTTAATTTTTTAGAGAATAGTAATATGGAGTGTTATGGATGTATAAAGGTTTGAGCATCAACTGAGAAATTAATGCAGAATTTAGCTTTAGAGAATATGAGCCTGGAAAGTAAGCTGGCTTCTCGGTATTGGAAGTCGCCAAGAAAGTTATCATACACATTAAGAGTCAATTAAATAGGAGATTAAACAAAGATCAAAAATTGATAACAGCGATATAATGCATAATTTTAAAACCATAAACACGGAATCAGATACTGTTATGTAGCGTCTGTCTTTACTACATAAATTTAGGATAAATCCTATGGATAGTATAAATTTACTAAACAGAACAGCGCGTATGGTGCATTTCCAAAAAAAAACGAACCATACACGCCTACGTTAGGCACTATAAAAAAAGGAAAATATGAAAAATCTAATTAATTTCTCAAGCTTTACGTTTTCAATTGTCGTTTTAAGTATGATTATTATACAAAGCTGCAAGACAAACACAATTGAAGCTGATAATTACAGTTCTGAAATAATTACTTCTTGGAATAATAAAATAATGGAAATTGCCATTGCTGAAGATGATTTGCTAACACTAAAAGGAGTAAGAACTGAGGCGCTGATGCATGTCGCAATTCATGATGCCTTAAATGTAATTCAACCTTTATACTCCTCTTATTTCTTTGAAGGTAAAAATGCGAATGCCGACCCAATAGCAACTGCTTCTCAAGTAGCCTATGAAATAGCAATAAGTCAATTTCCAGACAAAAAAGAAGATTTAGAAGCAGAGCTAAATAAATGGTTGGTAACAGTAAATGATAGTGATTCTAAAACTGAGGGCAT
>CBESOB010000042.1:0-16560 GCA_965530995.1 uncultured Flavobacteriaceae bacterium
TTTGAAGTGTTCTAAAATTAGTTTTTATTTCAATGGATTAATTAATTAATATTTGCATTATGAATGTTGACTTTAGAAACCCTAAATCTAACTGACATAATATAAAAAGCAAATAAAGAGAAACTGGGATTGAGGGATCCCAGTTTTTTTATGCCATAAATTCTCATCTTCGCAAATACGAACCTATTACCTATTAATTATTGGACAGATGTTTATTCGATCATTCGGAATGTCAAGTTGATTCGTTTTCCTATGGGTTTTTTGGTTTTGGGTATTTGATGTAGCCAGTTGTGCTGTGTCGGACCTTTCATTAATAAAAGACTTCCATGCTTTAAAATAAGTCGCTCTTTTAATGCTTTATGGTCTTTATGTTTGAAATGAAATACACGTTCGACTCCGAGACTTACAGAAGCAATAATAGGATTGACGCCTAATTCCTTCTCATCATCTGCGTGCCAACCGTTGCTGTCTGCGCCATCTCTATATAAGTTTAAGAGACATGTTGTGAATTCTTCATGTACCTTATCTTCGATCCTTGATTTAATGCTCAATAACTTCTTGCTGAAGTTATGTGGTTTCATGGTAATATTACTGTAGGAGTACCCCTTTGCATTAGATGCATAGAGTGCTGTAAGTCTTGGTTGTTTATAGGTCTTTCCGAATACCGTGATATCATCTTGCTGCCACGGCGTATCTTCAAGCAGCGCATTGAATAGTCCATCGGCTTCCTGATAGTTTAAGAATTCAGGAAAGTAAGTGACATCGGCATCAATCATCTTCAGTTCTATTTCCTTACTATCCGTAAACAATTCCATTACCGTAATTTTTAACTAAATTAGCCAATAAAGTTTGTGTTTTGAAGCATATTATCATTCTCTTACTAACATTTTATAGTGCATTTACACTCTCTCAGGAAACAGTTTTACCTGAAGGCTTTGTGTATATTGAAGAGATCATACCAGATATTGAGGTAGAACTCAGATATGCTGGCACTAATAACTTTGTAGGTAAACCGGTTGATGGATACGAAGCTGGAAAATGTGTCATTTCATTGGAAGCCGCTATTGCTCTCAGAAATCTTCAAGAAGAGTTGTATGACTATAATCTATGCTTGAAAGTCTTTGATGCGTATAGACCACAAACGGCGGTCAATCATTTTGTACGATGGGCAAAAGACTTGAACGACACTGTAAATAAACAACAGTTCTACCCTAAAGTAAAGAAGGAACATCTTTTTGAAGAAGGGTATATAGCTTCTAATTCTCGCCATAGTAGTGGCAGTACTGTCGATATTACCTTGGTAGATGGTAACACAGGAACCGAACTGGATATGGGAAGCTCGTGGGATTATTTTGGAGAACGGTCATGGGTAGACTATACAGATATCACAGAACCCCAAAAAGCTAACCGGCAATTACTTCAATCATTCATGGCAACACATGGATTTAGGAATTACCCAAAAGAGTGGTGGCATTTTACATTACGGGGTGAGCCTTATGCAGGGCAGTATCTTGATTTTTTAGCGCAGTGATTTGGAGATTCCATTAAAGATCAATATTTAGTTTGTTGCAATGAACTATATCGTTTGTTAACGCAGCTAGGATATTCTTTTTACAAAATCAAATACCACCATGCCCAATACATGAGTCCGAATTGTAAGGGAATCCTAAGGATCAGAATCCATTTTGGGATGCCAGTAGATGCTTTTTCTCCAGAGAGCATATAAAAATGCACCAAAAGAAACACGGCTAGCATAGTAATAATACCATATATCGATAAGTTCATGGTTTGTGGAAAACACAATCCAATACCGAGGACAATCTCCGCATATCCACTTGCATGCACGAGACCTTTATGATTTGGTAAATACCGCGGCATAATGTGCATGTATGCTTTTGGTTTCACGAAGTGCATGATTCCTGCAATTGTGTACATTGCAGCCATTGCATATAAATGCCAAATCATTCTAGAGTTAAGATTAGGTCATCTTGTTTTACCATGCTTCCTGCAGGTAGTGTAATGGATTTTACTTTCCCATCTTTGAAGGCAGTTACAGTAGTTTCCATTTTCATGGCCTCAATGACAAATAATGGGTCGTTTTCCTTGATGTCTTGACCTTTCTTAACCAAAACCTTATACAAGGAACCCTGCAATGGCGCACCTATTTGACCTGGAACACTAGAGTCTACTTTGGCATTTTCAACTTTCTTGATGTTTAAGGATTTGTCAAATATGTCAACAATCCTGTTTTCACCATTCACTTTAAAGAATACCGTTCGCATGCCTTCCTCATTAGGAATGCTTACAGACAATAATTTGACAATTATGGTCTTACCAGGCTCTAGCTCTATCAAGGTTTCTTGACCGAGTTTCATGCCATAGAAGAAATTATTCGTTGGAATCAATGCCAAATTGCCATAAAGTTTATAATTTTCATGGGCGTCCTTGAATACCTTCGGGTACAAAGTATAAGAAAGGAAATCCTCAACCTCAATGGCCCTCGTGAAACCCTTTTGGAATTTCTTTTTGAAGGTGGCGTATTCTTTCGTAAAATCTATCGATTTTAAATGGGCGTTCGGTCGGTCCGTATAGGGTTGCTTGTTTTTCAAGATGATCTTCTGAAGCTTTTTTGGGAAGCCTCCAACGGGTTGTCCGAGATCTCCCATAAAGAAATTAATCACGGACTCTGGGAACGATATTTCTTCGCCTCGCAACAATATATCTATAGGTGTGAGATTGTTTGTTACCATAAAGATGGCCATATCACCCACCACTTTTGAGCTAGGGGTTACCTTGATCAGATTCCCGAACATTTCGTTGACTTCTGCATACATTTTCTTGACTTCATCAAACTGGTCTCCAAGTCCTAGTGCTATGGCTTGTGGACGTAAATTAGAGTATTGCCCTCCAGGAATCTCATGTTGATACACTTCAGCTGTTCCTGCTTTAAGACCTGATTCGAATGGATAATACATCTCCCGAGTGTCTTCCCAGAAATTGGAGAACTTATTGAGACTATTGATTTCAAATTCATGAGCTCTTTTCTGGAACTTCATCATTTCTACTACAGAATTGAAATTAGGCTGAGACGTCAAGCCAGACAAACCACCTAGAGCAACATCTACGACATCGACACCAGCTTCAATGGCCTTTAAGTATGTGGTTGTTTGAAGTGACGATGTATCATGTGTATGCAAATGGATTGGTACTTTTACTGTCGCTTTCAGTGCGCCTACTAATTCGGTTGCCGCATAGGGCTTCAGTAAACCTGCCATATCTTTTATTGCGATTATATGGGCACCTGCATTTTCAAGATCTTTTGCTAGTTGAGTGTAGTATTTTAAATTGTACTTGGTTTGATTAACATCCAAGATATCGCCCGTATAGCTTATGGCCGCTTCAGCAATGCCACCAGTTTTGTTCCGTACATAGTTTATGCTTGGTTCCATTGCTTTTATCCAATTCAAGGAATCAAATATCCTGAAGATATCCACACCATTTTCCCAAGATTTCACTACGAATTTCTCGATGAGGTTGTCTGGATATGCTTTGTATCCAACACCATTGGATCCTCTCAATAACATTTGTAACAATATGTTAGGAATGGCTTTCCTGAGCTCTCGTAAACGTGTCCAAGGGCTTTCGTGAAGAAAACGTAAACAGACATCAAATGTAGCTCCACCCCAAACTTCCATACTAAAGGTATTAGGATGGTTCTTTGCGAAACTCTCCGCAACCTTTAACATATCAAATGTTCGCATACGAGTTGCTAGTAATGATTGATGAGCATCCCGCATCGTGGTATCGGTATAATGTATCTTCTTTTCTTTCTTAAGCCAAGCACAGAATTTTTCAGGTCCTAGTTCAGTCAAGAGGTCTTTAGTGCCTTTAGGATATTCTGCTGCTAAATTGAATTTCGGCACTTTCGGATTCCGGAATTCTCTTTTTTCGTCGACAAATTTCACATCAGGATTGCCATTCACGATTACTTCAGCCAAATATTTAGTGGCTTTAGATGTGCGGTCTTGCGGTAATTTCATCTTGAAAAGAGACGGCGTGTTTTGGATAAAATTCACTGTGACTTTTCCGTCTTTGAAGATTTTGTGCTGAATGACATTCTGTAAAAAGTGAATGTTGGTCTGAACACCTCTTATCCTGAATTCTTTGAGAGCCCTGACCATTTTTCGGGTAGCACCATCAAGAGTTCTACCGTGAGCGGACACTTTTACTAACATTGAATCGAAAAATGGACTAATACTATACCCTTGGTAAATACTTCCTGCATCAAGACGAATACCCATGCCAGAAGCACTTCTGTATGTGGTTACCGTTCCATAATCTGGTGTAAAATTATTCCCTGGGTCTTCCGTCGTTAATCTGCATTGTAACGCAAAACCATGGGTAGTTAATGATTCTTGGCCATATATCTTTATCTGCTTGCTGCCTAGCTCATATCCTCCAGCAACGAATATTTGGGTCTTCACGAGGTCAACTCCAGTTACCATTTCGGTAACCGTGTGCTCCACTTGGATTCTTGGATTCACCTCGATGAAATAGACATTGTCTTCCTTATCAACTAAGAATTCCACAGTACCGATATTATTGTAGCTAACTTCCTTTGCAATGGCCAAGGCATAGCGATATAAATCCTGCTTTATGTCTTCTGAGACATTAAATGAGGGAGCAATCTCCACCACCTTCTGATGCCGACGTTGCACAGAACAATCTCTTTCAAATAGGTGTCGTATGTTCCCATGATTGTCAGCCACAATTTGTACTTCGATATGTTTTGGATCCTCTACATATTTCTCTAGGAACATGGTATCATCACCGAAGGCATTTTCAGCTTCATTTCGCGCAGAATCAAAACTTGCTTCAAGGTCTTCATTAGTCTTAACAACCCGCATCCCTCTGCCGCCCCCACCTGAAGCCGCTTTTAACATTAAAGGATAACCGATTTCCTTGGCTTGGGATAAAGCTACTTTTAAGGATGTCAGTTTCTTTTTATTGCTTTCAATGATTGGAACTTTACATTTCACGGCAATTTTCTTCGCCATGATCTTATCGCCCAAAGCATCCATGACTTGAGGATCAGGGCCTATGAATACAATATCGTTTTCAGCACATTTTCGCGCAAATTCCGAATTTTCAGATAAAAATCCGTAGCCAGGATGAATGGCATCCACTTGTTTCGATTTTGCCAAACCAATGATCTCATCTATATTAAGATAAGGTTTTAATGGCTCATCATCATAACCAATTTGGTAAGATTCATCCGCTTTATTACGATGCTGGGAGTATCTATCTTCAAAAGTATAGACAGCGACTGTGGCGATATTCAATTCGGCACATGCCCGCATTACACGTATTGCAATCTCTCCTCGGTTGGCAATAAGAATTTTTTCTATTTTCATTCTATGGATTTATTTAATGATGAGGGGATTCTTATGTATGTCATGCCTAGCTGCAAAAACCAAGATACTATTCAATGACAAATCAATAGTGTTTGATATGCTAAAATAGACATCACCTGTCAAAACGAGTAATTCGATTATTCTTAGAACTTAAATTCCTGATATTGACAACGAATGGTTTACCTCGAAGATAATTTGATTTCTTCTTAAAAACAAGGTTTATTCTGTTTTGTAAACTTGCAATCCTAATCCCATGCCGTAGTTATTCTGCCCTGTGCGCAATAGATTGGAATTCTCGACACTCCCGTTCTCGAATTTAACCCAGGTGTTCCCATTCAAGAAAATACGTTTAACATAGGTCCTGCTATCATCGATTGCATCAGTAAACGGCAAAAGAGGCCTAAAGGTGGTCGAGATTTTCACCATGCCTTTTGGTGTTTTAACTTCGCGATATTTTTTGTTGGGTAGTAATTTACCTGTTCGATCTGTATAACCCAAAACCTGAATCGAAACAAATAAACCGTTTTCTGGCATATAGATATCGTGATCACTCACATCCAACTCAAACACATTACTACTGGCTTCAGTGACCCTAAAGACAATTTGATCGTAAGTGAGCGTCTTACCAGGAACCCCTTGGTCATTCTCATAAAAATGCATTAAGAACAAGGTCGAAAATGATTTCACTTTCGTGGATGCCCGTTTTCGCTTATCCCAATCAGATGCTTCTAACTTTATGGGCAAATTAACCGATGCGATTTTTGTGATCTTGTCATCCGATTTAGGAAAAAAGACTGCTATTTCAGACTCTATTGTTGGTAGCCAACATTTATAATAATCATTATGAATGGTGGCGTCGACCTTTTGTTTTTTGAATTTCTTCCTTGACGTAATGACCACTGTTCTCAGCTGGTCCTCCTTCGAGTTCACAAAAAGAGAATCTGCTAGATCATTGGTGGTCAATTCGAGTTTTCCATAGCCCAGAGCAGAAATGAATACGGAATCTATATCAGGATATAATTCTTTAGTAAACCTGAATACCCCTTCATCGTCCGCAAAAATACCATTACCATTCCCAAAGGATACTGTAGCGAATGATATAGGCTCATAGGTGTCTGCATCCAATATTCTTGTTTGGGCAAACACACTTATAGTTACTGCGAAAAACCACAGTATAAGAAAGTAATTTTTTTTCATTTGTGTCAATTCGCAATAAAGATACAGATTCCTTAATACTGGACATAAAAAAAAACCGCCTCCTGGAAAGGAAGCGGTTTTTAGATTGATTGATGAGTACTTTTCTATTCTTTATCAAGGTTACTGGTCATCTTAAAGCCTACAAATAGACCTGCACCTGCCATCAAGAAAATAGTAGCTGGATAAATCGCATCAGTATCTATAGAAGAATAGTGATCTATTAAAGTAGCAATAAAGATACCTATGCCGATACCCATAAGCAATAATGCTATATTAAGAATAATGACTTTCCAAATAGGTGATCTGCCTTCGCCTCTGGCAAAAATACTCGCATCCGCACCTTTTTCAATAAGTGCTAAGCGTTCTCTATTCCTACTTGAGATGTACAAATAGAATAAACCGAAAACGACTGCAAAAAAACTAAGTGGTATAAAAATTTCTGATCCCATAATGTTTGTTATTTAATTGATTAATGTTTGTTTTTTAATTGATTAATTTAATCAGGTTCATAGCTTATGACGACCACTTTGAAATCGAGGTTACACTTTTGTTGAATTATTTTTTATCTTAAGGACTGTAACCTTATTAAAAGACCTGTCGTCTTATATATAAATGACCACCAACGACCAACCATTAATTGATGCAATTCTAGCAGGCGATACAAGATCGTTTGGTGTTTTGGTGGAGCGCTATAAGGATTTGGTATTCACTTTGGCGTTGCGAATGGTAAAGCATCGAGAGGAAGCAGAAGAAGTTTCTCAAGATACGTTTATAAAGGTCTTCAAGTCACTAAATAAGTTTAAAGGCGATTCTAAGTTTTCGACCTGGATCTATAAAGTGACTTATTATACCTGCCTAGATAGATTAAAAAAAAATAAAAGAGAGCAACAGGTTGTTGCCATAGATGAATATACTGAGCATCAGGTCAAGACCATTGATGATGCCTTGGATGCCATGGAAAATGAAGAGCGAAAACAGGCCATACAAAATTGTTTACAACAATTGCCGAGTAATGATAGCGCTTTGTTGACCTTATATTATTTTGAAGAGTTATCTTTGGAAGAGATTGCCAAAGTTGTTGGACTTACAGCCAATAACGTAAAAGTGAAGCTCTTTAGAAGCCGTAAGAAGCTCACAAGTATATTGAGAGACCGATTAGAACCAGAAATAATTGAACATTATGAATAAGCACGTCGATAACTGCATTGAAAGTCTTACAGATAAAGTTCTGAAAGATGCCTCGCTAGATTCACCTTCCGAAGATTTTACAGCACTTGTAATGTCTAAAGTTGAAGCTTTGACTCAAAGTTCTAAGGTGGCCTACAAGCCGCTGATATCAAAACCAATGTGGTTTATGATCATAGCTGGTGTCATTGGGCTAGTGACTTATTCTGTCTTGAATTCACCTACCGATAATGGCTTATTGAGTACTGTAGACTTTAGTTTTTTAACGAATAATAAGCTGTCCAATGCCATGAGTAGTATGACATTTTCTAGAACGATCTTATATTCTATGGTGCTATTTGCGTTGATGTTCGGAATACAAATACCAATTTTAAAAGGGTATTTTGATAAACGACTCGAGGTCTAATTAATCCTCGGATTATGGAGTCTCCTCTTCAGTAACTTCTTCACTTGCAGAAAGCGTCTGTTGTTTCCAATTGAGATTCTCCTTGGAAAGGATATTCTCAACTCTCAACACAAAATCATTATAGGGTCTACTGGTACGATTTTCTTGGTACATACCAGATCTGGTTAAATATATATATTTTTCTTGTTGTAAAGTTTCAGATGTCGCTCTATAATTCACCCAAAGTTCCTGGAATTTATAAACACTCAGAATGCCTGCGATCAATGCAATTACGACACCCATTGCTCCTAAAAGCAACTTTAATACTAGAGTGTCAGCGGTAACAAAAGAGGTTATGAACGGTATCGATACTGACAATAGAATCTCGACCAATACCAATCGTTTGTACATTTTTTGATTAAATGAACTTTTTTTATCAAACCAGCTGATCTGGTCCTCCAATCTTTGTTGAAAATATTGTTCTTCAGTCATAATTACAAATCCTTAGTTGGCAGTATAAATATACAATTGATTATTTATCATCCTTTTCTGTAGGATCTTCGTCGTCGTTCTTTTTCATTTTTATATAACCAGTAACAAGCCTTATCCCTAATCTTGCAAAAAGGATAATGGCAATCACCATTACTATATCGAATCCGTTCATGTTCTAAAGATATTCATTTTGTGCGGTCCTAACTCCAGTTTTTGCTTTGGATATAACAACCGAATTTAGTGCTTGCCTCAATGCTTATAATACCAAAAAGGGATTTTAGAGACATTGGGTAGGGTCGTGTCTTTTTTCCTGATTCTTTTCCGAGAAACTCTTAGTAAATGTCGTCCTTCTTGTAGACTGTCAATTTTCACATAAGTCTCAAATCCCAATTCTGACTTCATACTTTGAGCTAGAATAAAATCGGTTTTATAGTCCGTTGAATCAATTTTAATTACATAAACGTCATTAAAAGTCTTTACGTACGCTCTTTTTAAGCTATCCAATTCAGAAAATGAAATACCGTCAGAATCAAATTCTATATCGGCTGTTAAACCACGTTCATCATTTTCAGGTTTCAAGCCTTCGTTGAAATTAAAAATATTGTCCTCAACATTATCGCGATAGACCACGAATACTTTTAAGAAGGATTCTGTAATGACTTTTTTTGGTATGGCCACACCATCAATGAACACGCCTTTTTCATCCTGTATCAACTCTTCATAGTTCCTATTATTGGCATAATAATCACTGGAGTCGCTAGTGGCCTTGAAATAGTTGGAATTCTTATAATACACAGACGTGCTTATGAATATGACAATGTATAGAGGTACAATGATAAAACTCAAACGCCTCCCGAATTTGTGGTCCAGGAAGTTATATACCAAGGCGCGATACAAGAACGACAGCGTTAAAAAGCTAAAGACCCAGTATATGGGGAAATAGATCTTTGAAATCCATTGTTTTTTCTTCAGCCAGCCTTGTGTAATGAAATCAAAGAAGGTGAGAAACATTCCAAAAACCAGGAAAAGCATTAAAGGGATACCAACCCCTTTTGAAATATAGCCCGGCAGATCATCATTGTCTAAAAGATAATTTGCTGTTAAGGCAATGACCACTATGATGATAGTGAAGGCTAATACATAAAATATAAGTAAAAAGGATATGGCAAAGATCACACTACAATAATCCTCCAAGTTTGCAATATACTTATCAAAGGAACCTACTTTCTTCCTTAGATAAGTGTCGAATTTCTTGCTGTATTTCAAAACATCATAATCAATATCACCCGACACATAACGCAGTCCTAATGCGCCAATCCAAAGACCTCTTAATATCACATGTAACATTAAGTTAAATAGCAAGATGTAACAAGACATAAGCACCACCTGAAGGGTCATGAAACTGTACATATTTTCGATAGCTCTAGCTTCAAGCATAGCTTGTCTCAAGGGCTCTTGTGCCGTGAACAAACCAAAAATGGCAAAACCAGAGATAAGGAGTTCTAGTTGCCAGCTTTCTTCTTGAAGTTTCTCTAATAGTTTCTTGAAGGATGCCTTTGTGTAATCTTGACTCATGGTCGATCTTTAATTAATAGGAAAGATAACAACTTTAAATAAAAAAACCGCTTCAATTTCCAGAAGCGGTTAATTATATGGTATGAACAGTAAATAGAACTACTCTACTTTCTTACCAGGCATATCTTGCCCACCTTGATGCATGATTAGACCAACGACTTTACCGGCATCATCTTTTTCAAAATCGATACTTGCTGGTACGACCTTTAAAAAGAAGGTGTCTTCATCTTCAGCAAATAATTCAAACTGGGGTTGTCCTGTTGCTTGAGCAAACAACTGCGAATCTTTTGCAGTTACCACAATCTTGAACGTTGGTGCTAATTCGTAAGTGCCTTCAAATGATTTCAAGGCTTCAGCGGATAACGCAATCGCTACTTTTTCTGCTGGAGGTGTTTTGTCCACTTCTTTCCCTAATACAGTATTTCCTCGTGATGTAAACGCTGCTTGTTTTTTGCCATCTTTCTCAGAGAAGTCATAGATTGTGTTTCCACCGTCAAAAATGAAATTTGTTTCCGTCATAGGGTATATTTCCAACACTGTACTTCCTTCTCGTTGACTGAATAATTGCCCATCTTTCAGGGTTATGTGTCTAACAACTTCACCATCAAATTCATAGGCGCCAACCCATTTCTGTAATTCATCCTCAGATAAGACAATGGCATCTTTCTTATCTGGGAAAGGTTTGCCAATGGTAATAGCTGCTGCTTTTTCTGCAACAGCACCAACATTCTTGCAATTGCAATTTGAAAGCGCAATGACATACATGTTTTCCTCAGGTAAGAACAAACCCATAGTAGTGTAGCCAAAAATGCCACCGCCATGCGAAATACTCCTAGACTCTTGTAGTTTTCCACTTCCCCAGCCGTATCCATATTCTATTTTTTCACCGCTATTCAAGGTCGAACCATTGATGGCTTTTTCTAGGCTTTTTCTTGTAATCAATGCATTGGCACTAATTGCATTTTGCCATGTCAATAAATCATCAATAGTAGACATGATAGAACCGGCTGCGTAGGGTAAAGTCAGGCTTAGGTAATCAGCGTTGACATATCCGTCTGCTGTATCGTTATAACCAGAAGCCCTGTTTTTAATAAGCTGTTTCATACTTCCGTAATAGGATGATGTCATGCCTAGTTTCTCAAAGATGTTTTTTTCAATGAAATCCTCGTACGACTGCCCTGAAATCACTTCAATAATATGACCTAGTAGTATGTAACCTGAATTATTGTACAAGAATTTTTCGCCCGGATCAAAATCCATAGGCTCGTTTTTAAACACATCGATAAGTTCTGTTGGAGTCATGTCTGTTCGGGCATGTTTCTGAAAACTGTCCATGCTTGTATAGCTTTTTATTCCAGAGGTATGATTAAGTAAATGATGAATGGTGATTGTCTTACCATGCGTTGGGTAGTCAGTAATGTACTTAGTAATATCGTCTTCGACTTTAAGCTTTCCCTGTTCTTCTAACATCAAAATTGTCACGGCAGTGAATTGCTTGGTGATAGACCCGATTTCAAAAACGTTCTCAGGTTTCATCGTGACGTCTAATTCTAAGTTGGCTTTTCCAAAGGCTTTTCGATAGATGGGTTTACCATCCTTTGCGATAAGTACGGTAACGCCTGTTCCTTCTGGTGTATAGATTTCAGAAATGGCTGAGTCGATGTCGGCTTCTATATTTTGTGAAGATACTGTTGCAGTGAATGATAGACTTAATAAAAGAACTAAAACTGATTTAAAATTAATCTGTGTTTTCATGAGTAGTGTTTTTTGATTGATTCTATGTGTATGACGTCTTTTATGCTCAGGGCGTTACAAAGTTTCCCAATTTAATACGTTTTTGCAGGGGTAATGCCTCATTTTGCAGTGCTATTTCGAGAAGTGCTTGATCTTTTTCCTTACTAAATAATAGTTCGAAAAATTGCGCGATAGTGATCTCGTTTTTTGGTCTTTCTAAAAGTGTCATCTCATCATTCTTGGCAACTAGACCTTCTTCAATCACCCGCACATAGGCGCCTGGTCGACCGTGTTCAATGAATTGTCTTAATACCTTTTGCGTACCGAATTTCACTCCTAATTTGTAGCAAGGCTCACGCGGTTGGGAAATTTGCACAATGGCAGATCCTAAACGATAAGTATCACCAATAACAAGTTCCGTTTCATCCAGGCCTTCGATGCTTAGGTTTTCACCTAGCATGCCCCAATTCCAGTCTAAATTAGGATATAGGTTTTTCCAGTACGGATACTCATCTGTTGAAAACAAATAACAGGCTTTATAAATACCGCCATGAACACTTCTGTCGCTCACTTCGTCACCTTTTACAGCTTCTAGTTCTAAGTGGATGGGTTCGTCGATAGGGGTTTTGAAAATTCCGGTCCGAATGGATCTTCCACGCCATTGAATGATTCTAGGCTCTGCAATATTGGTAGAAACGACGCGCATGAGTTAAAGGTACTTAAAATATGCAACCTTTGAAATGTCACTTGGAGTGCACAGACCAGAGCGTCAGGATATATCGAGAAGTAGACTTAGGTTCGGAATTTTCTTGTTTTCGATACACCAAATCACAGATTTGCCACCCAAACTGTCGAAAATTTCTTGCCAAAGAGCCAAGAGCTAGTTCAATACCAACGCTTCTTTTTCTTCTTAGACGCTTCACTCTTACGTCCTTTGCGGTGCCTACTTTTTCCTGGCGTTTTATGCACAATAGGCTTTGCTTTTGGATCCAAGGGATAGGGGTGGTCCTCTATGATATCCAATTGAAGACCAATGAGTTTCTGGATATCCTTGATATAGGTTTTTTCATCCGCTGCGCATAAAGAGTAAGCAATACCCGTTTGTCCAGCTCTCGCCGTTCTCCCAATTCTATGTACGTAGGTTTCTGGGATATTAGGTAGATCAAAATTAACCACGACATCTAGAGTATCGATATCGATACCACGTGCAGCCACATCCGTGGCTATTAATATGTGTACCTCTCCTTTCTTGAATCGGTTCAGGGCCGTTTGTCGATCGCTTTGAGATTTGTCTCCGTGGATGCTATCGGCTTTATATCCATTATTGAGCAGGGTTTTCTCGAGTTTGTCAACACCATATTTGGTGCGTCTGAAAATGATGATATTGCCTTTTATGGTATTCCTTAAGAGATGCAAACACAATTCTATCTTATTCTTCTTTGGCACATAATAAAGTAATTGTCCCAAATTCATGGACGTCATCTTGTTAGGGGTGACTTCGATACGCACTGGGTCCTGAAGGAGTGTATTTGCCAAATGCTCTACTTTATGCGGTATGGTCGCCGAAAACATGAGGGTTTGCTTTTTATCTGGGCATAATCGTTCAATTTTTCTGACATCATCTATGAAACCCATGTCCAACATCAGGTCTGCTTCATCCAAGACCAAGATATCAATATAACTGAGGTTCACAATATCTTGTTTATGTAAGTCCAGTAAACGCCCTGGTGTGGCAATCAAGATGTCGACCCCTTTTTTTAGTATGTCTTTTTGCGGTTCGATCGAAGCGCCGCCAAATACTAAGCCTGTGCGCAGATTTGTATAGGAACTATACACCTGAAAATTTTCATGGATCTGTATCGCCAATTCGCGGGTAGGGCTAACCACTAAGGCTTTTATCTTTTTACCACCTTTTTCCGCATCCTGTTTATCGAATAATAATTGAAGGATCGGTAGGGCAAAAGCTGCTGTTTTTCCTGTGCCTGTCTGTGCAGATACCAACACATCTTTTTTATCCAGAACCAAAGGGATCGTTTTTTCCTGAACCAAGGTCGGGTCGTCATAACCCTGTTCTGCGACAGCTCTTAAAATGGGTTTGTTTAGTTGTAGGTCCTTAAAAGACATTTATTGTTATTTTGAAATCCTTCGCAATACAACTTCACTAAAGTTTCGTTGTACTATGGGTTTCGGATTATGTAGACAAAGATATCATAATATTCGCTGGAAAGAGTAACAACTTGCAGGTCTGGTCCTATTATCTCTGGATCTTGAAATTACTTAATTTCACATCATCCACACCAATATCATCGAAAGGATATTCAAGATCGTCCTGGATATTATACAAAGAAATCAGGATGAATTCGGTGAGTATAACAATGGTATACGCCACCCATGGCCCTACTTCACCACCAATATTGTTAATGATGGTAGGAGCATATAAAAAAGGAAAAAGATAAATGAACACCTTACAGTAGGCCTTGAGACTTATTGGTGTCCTGTGCGAATGTATGGCATGAAGATCCTCAATGGAGCGATGTACGTCCCTCATGAACCGGAATACCTTCTCCCTAACACTTTTCGTCATGGATCCATTATTTTTCAGGACAAATACATATACCTTGTTCGTGATCTCATCTAGGTCGTTCAAGGAGTATTCTTCTTCTCCTAAATGTTCTAACACCGATAAGCTGATTTCAATCAATATTTCTTCACTTACCTTTTTATCTTCTTCAGACAAGCCATTATCGCTCATCAAGAAATATTGAACGGTCTTTAGATTCGCACGAAACCGACTTAGATGTTCCAATGCTTTTTCTCTTCTTCTAAAAGATCCTCGTATCGTGAATACCAATGGAAAAATAATGGCAATACTAAGTAAGGTGAGATCCACATTGAAATCAAGATTAAATGCATAGACCAAATATGTCACCACAGCAGAAATTGCTATGGCAATCCATGTTCTATAATTCAGTATGGAAATGTAATCTTTGATATGGCGTTGTTTAATGCTTATATTTGATAAAGCTATTGACAAAATCATGAATAAACAAATTATATCCACCTTCGTTTTATTCTTTGCAATTTTAACCCTTCCCCTTGCAGCACAGAACACCACGAAATCAGATGACTCTGGCAAAGTAACCAAGTTATTTAGATCCGAAGAGATCATTCCCGTGAAAATAAGCTACTCCAACAAGGAAATGAAGAAGAAAGCCGGGGATACCACCTTTATTGCCACGAACTTCGAATACCTGGACGATGGTGAATGGAAAACCATTGAATTAGGACTAAGAGGACGCGGTAATTTCAGATTAGAAAATTGTTATTTCCCACCTATAAAGGTCGATATAGATAAAAGTAATGCCAAGGGTACTATTTTCAAGGGTAATAAAAAGCTGAAAATGGTGCTGCCATGTTTTGACCAAAAAGGGGCCAGCAATAAAGTGATCAAGGAGTATATGGCCTATAAAATGTACGAAGCATTATCGCCCTATCATTTTAAGACGCGATTAATGGAAATTGATCTTAATGAGGTAAAGGGCAAGAAGCTCAAGAATCATAAATTCAAAGGCTTTTTGATCGAGGACGATAAGGTGTTGGCAAAACGACATAATGGTAATCGAATCAAGGACCGCAAGGTGCATCCTATGGCACAAGACACTATTTGTTCCGTGCGTAATGCCTTTTTTCAGTATATGATCGGCAATACGGATTACTCAGTATTGGCTGGGCATAACGAAAAGCTGTTGTTCGTTAACAAGGAAGTGCTACCGGTACCTTACGATTTTGATATGTCAGGACTTGTATATGCGAGCTACTCTACCGTTTCGGAGATCAAGGGTGAGGTACTGCCCATATCGAGCGTGAAGGAACGCTTGTATCGAGGCTTTAAACGCTCGGATGCCATTTTTGAGCAAATGCGACAAGAATACTTAAGTAATAAAGAGGCGGTTATGGCCGTGGTTGATGCCTGTGAGCCTATGTTCGATGACCAAAAAGAGTTCGATACGGCAAAAACCTATATTTCCAATTTCTTTGGGATCCTGCAAAACAAGGACCGATTTAATAAGCTTATTGTTAGGTACGCTAGGGAGAATTAATTATCCATGTCTTAAGTTTGATTTCTTAACTTTTATGTTAACAAGAAAGAACAAAAGAGAGGAGTAAGATTAATAGATAATACTTTTGTATTATTCCTCTATGGGTTTTAATAGAGTATCTTTAACATAGTATTATTTATCTGTTGATATTAATTATCTCTTCGCAGCACTTCAGCGAATTGCTGAGGCTTTCTTTTTTAAGCCCTTATTTTGATTAATGAAACTCTAGTAGCCAACTTAATGCCTGATTACTAGAAATTAACCATCTAAATAGTAATCTTGTGTTTTGCTGATTTCATTAGTCAGCAATTCGATTCAATTCTAAAAAGATATGGCTTTATTAAAAATGGGTGTTATTGGAACTTCAAAAAAAGAAGATGAAAGGCGCGTGCCTATTCATCCAGAACATCTAGAAAGACTTCCGGAACACATTCGCAGGCAACTTATTTTTGAGAAAGGCTATGGTGCGCCTTTTAAT
>CBESOB010000043.1:0-16337 GCA_965530995.1 uncultured Flavobacteriaceae bacterium
TAGGATGTGTGCCCAATGATTTTTAAATGAAATCAAGATACTGCAAACTATAGCAGCTAACATGCCACCATAGGTATACCATTTTATATCCACACCTTCAGTATAGAGTTTCCAGACATACATCGTCATAGAAGCGATGATAATGATCATGGCTAAGGATTTTACAAAAATCCCAGTGACAGTCATCTTTTTGGATGAGCTATTGTTGCCACCCCAAAAGTAGTTCGTAAATGCAGGATTAGATGTTTTATAATTGAATAGGTTCACTATAAATTAAACTTGTAACCGACACTAAAATCTGTTGAAAAGTTATCTTTATTATCTAAGAATAATGCAAATAGCTCACCGTAAGATAAGGTTAAAAATCCGTTTTCACTGACTCTGATGTCAGCACCCAAGCCAAAAATAACGGGTGCATCAAAATTGCTCGCTGAACGTTCTTCAGTCACCGGCATATCCATATCATCCAAATACGTATAATTTCCCATTGAAACACTAAAGGTCGTTAGTTTGATATTGGCATAAACATTAAAACCCTCTTTTAGTATAAACCTGAATCTGTAGCCTAAAGACAATTCAGTGTTAGTATAGTTGAGTTTGTCATTTTTAAAAACATGTCTAAGACCTAAAAACGAGGCATGGCGTTTGGCCATGTCATCATCGTATATTTCCAGTTCTGCTGCGATTACTGGTGATAAATCATTTTCTGGATTGGTAACGAAGGGATTATTTGTAATACCCGCTGAGAATCCTAATCTTGTTTTAACTGCTATCGCATTAGTTTTGTAAACGTAATTTGGATCAACCGAGGCATTATAATCATTAATGAAATTCTTCAAACTATAAAGTAGTAGTTTCACATTGTTATAATCTACTTTGCCATCGGCTGTAAATTCCTTGAGCGTAACAATATATTCTTCGTTATACTCACCATCTTGTTTTGTGTTTGCCAACTCTTTGATAGCGTTGTCCTTGCTAATGAAATAGCGATATTCATTGTCAATGATATTCCATAAAAGGGTTGCAGTACCGCTGACCTCAGTTTTCAATTCGTAAGATTCTCCGTTTACGGTGTAGGTTTGCTGTGCATTTAATTGGAAAGCACAGAGCACTATCAATGCTGTAATAAGTATTGTTTTCATTTCGATTTGGGATTGAAATTCAAGTAAAGGTAATAAATCTGTGGAAATGGCTCTATTTCTTGAATTCACGTCCTTTCCATATATATCCGCTGTACCAAGCAGAAATGGCTATGTACACATTGAAAAAGGGATATAATAGGCTGCTTAAGAAGTAGGATTTCAAGTATTTAGTTTGGTTCATGAATTGTGTGGTCTTCAAAATAAGCCAAAGATCAACACAAAACTTGATAAGAAATACATAACCAATGGTATTAATACTATAAACACCAAAAATACTTAGGAATAATCCAGCCAAAAGAGAGAAATTCATTAGTAATACAATGGCTCCCACAATTTTTCCGAACGAATTGGAATAAGATGATGTCTTTGCCGCCCAACGTCTTCGTTGTGCAATTAGACCTGATAATTTGGGTTCTGGCTTTGTCAAGACAATCGCACTTTGGTGTTTTATATAAATGACATCATCAGGATATTTTCGTAATACTTTTTCCATTAAGAAGATATCATCCCCAGAGGCAATATCGTCATTACCCTTGAATCCATTCAGGTCGATAAAAAGTTGCTTGGAGTAGGCTAGATTTGCGCCATTGCAAAGAAATGGTTTACGGACCCCAAAGCCTCCAATGGTCCCTCCGATCAGACTCAAGAAATCCAGTAACTGGAATCGCTTCAAGAATGTGTCATTATTGGAGTATGTTACTGGGCCAACAATCATTTTTGGCTGCTTTTGTTGAATGAAGGCGTCAAGAGTGATTAACCAATCTTGATTGAAAACACAATCGGCATCCGTGGTTACTACCCAGTCATGGTTTGAGTGGTCAATGGCGGTTGTTATGGCATCTTTCTTAGGAGACACTGACAATCTCTTGTTTTTAAATAGCATAACTTCAATATCGAATTCGTTGATCACATTCACTGATTCATCAGTGGAATCATCATCGATCAAAATGAATTCCAACAATTCTGGAGGATAATTCAGTGCCGATAATGAACGCAATAAATTCGGAAGATTTTCTGCCTCATTCCTAAACGGAACAACAATTGAAAATGTTGATTTCGGAACGGCATTCTCGTATTTGAAACCGATGACCTTGTCAAAACCGAAAACGAAACGTCCGATGATAAAGAGATAGAGAAGTGTGATTACAATTAAGGCTAGTGTCATTCGTTGTCGGAAGAATAATAGTTAAAATTCAATATATGATAGCTCCCAATAACCGAAGGTAGCACAAAGTTCAGAATCCACATCAGTGTAACTACACATAACACCGTAAATTCATTAATACCCAAAAAGCCGAAAACATAAACTGCGACGCTCCCTTTTACTACTACATCGAAAATAAAAAGTGTTGGTACCACGGATGCTAATAAGTACATACTTGTAATCCCTATCATGGTTTCAAGATATGGTAATTCTATACCCAACACTACAAGAAGAAAATAGAATTGATAGGAGAATATGGCATATCTCATTAAAGAAATGATGAAAACAGCGATTTTTTTCTGAAAAGGAATCTCTTTAATGAATGTTTTAATACGCTCAAGAGAAAATCCCTTGATCCTAAATCTTTCCTGCGAAACACCTAATATTACTAATCCTATCATAATTAATAGTACCAACCCGAATCTAGAGACTCTATAATATGAAATCTCCACATCATAAGCGTTTAGAAAAAAATACAGCCCGATTATTCCTAAGATCATGGTTATACTCATCTGGAATATATTTCCCATCAGATTCAAAAGTAGGATTCGTTTCCTGAATCGTTTAGCAAAATAAATAGCTTTTGCACCATATTCACCCACCCTATTAGGTGTAAAAAGGGATGCTGTAAGAGCACTTAAACTTTGTTTTGCAGCTTCAATGAAAGATACTTTTCTAACTACAGACACCAACACCTTCCATTTCAGAATTTCCAAAAACCAGTTGAAAATGCTTAAAAACAACACAAAAGCGATATTTTTTGATGTAAAAACGTTGTTTTTTGATATAAAATCAATAAAAACACGAAAATCCAGTGCTTGATTATTTATTAGTCTATTGTAAATATAATAAGAGGCACCAATCACGATAGCCAATTTGATCAGTACAAAAAAGAATTGTTTAGTTTTGTATGGCAATGCATGGTACATGCCCACAAAATAATACTATTCTTGCGATATGGAATTTTCAACAGGAAAATATAGAGACGTTATTTGTTCGATTCTTATGGGATTGGTCATAATAGGCGGATATGCTCAAAGTGAGATGAGCAAATGGAAATTTCAGATGTCATTTGGCATAAATTTTCCAGAGAATACGGGGTTTATTAACCCATACGAACCGAAACCACTTAATTTTCCGACCATAAATCTTGGAGTTCAACATATGTTCAAGGAGGACATGGGCTTGAGACTTGATTTGGGTTATAACCGATTTACAAACGCGGATAATACACCAGAATTCAAGACTAATTATACACGGCTAAATACCCAATTTGTTTACGACGCGACCAAGAGTATTAATTTTTTACCACCTTATACAGGTGTTGTTGCGCATATAGGACCTGGATTGACATTTATGAAACCCTTGGGGAATTTCACAGGAAACAAGGAAATGTACCTGAATCTTATGGGAGGAATCGAGTTTCATTATGGTATTACCGATACCGTTTCGGTCTTTAGTGATCTAACCTATATATACGGCCTTTTTGGAGATAAAGAATATACAACTGCATTTCAGTCGTTTGGTGTGTTTAGAGGAAGTTTATTTACAGTGAGCTTCGGTATAGCCGTATCACTAAGTGGTTGTCAATATTGCGAATGATGGATAATGAACTGATCATACTCGGAATCGACCCAGGAACTACTATCATGGGTTTTGGCCTCATAAAAGTGGTGAACAAGAAAATGGAATTCATCCAGTTGAATGAGCTCAATCTCAAGAAATATGACGACCACTATGTTAAGTTAAAACTCATATTCGAGCGTACTATTGAACTTATTGAAACACATCATCCCGATGAAATCGCCATTGAAGCACCGTTCTACGGTAAGAATGTGCAGAGTATGTTAAAACTAGGTCGAGCTCAGGGCGTAGCTATGGCAGCCGGTCTGTCAAGGGAAATACCTATTACCGAGTATTTGCCCAAGAAGATAAAAATGGCGATTACTGGCAATGGGAACGCAAGTAAAGAGCAAGTCGCCAAGATGTTACAAGGAATGCTAGGATTAAAGACCTTACCCAAAAACCTTGATGCTACGGACGGCTTGGCGGCAGCGGTTTGTCATTTTTACAATTTAGGTAAACCTACAGTTGGGAAAAGCTATTCTGGTTGGGATGCATTCGTGAAGCAAAATGAGAAAAGAATCAAGAAGTAGCGGAATATGAGCGGCATCTACATTCACATACCCTTCTGTAAACAAGCTTGTCATTATTGTGATTTTCATTTTTCTACCTCATTGAAGAAGAAAGATGAATTGATTCAGGCGCTTGTTAGAGAAATTGAACTGCGAAAAGAAGAGTTTGCAAATAGCACCGTCGAGACTATTTATTTTGGTGGGGGCACTCCTTCATTATTGTCTAATGATGAATTATTGATGATCATTGCTTCGGTTCATGAAAATTATCAGGTAACCGAAAAGCCTGAAATAACCTTAGAAGCCAATCCCGACGACTTAACGAATCAACGAATAAATGACTTAGCAAATACGCCTATCAACCGCTTGAGCATAGGGGTCCAATCCTTCTTCGAGGAGGATCTAAAACTCATGAATAGGGCGCACAACGAGCAAGAAGCGCAAGAATGTTTGTCGACTGCAATTAGGCATTTCGATAATATTTCTGTCGATTTGATCTATGGAATTCCTGGCTTAAGCAACAAACGTTGGCGTGAGAACATAAAAACCGCCTTATCTTACGGGATTCCTCATATATCGAGTTACGCATTGACTGTCGAGCCTAAAACAGCATTAGATGCCTTTATAAAAAAAGGCCTGATTGAAGATGTAGATGATGATATGGCACAAGAACAGTTTGATATATTGGTCAACCAATTGCAAGCCAACAATTTTGTACACTACGAATTATCGAATTTCGGAAAGAAAGGGTATTTCAGTAAAAACAATTCGGCATATTGGCAGGGCAAACCATATTTAGGAATTGGTCCATCGTCACATTCTTTTAATGGAGTACAACGCAGTTGGAATGTAAGGAATAATTCAAAATATATTAATGCACTCCAAAACAATGAACTGCCTAGTACCTCAGAAACCCTTTCACTGACCGATAAATACAATGAATTCATTATGACTGGATTGAGAACCGTGTGGGGAGTTTCAATTACGACTATTGAAAAGGATTTTGGTATGATCTACAAAAATTATCTATTGGTACAAGCTCAAAAACATATAAATGAACATTTGTTGTATATTGAAGATGATATATTAAAAGTATCGAACAAGGGTAAATTCTTGAGCGACGGAATTGCTTCAGATCTTTTTAAACTAAATTGAATTGAACACAACAATACGAGTAGATAGTAAAGTATACAATATCGATCTTTCCAAGCCCCTGGATATTTCCATTCCTTTAAGGGCTTCAGAAAAGAATGTAAACGCTTGGTACATTGAAGAGCCAAAAATGGAAGCCCTACGCAGCGTTGCAAATGGAGAATCGACCAATTTCAATACATTCACATTTAATCCTCATGCCCACGGAACCCATACAGAATGTGTTGGGCATATTACCGAAAAGCCCTATAGTATCAATAAGTGTTTAAAACAGTTCTTTTTTACTGCGGAATTGATAACTGTGGCACCAGAAAAAGAAGGAGAGGATATGATAGTTTCAAAAAAGCAAATTCAATTTTTATTAAAACACAAAGCACCCGATGCTTTGGTCATACGAACGATGCCAAATACTACTGACAAAAAAAGCAGACAATACTCAGATACAAATTGGCCTTATTTAAAGGAAGATACCGTTGAATTTATAAGGCGGCGTGGTATAAAGCATTTGTTAATTGATGTGCCTAGTGTAGATAAGGAGAAAGACGATGGGAAGTTATTGGCTCATAAAGCTTTTTGGGATGTTAATGGCGATCTAAGAAAGGACTGTACAATCACAGAATTGATCTATGTGCCTAACAAGGTGCTGGATGGGAACTATATATTGAATTTACAAATAGCTCCTTTTGATAATGATGCCGCACCAAGTAAACCAATTTTATACAAGATAGAATGAGCATGCAAAGCACGTTGAAAATAGAGGAATTATTTATGTTTTTGTTAGGCGTTTATCTTTTTACTTTATTGCATTTGGATTGGTGGTGGTTTCCTTTATTAATACTTCTTCCAGATCTAGGAATGTTGGGCTATCTCATGAATCCTAAAAAAGGGGCGATACTATATAACCTATGCCATCATAAAGGATTGGCAATCGCCATTTATTTTTTGGGTATTTACTTTGAAAATTATATTTTGCAGCTTATCGGAATAATAATATTCTCACATTCAGCCATGGATCGTATGTTCGGCTACGGATTGAAATATAAGGATAGTTTTCATAATACTCATTTGGGTGAAATTGGTAATAAAAAATAAATGGAAGCATTTTTAGGAACCATCATAGGGGTATTAGTGACACTAGGAGGTGTTACTTATATAAATAGTTTAAAAAAAAGGAGATTGGCTCATTCTCAATCCGTCATTCTTCTGGATAAGATTCGTAGTGTTTGCAAATTCATTACCGTAGAGGGCGATTTTGCAGAGATATATCATTACGAAGATGTCAAGGAAAGGTTTCTCAAACTTATCACTAGCAGGAAAAAAGCGCTCGTGGTCATTAATGCGAAGGCTTATGTAGGATTTGATTTTTCCAAAGTTAAGATGGAAGCCAATGAAAGTTCAAAGACCGTTGTCTTGAATTATTTTCCGCAACCAGAGGTATTGAGTATTGAAACCAATTTGAATTACTACGACAAGACAGATGGGTATTTTAATAAATTTGAAGCCACGGATCTTACTGAATTGCATACAGAAGCCAAAAAACATATACAAGACAAGATTCCTGAAAGCGGATTATATGAAATCGCAGGAAAAGAAGCTTTGGAATCGGTTTTACTTATTGAGAATATTGTTCAGACCATTGGTTGGAAGTTGGATTATTCAGCTTTGAAAATTGAGGAGGTTCAAAAAAAGCCCATTGAAAAATGAATATTGAACAATTCAGGTATTATTGTTTAGAAAAGAATGGCGTAACGGAGGAGTTTCCATTTGATGAGCAGACGTTAGTTTTTAAGGTTATGGGTAAAATGTTTGCCTTATCAGGTCTAGAAAGAATTCCCAATGAAATTAATTTGAAATGTGACCCCGAAAGATCGGTTAGCCTGCGTGAGGAATATGATGGTTTAATATATGGAGGCTATCATATGAACAAGCTCCATTGGAATACATGCGTGCTTGAAAGCCTTCCTGATAAATTATTGACTGAATTGATCGATCATTCCTATGAATTAGTGGTGGCTAAGTTTCCAAAAAAAATAAGGGACACGTTTCATTAATATATGTATTTTTGACAAAATATTTTTAAAGCCTTTTAATAGTGCACTGAAAAGTTAATAAGATAACATCTTTAATTTGCAATTTTCGCATATGTGATGGAAACGATGAAGATGCACAAAGCAGACTTTAATAGTTACATTTAAACTGATAAAATTGCAGTATAATTTTAGATTTTATCACTAAATCGATTTTTTAATGCTTTATAGCGAATTGTTAAATATCTGTTATTACAAATTAAAAATTACAATTACTTTAGTGGTCTGTTAATAAGTTCTTTAACAATATTTAATTGAAAGAGCTATATAATAAACAAATTTTAAACTCAAAACTCAAATACTTATGTTACAATTAACCGAAACAAAAAGCAAGATCAGGGATTATATTCTAGAATCAACTTTTGATGATGTAGAGAATATTACCGATGACACATTGATTTTCGAAAAAGGGGTGTTAGACTCCATGGGACTACTTTTCCTCATAGAATTCTTGAAAGAAGAATTTGGTGTTACTACCAATGATGACGAATTAGTGGTTGAGAATTTCGAATCAATCAATAATATCGTGACCTTTTTAGAAAGCAAACTGTAATTCAGTTATATTCCTATAAAGTATGTGCGGAATTGCCGGGTTTTTTCATTTTAATGAAGACGTAAATTCTAAAGAACATACCTTAAGAAAAATGCTAACTCGAATCAGGCATAGAGGTCCTGATCAAAGTGGTGTATATATTTCTGAGGGTGTTGGTTTAGGGAGTGTGCGCTTAAGTATTATTGACTTAAGCACGGGAACGATGCCTCTATCGAATACCGATGAATCCTTATGGGTTGTATTTAATGGAGAGATCTTCAACTATATTGAATTACGTGAGGAGTTAAAAGAAAAAGGACATTCATTCAAAACAACGAGTGATACAGAAGTCATTGTTCATCTATATGAAGAATATGGACCAGAATTTCTCCAAAAACTAAATGGACAGTTTGCCATTGCTATTTGGGACAAGAACAAGCAAGAATTGTTTTTAGCTCGAGATAGAGTAGGGATTAGACCATTATATTATACTGAAGTAGGAGAGTCCTTTGTATTTGGCTCAGAAATCAAGGCGATTACAGAATTCCCAGGAGTAAATCCGAAGATTTCGACAAAGGCCTTAGCCGAGTATTATACATTTTGGACATCTTTGTCTCCAAGCACTGCCTTTGAAGGAATTTATGAAGTGCCTCCTGGTACCTATATGAAAATTGATTCAAATGGCACATCAAGCACTACCTATTGGGAATTGCCGCTTAATAAACCTGATGCTTATAAGTATACCAACTTAGAGGAAGCCTCAGCAAAATTTGAAGAAATTTTTGCAGATGCCGTTAAGCTTAGACTGAGGGCAGATGTACAAGTTGCAGCTTACTTAAGTGGTGGTATTGATTCCAGTGTGACTACATCTTTTATAAAAGATATTTCGCCAGATAATCTAAGAACGTTTTCCTTAGGGTTTACAGAAAAAGATTATGATGAATCTTCTTTTCAGAATATCGCGGCGAAATATTTCGACACTGAGCATTCGAGTGTGATGTGTGGGCCTAAAGATATTTCTGAGAATTTCAAAAACGTGATTTGGCATTCGGAAGCACCATTATTGCGTACCGCTCCAACACCTATGAGCCTTTTGGCTAAGAGTGTCAGGGATGAGAACATAAAAGTAGTGATCACTGGAGAAGGCGCTGATGAACTCTTAGGAGGGTATAACATTTTCAAGGAAGCGAAAATCAGGCACTTTTGGGCTAAAGATCCAAATTCAAAATATCGCCCTTTGCTGTTAAAGAACTTATATCCTTATTTACCGCAAATTAAGAATGCGACGAGTAACGTACTTAAAATGTTTTTCGGATATAAATTAAGTGAAACTAAATCACCAATTTATTCTCACTTATTGCGATGGAACAATACCTCCAGAATCAAGAATTATTTATCTGCTTCTAAAAGAGAAGAGATACATGGTTACGATCCGGTTTCAGAATTCGAAAAGAAATTGGAGCCAAAACTGGAAGGATATGACTATCTAACAAAGGCACAGTTTATAGAGTTGAATATCTTTATGTCAGGGTATCTTCTATCTTCACAAGGAGATCGTATGGGAATGGCTAACTCTATTGAAGGAAGATATCCGTTTTTAGACCACAGGGTCATTGAATTCTGTATGTCTTTGGATCCAGATCTTAAGCTAAACGGCTTAAATGAAAAGTACCTGCTTAAGAAAATGATGAAGGGTAGGTTGCCAGAAGAGATTTTGAATAGGCCAAAGCAAGCCTATAGAGCGCCAATTAGAAGTTCGTTTATCTCAAAAGACCTGCCAGAGTATTTAAAAACAATGCTTTCTGAAGATATAATTAAGGAATTTGGTATTTTTAACCCAGACCATGTTCGTAGTTTATTAACTAAAATGACCAAGACTGGACAAGTCTCCGAAATAGATAATATGGCAGTAACAGCGATTCTGTCAACTCAAATATTGCATGACTTGTTTGTAAATAAGTCTATGCCAGAATTACAAGAAAACGAGCTAGTAAAGTTAGATAAAACAGTACTTGACTAGTAATTTAATAAATCAAAAACAACTCAAAAATGACATCTACAACAAAAAAACCTTTCTCAAAAGATATTTTGCATATCGAAGATATCGACACTGTTTGTAATGAGATTATCGCAAAAATGAGAACTGATGTTGCAAAAAAATTGCAACGAAGAGGCGCCGTTATCGGTATAAGCGGAGGAATCGATTCTTCAGCATGTTTAGCCCTATCTGCAAAAGCTTTTGGCCCTAAGAACGTAACGGCAATCATGCTTCCTGAGCAAGATTCTAGTGACGATAGTAGAAATTTGGCCGAAGAATTGGCTGCTGCATTTGATGTAACTCAAACACTTGTAGAGAATATTACAGGTGCTTTAGAAGGCTTTGGTTGCTACCGCAGAAGAGATGAAGCAATAGGACGTGTTGTAACAGATTTTGATCCAGCTGTCGATAAAGCTAAAATCGAGATCAAACAAGATCCGGCTAGTACCTTACCTCCAATTTTCTCTATTACGGTTATCAAACCAAACGGAGAGGTTGTTAGTAAATTATTGCCTGCAAGGGAATATTTACAGATCGTGGCCGCTACTAACTTTAAGCAACGCTGCAGAATGTCCATGTTATACTATCATGCAGAAAGATTGCATTGTGCTGTTATTGGTACGCCAAACAAGCACGAAGTAGAACAAGGATTCTTTGTAAAGTACGGAGATGGTGGTGCAGATATTATGCCAATCGGTCATTTATACAAAACACAGGTTTTCCAAATATCTGCGCATTTAGGTGTGCCTCAAGGAATTTTGGATAGAACTCCAACGACTGACACTTATACAGCTGAACAAACGCAAGAAGATTTCTTCTACCAGATGCCTCATAAAGAAATGGACCTTTTTTGGTACGGTTTTGAGAATGGCTATCCTGCGGAAGAAGTTGGTAAGGTGATGGGAAGAACGACAGAAGATGTAATGAACATCTACAAGAATATGGAGAGAAAGCAGAAAACCACTGCATACTTAAGAATGAAGCCAATATTTTAATTCATTCATTTAAACAATATGAACGTTTTTGATTACTTTTTTAGCACGACACAGAATCTTGAAAAGGATTTTGTGTTGGGCTCAAAAGAGACTATCTCTTTTAAGCAGTTGCATGAAAACAGCTTGAAAATTGCTACGTATCTCAAGGAGCATGTTGGTGAGAATCAAAACATTGTATTAATTAGCCCGAATTCTGTATTCTTCATTACCGCTTATTTGGGAATTTTAAAGTCCGGAAATATCTGTGTGCCTTTGAATTACGCAATAGAGCAGAGCAACTTAGACTTTATAGTAGACACAACCGAAAGTAAAACTGTTTTCATAACCAAAGGCCTTAAGCCTAGGCTTAAGTTTCAGGATGACACAACGTTGATCGATGAGGCAGAATCCTTACAGATCATTGCTGATCAGGAAATAGGTGTTGATGATTCTGATTTTGACAAGAATCGAGTTGCTGAAATAATTTTCACATCAGGTTCAACAGGTGAGCCTAAGGGCGTGATGATCAGTCATAAAAACATCATTGCCAATACAGATGCTATCATCGAATACCTAAAACTCACAGAAAAAGATATTATTGGGGTTGTCCTACCATTCTTTTACTGTTACGGTTTGTCATTGATGCATACGCATTTAAAAGTTGGCGGATCTATGGTTTTGAACAATAGCTTCATGTTTTTAGGAACGGTTATCAATGACCTTAAAAATTATAAGTGCACTGGTTTTTCTGGCGTACCAAGTCATTATCAAATTTTGCTTAAAAAGTCACAAACCTTTAAGGAGACTGAGTTTCCTGATCTGCGTTATGTGACACAGGCTGGAGGGAAATTGCATGCAGTCATTATAGAAGAATTTATCAATGTTTTTCCTGATAAAGAATTTTTCGTAATGTACGGTCAAACTGAGGCAACAGCTCGGTTATCCTATTTACCACCGGAAAACATAAAAACCAAGACCAGTTCTATAGGGAAAAGTATTCCTGGCGTGACCCTGAAAGTCGTTAAGGCTGATGGTGAAGAGGCCGACGTCAATGAAGAAGGTGAACTTCTAGCATTAGGAGATAATGTGATGTTAGGGTATTATAAGGACCAAGAGGATACCGATAAGACCATTAAAGATGGTTGGCTACATACAGGTGATATTGCTAAGGTAGATGAAGACGGCTTTATTTACTTAATGGCACGGAAGAAAGAAATCATTAAAGTTGGTGGTAAACGTGTGAGTCCTAAAGAAATTGAAGAGGTCATTCTTTCTGTACCAGAAGTTGTCGATTGCACGATAGCAGGTATTGAGGATGAACTTCTAGGCGAGGCAATTCAGGCGACTGTTGTACTGAATGGCAGTGCGGAGGAATCTGTAATGAAGGACATCATAATCCAGAAATGCGGAGAGAACCTAGCGGTATATAAAGTACCTTCAAGTATTGTTTTTGAGAAATCAATCGCAATGAATGCTACTGGTAAAAAGGTGAAAAGCTTACAGAAGAAATAACTCCTTGAAATTATTTAGTAGATTTTTTGACACGACGTTTTCTCTGTGTCACTTTTTTGTAGTGCTCCATTAATTCCAAAGGGATATCTCCAAAAGAAGTTGTTCTCTTGAACAAGAACCATTTTTCCTTACGTAGGTTAAATGGATGGTATCCGGCATAATCACCTGCTCGTAAAGATACGAAATGGTCAGTGCTGGTATATATAATAGCAGTGTCAGCACCGAGCTCCTTGCCCTTTTCAGCTACTTTTGTCATGGCGTAAGGCATAATACCAAATCCTCTAAATTTGGGAACTGTATAAGAATTTTCTACTAGAGTCTCATTGGCCTTCAATGGAGGGAAAGAATCGCCCCAAAATTCTTTTATCTTGTCGTTTTGAGAGGCCCCCATGAGCCATACCCTATAAACTGGGACGTCATCTTTCGTGGCTACAACACAGTAGTTAATTTGCTTATCGACAAGTCCGTGGTTATTGTTGTCCAACTCAAAATAAGGCGCGTCATCGTCGCGACAATATCTGAAGGACAGTTTCAATAACGATGGTGGCGTTGGAATTTCGATGTTTAGATCGCGTTTCAATCCATACGATAAGTTTTCAGAATAAAGCCTCTTGGATATACCAGACCAGAGAAACTTGAGTTCACCTTGTTTTATGAGGCTGATTAGGTATCCGATTTTAGTAAAGATATTTTTCATTTTAGGGCTAACTATTCTGTGGTAAAAATAGGAATACAAAACTATAAAGGCAATATATTAGGAAGGAAATATTATGCTAATACACAAATCTAATTTCTTTGATATTTAAATACACAATGCTGCAAATATGTCTGAGATAAGAATAAAATCCAATGTCTATATTTGCATGGAACCTAAATACATAACATGAGTCTAGAAAGAGCCCTCCAAAAACGAAGCGATTCCAAATGCGAATTATGCGCATCTGATGAAAATTTGCAAGTCTATACTATAAAGCCTTCAAAAGAGGCGGATGAAAAAAATAGCCTTTATGCTTGTAAAACCTGTATTACGCAAATTGAGAATCCAGACGAAACTGATGCTAATCATTGGCGTTGTTTAAACGATAGTATGTGGAGCGAACATGACTCAGTTAAGGTCATTGCTTGGCGAATGCTTAGCCGATTGAAATCGGAAGGTTGGCCACAAGACTTATTGGATATGATGTATCTTGAAGAAGAAACATTGGAGTTGGCAAAGGCAACAGGTGAAGGAGAAGCCGATGAAAATGCCTTGATTCACAGAGATGTTAATGGCGTTGTTTTAAAAACTGGAGATTCTGTGGTACTGATCAAAGACTTGAAAGTAAAAGGCTCAAGCTTGGTCGCTAAACAAGGTACAGCCGTGAGACGTATATCGCTGGACCATGAAAATGAAAAATATATAGAAGGAAAAGTTGGACCGACTCAAATCGTTATCATCACTGATTACGTTAAGAAGATCTAAGAATTCTTTCTAAACATAGATGGGCTATGTTTCTTAATAGCCTTGAACTGCCTGTTAAAATTGGAGATATTATTGAAACCCGATTGCTCTGCAATAGCTGCTATTGATTGATCATCATTTGCCATAAGTAATTTGCAGGCATGCTCGATTCGTAGTTCGTTCAAGAATGTGAAATAGGATTTGTTGGTTCTTTTTTTAAAATACTTACAGAATGCATTCTTGGTCATTGCCGCAGAATCCGAAATCTGATTTAGGCTTATGCCTTCCATAAAATGAGACATGGTATACTCAAAAACATCCCGCATCCGATGACCCTCTATATCAGAATATTGTTTTTCGTATACAAAAGTTGAAAGGCTCTTGGCTTTACATTTGGAGAGCATTTCAATGATTTTCAATAGTAAAATGAACAGTTCTAGTTTTGTGCTGTCTTTCAAATCCATAAAATAGTCGCGAAGTTTTTGTTTATGCGATATAGCTCGAAACCCATTTTCCGAACGATTGAAAAATTTGCTTGATAAATACAATTCTTCCAGATCAAAGAAATTTTCACCAAAGGAGTCTTTTGTAAAGAACAAGGATAGCATTACTGACTTTTCATTGCTTACTTCACTTTTAAAAACATGAGGAAGATTACTTCCAATAACAATCACGTCGCCTTTATTGTATTGATTTACACCATCTCCTACAATCAATGTTCCTGAACCTTCAGCAATGAAACTAACCTGTATCTCCTCATGCTGGTGTAACTTATCATAAAAAACGTCTTCTATGTCTTCTTGATAAACAAGTGCGTCATTATTGGGTTTTGGAATCTTGAATGGAAAAATTTTCATGATACAAAAATATGCTAAATACTACTTTATATAAGATTAATAGGATAATATAATATCAATAAGAGATAATAACACATTATTGATTGGGGTATATAGTCATTAATTTTACAGGACTAAAATATTTTATTATTATGAGCATACAATGGAAAGGCGTTATGCCAGCAGTTACAACAAAGTTCACGGATAAGGATGAGTTAGATCTAGAAACATTCCAATTAAATATTCATGCACAGTTAGATGCTGGTGTTCATGGAATTGTACTAGGTGGAACCTTAGGTGAAGCAAGCACTTTGAGCGATGACGAAAAAAGAACGCTTACACGCACCACAGTGGATATGGTTAAAGGTAAAGTCCCAGTATTGATCAATATTGCAGAACAAACCACAAAAGGCGCCATTGAGGCTGCTCAAAAAGCGGAAGAAGATGGTGCAAAAGGGTTGATGATGTTGCCGCCAATGCGATACAAATCAGGAGATAGAGAAACAGTTGAGTATTTCAAAGCCACAGCCAAAAGCACATCCTTGCCTATTATGGTCTATAACAATCCAGTGGATTATAAGATTGAGGTGACCATGGAGATGTTCGATGAATTGCTTAAATGCGACAATATAGAAGCGGTAAAAGAATCGACGAGAGATATTTCGAATGTAACAAGAATCAAGAACCGTTTCGGAGACCGTTTGAAAATTATGACAGGAGTGGATACCCTAGCTCTTGAGAGTTTGCTTATGGGAGCGGATGGATGGGTAGCTGGTTTGGTATGTGCATTTCCAGCAGAAACAGTGGCTATTTATGAGCTTCAAAAAGCAGGACGAATTAAAGAAGCCATAGAAATATATCGTTGGTTCTTACCATTGTTAGAGTTAGATATAAACCCTAAATTAGTACAGAATATCAAATTAGCGGAAGTTGCTACAGGTATTGGTACAGAAAATGTTCGTGCACCAAGATTGCCATTATTTGGAGAGGAACGTGATCATGTTTTACAAGTCATTGAAGAAGGAATGAAAACTAGGCCAACACTTCCAAATTATAAATCATTGCAATAATGCTGGACATAAGGCCTTCATGCGAACTGTGTAATAAATCATTGCCCTTCGATTCTAAAGAAGCAATGATCTGTACATTTGAATGTACCTTTTGTAAGGAATGTGTCGAAGGTGTTTTGCAAGAAGTTTGTCCGAATTGTGGAGGTGGATTTGAGAAACGTCCAATTCGCCCTGAGAGTTTATTAGTCAAATATCCCGTTTCAGAAAAGGTAGT
>CBESOB010000044.1:0-16117 GCA_965530995.1 uncultured Flavobacteriaceae bacterium
GACATCATTGTTTGTATAACCAGTTACCGACCATGTTGGTAGGTTCAAGAAATTAGTTCCATCATTCAGTATGAAAGCCAGTAAACTAGAGGTGTCGAGGTCACCAGCCCCTGCATATTGTATCGTGGTATTGCCATTGACATTGCCTGCCCACAGCGCCTTATCTCCCGACCCAAGGGTTGCTTGAGCGTCTGTGCCGAAGGCTGAAAAGCCGCTATCCTTGAAATTAACCGATACTGGAACTTCCGACAAGGCAATGGTCCCTAAGGACATGGCCCCTATATGATTACGGTGTTTTAGTGCGACAAAATAATTGTTCTTGGCGGCGATCATGGTAAGATCGGAAATCCCATCTAGGGCAACCACATCACCATCGCGTTGTAATAACGCCGATTGCGAACTTACAATTTTGGTATTATCATCTTTACTACGTAATTCCACCCAAACCCAATCAACAATGTTGTCATCTGCCAAACCAGTACCACTGAGGCCTCCTGAATTAAAGACATTAAGGTCCACGGTCAAGGCATCTGTATAAGGACTTGTAGTTGGTAAATGACTGTCTTCCCTCAAAATATCATTCATTAATCCTGGTGTGGCTGGATTCAATAATGGTCCTTGCAAGAACACGCTGGCATTGATCTTGATCTTAATACTAGGTGTTACAAAGCCTTCAGACAATGATACTGTGGCTGAGGTACGCTCGGCGACGTTAACTTCGCCAATGGTATACATGATCTCTATACCACCAGCTGTGGCAGATGCACCACCACTATCGATACTGAACTTCTCAATGCTCTGGGCTTGACTCATAAATCCTATGAGAGCTGTTATTAAAAATGTGAGTTTTGTTTTCATAATTACTTATCTTCCAGTTGATTTATGATTTATCTAATTTACGGATTTTACTCTTAATTATTAACTTAAATGTATGATTAGCCTTTTTTTAGTCTTAAGTGGCAATAAATCTTGTGTGACTTATCTATTAGTATTCCTACTTTAAGAGAAGTAAACATCGGTTTCATATCATTTTCCTATTCTTATCGATATAAAATTAGGCATCCGCATTTGTTTCCAGTATCACTATTGTAACAAATGATATGACAGATGTAACATTATCTATTTTCCAAGGCCTCGATACGCGCTATGAGCTGCTCTATAAGCGCCTGTTGCGTCTCGATCTGTTTTTGTTGTTCTTGCATCCCTGCTGTTAAAATAGGGATCATAGCCACATAATTAACACCTAAGTACTCCATAGGTGCGTCCTCCTTAGTAGCTCCAGGATGTTTATTAACCGATACTAAGTCAGGAAATACCTCTTGTATCTCTTGAGCCACGAAACCAAACTGTGGTTTGCTAGACATGTTCATGCTTTTCACATATTGTGGCGCGATGCTATACGTACTCGGTTTTAATCGCGCTATGGATGGCAAGATACTAGTCACAGGATTAATATTAGTTTTCAATTTGCGATCAGATGCATTGACTATGGCACCAGTATATGCTAAATCTCCTGATGCATAAACCGCATAGTTGGTCACACCTCCAGACGCAGAACCAAAGACACCATAATTTGTACCAGTATTAAATCCAGTACTTAAACCCACTGTACCAGAATAGGAAAGATTACCCGTTCCACTCACCCTACCTTCTACACCACGCCAGCCTCCAAAGCCTTCTACGCCGATGCCAAAAAAATCGGCAACCGTATTCTCTCCGTAAACACCCGCCGCATCAACATTTCCCGTATGTGTCTTAATGCCATTTATGGCATGTGCATCAAATACTGCCGCCGACTCACTTACTGTAGTCTTTCCGCTCTTTAAAACAATCATGGCATTACTTCGGGTTATGCCATTAGTCCCATTACCTACCATGAACGCCGCATTAGGGTCATCCAGATTATATGAGCCTACGGCAGTGGCAGAACTAGCTGTAACATTAATACCAATCCCAATCGCTGATGAATTATCACCGAAAGCATTGGAACCAGTTCCAGCAGCAAAAGAACCTGACCCTTCAGCCAAATTGATCAAGCCAGTAGCAAAAGAAGCCGTTCCTTTGGTATAGGACTGAAACCCAAAAGCTGCTGAATAAAGCCCTTCAGCAAAATTATCTTTATTAGCAGCAAAAGAATAGTCCCCACTAGCTCCTACAAAATTGAAAGGATTAGGTCCATCTTCATGTATGGTCATATCAATGGCACCTTCTCCAATAGTTTGAACGGTCCCACCATCTAGTATTGGATCCAACTCCAATCTCCAGCCAGTGTTTCCTCCTTCCATAATTTGTGTAAGACCTGAACCCCCGAAACTATCAGTATATTCTTTAGTAACCAGGGCTTTATCTCCAGCCGCATCAATTAAAGCATTTGTCAATGATGGTGCGGTAATAGTGCCATCATAGAAGACCGATAAGGCATTGCTCCGTGCAAAATTAGATGTGCCATTACCGATCTCAAACAAAGGGCTTGCAGGTAACGGAGGGAAATCCGTTGTATTTCCTCCACCAACATTATATAAACCAATAGCCGTATCGCCCCAAGCTTCTGCTTTTGTTTGTAATCCTAGAGCGGTAGACCACCGTCCTGAAGCTGTTGTTCCTTGTCCCATGGCGGTAGAAAACAATTCTGAAGCTGTGGTATTATTACCAATAGCAAAAGAACCGAAACCAACATTAGCATCATCCCACGCAGTGCCGTCAAATGAATTCACACTTTCAGTCGAACCTGCCCTAAAAGCGCCTTTGCTTTTGTCAAAGAACAAACGTGAGTCAAAACCAAATGGACCATCATAAGCTAGCTGGGTACTGCCAAACACAAAATCGTCTGTTGTTATGTCGCCAGGTGCATTGCTGGTCACATTGGCGGAAGTACTAAAGGCCCCTGCCTGTGCGTCAGCATATTCCTTGGTAACCAAAGCCTTATCTCCAGCCGTATCAATTAAAGCATTTGTCAATGATGGTGCCGTAATGGTACCATTTTTTAATATAGTCAAGGCATTAGAACGACTAGCATCATCAGTACCATTTCCTATTTCGAAAATTGGTTCTGTCTCTACCCAAGATGATGCAGTACCTACTCCAACATTATAACGACCCAATACAAAAGAATGAAAAGCATCCGCTTTTAGGTTTTTACCAAATGCTGAAATATAATCTCCCATAGTACGATTCGCACTTCCGTGAACCAATGAGTACTCACCAAATGCCCAGTTATCTTTCCCAAAAACAGCGGAACCAGTGCCTTCTATAGCATTTAAACCACCAAAGCCTACAGCATAATCACCAATAACAGCATTGTCCTCTCCAGCCCCGAATGAATAGAGACCACTAGCGCCTGTGCCCTGAGAGGCACTACCATCCGAATCAAGAAGATCTTTATGAATCATCATGTCTACGGCCCAATTTCCTGGACCAATAATAAATCCGCCATCTAGATATTCACCATCATCCAATTGCCAACCTGATGGATTTAGAGTACCACCTCCTAGTTCAATTCGCTGAAGACCAGAAGAATTAATAGCATTTAAGGCATAAGGTACGCTCTTGAATTCGGTAGTACCTAAGTCGACTGGCCCTGTACCCGATGCGAGATCGATTACAACAGTAAGTGAATAGGTACCACTACTCCAATCTATCGTATTGAACGTACCTAACAAAGGCGTCCCGCTACCGATGTCGAGAATAACAATTCCATTAGCATCGGTAGATCCGCCATGAGATTCTTCATAGACAGGAGTAGTCCCTTCTAAAATAATGAAATTCAAATTAAAGCTCTCGCTAGTAGCGAGATTACCAGCGGCGTCTTTAACGACGGCCTTGTAATTGATTGTGTTGTTTTGTGCATAGTTAAAGGCAAAGCATAGCAATGCCAGAAAGAGAGTAATGGATTTCTTCATTTTACAGTTGGTTTTAAAACACAAAAACCTAGATATTGACCAGAGATTTAGTCTTTGGTCCTTACATAGGTTTTAGATGAATTGATTAGTAGCTTGGAATGAAGGTACAGTATTAAATTCACTTAGCCAAAGGCAAACTCCTGATTTTCAAGGGGAGAAAAGCCCTCTTTTAGAAATAACAATCTCCGAAACTATTAGAACATCATCTATTTTCTAAAACATCAATACGCGTTTTCAATTCTTCAATCGTCGTCTGTTGTTCTTGAATGGCCTTGATAAGCACTGGTATTAAGTCTGAATAATAGATACTCATACGTTCAGCGTCTATAGTTCTAACACTATTGGACCCTTCTTCCTGTAACACTTCTTTGTCCTGCACCACTTCGCTTATAATCTCTTTAACTTCTTGAGCTATCAAGCCTAATTTCGGTTTGCCGTTTGAAAGTTTATCGTCCTTCCAATTGTATGATACAGGTCTCAACTGCATGATTTCGTTCAAGCCATAGGACAAATCATTAATATCTTTCTTATCTCGCCGATCTGAGGTGTTGATCGTACCATTTGTTGCATAAACCGTATTCCACCTTTTAGCAGCATTACCGAGGCTTCGACTATTATCGATAAGCGGGCGGAGTGTGGCACTGAAATCCAATAAAAAAGAACCTCCATCTGATATTTCTTCTAATGATCCGATGCGCAATTCACCATCGGCCACGTGCAATCTTGCTCCCGGAAAGTTGGTGCCTATGCCAACATTACCATTCTTCCTCACAGTCATGGCATTCGCCCTAGTACTAGGTCCTGTACCTATCCCTATTTCGAAAATAGGATCTGACGATACCCAACTTGTGGCAGAACAACCGCCTACATTATAACGACCAACCGCCATAGAAGAATAGGACTGAGCCTGCACGGCGTTTCCAAGTGCTATCGAATAGATTGCTTGAGCTTCTGCAAAGTAGCCCGCAGCAAAACTATAGTTTGCTTCAGCATCTGTGCTGTAACCCAGTGCTGTAGACCCCACGGCAAAAGCATCAGTATTGAAACCCATAGCCGTAGAATACTGGCCATCTGCATTGGTAAAGAAACCACTGGCAAAGGCATAACTATTGGTGGCCTCTGTATTTCGCCCCATAGCGGTAGCTCCAAAACCTTGTGTTCTAGTATTATAACCCGAAGCAAAAGAATATAATCCAATACTATCACGATCCCAATAGGTACTCGCTGACCCTGTAGCTACTGTACCGACTCGAAAAGCATGTAGATCTGGTAACCACATGAGTTTATCTCCAGATCCTAGTGTATCTGTGCCAAATAATACACGCTTCTGATTTCCTACATGTAAATTTACTTTCGGACTAACTCCAACACCAATTCCAACTTCACCATCTCCTGTAATGGTCATGACATCGCCGCCAACACCATTCCAAAAATTGAGGCGATCATTTTTATGGTTTGAGGCTATATAAGCAGCTATAGACCAATAGTTAGTGCCATTATTGTTAGCGAAATTTAGGCGTGCATAATCATTGCCATCCTCATGTAATAATATATGTGGATCTGAAAGAGAACTGTTCTGATAAACACTCAATTTGGCATTGAGGGTATCATTACCAATACCAATATCATTCTCGTTATTATAAACTTTCGTACCAGTCTTCTCCCAATAGCTGTCACTTGAATTTAGAGCGTTTAATGCATAAGGCAAAAACTTGAATTCTGTAGTCTGCAAATCCACCAAACCAGCGCCTGTATTTATTTGTACATTCAAAAAATGGATATCACTACCCCAATCAATATCTGCATAGAATGCGCTTGCAGCCTCTGGCGTCCCTTCCCCAATGTTCAAGATAATAAGTCCATTAGCATCCGTGGTAGGCGTATGGATTTCTCATATACACTAGTACCGGTTTCGGACCCTTCGAGTATACTAAACTTGACAACTATTAAGTCATCGATGATTACATTTTCCACTATCATCCTTGACAATAGCTTTGTAATTTATTCCGTTTTGTGCCATGATTGGCAATGCGATAAATAATGCTGCTACAATTAGTAGTTTCGTTTTCATAATTTTTAGTTTGATGTGTTGGACTCAATAACTTCTATTCTGGATAACAGTGACTGATAGTTCTGTTGCAGTTCAGTTATTTGAGCATGTTGAAGACCTTTTTCTTTCTTTAGAATATTAATGATCGCCTGTTGCTCTTGAATGGCTTTTGCCAAAATTGGAATTATCTCAGTATAGCTCATCGCATAATAATCGTCTTTAGCTATCTGGGGGGATGTTTCATTAATATGCTCTTTTTCCTTTGGACTTGTTTTTTCTAACTTCACGATTTCTGGAACCACTAAAGAAACATCTTGAGCGATAAAGCCAAGTTTAGTGTCTTGGTTACCTTGTTTCCATTTATAAGACACTGGCTTTAGTTTCATAACTGCAGATAATCCATAGTCTATTGGTTTGATCTCTTTTTTTAAGCGTCGATCAGAACTCGTATTTAAGGGGTTTTGAGAAAATATTGTGGCCCATCTCTTGTTACTAGAACCTAAATAAAGCGCATTATTAGCATAAGGGATAAAAAAAGCATTAGTCTCCAATACGCCAACGCTAAAGAGTCCGATATTCGTAGAAAATTGGCCGAAATACAATTTATCGCCAACAGTTACATTTTGCGCTATTTTAGCAGAGCCTCCAACTTCAAGGTCATCACCAGTTTCGACAATACCTCCTTCAATATTTAGATTTAATTTAGCAGCATTACCATTATTTTTAGCCATGATCTCGTTGTTATCTATAGAAATATTGGTACCATTGGTTTCACCCAATAGCAAATAACCATTGTTATCTCCAAGGCCAGTGTCATTGCCTTGAGATATATGTAATTTAGCCGAAGGCGTAGCTGTAACAACACCCATATTTCCATTTTTTAATACTGTCAACGCATTACTTCTAAGGGATTCACCAGTTCCATTACCAATAACAAATAAGCGGTCGTTATAACTCCATACCGTTTGGGAGCTTTGATTATAATTAGTATTATATCTGCCGATAACTGTTTCTGCGTAGGAGGGTGCGACAGTATTCATTCCCATTGCTATAGATCTGCTTCCTGAAGCAGTTGTGACGGAACCCATTGCTGTAGATCCGAACCCTGATGCTGTTGTGCCGAAACCCATTGCTGTAGACCTATCTCCAGTTGCACCTTCATCTATAATACTACTTGAAAAATAGCTTAAATCAACGGCATCACTGCCTATATTTCCATAACTCACTGGATCTCTGCCGATAAGTCTAAAGCCTACACCGTTTCCTTCATCAACAGCTTCGAGACCAGATGCGGCTGAATCATCAACATATTCTTTGGTAACCAAAGCCTTATCTCCAGCACCCTCGATAAGGGTATTGCTAAGATTAGGGGCTGTCATGGACCCGTCAGGTTCTAATAATAATCTAGGAGTATCATTAGTTCCCAGAATTAAGGTATTGCTATTCGTATACATTCTGGTAACTCCAGCGCCTCCACCTCCAATAGCGACTCCTATTCTAAAATTATGGGTTGCATTTCCGATTCGAAGATCACCAGGATTCCCTGCATCAAGATTCCAATCTCCACCAAGAATATCAAGTTTAGCTTGCGGGTCAGCAATACCTATGCCTACATCTCCAATAGAAGAGATCCGCATATACTCGTTAAACGCTAGAGTATTGTCATCAAAGCTGGCAAACAAAAGGCTTCGGTCTGGCGCCCAGGTAAAAGAAGGATCAGGAAACATACTACTTCCACTGAAAAGTCTGAGGTATCTAGATTTATCTTGGTTTGAAACATTGAGATCTGCTGCGGCTTCTATTGATGGTACTCTCACATCAAATGTATGCTCTGGATTCATACTGTTGATTCCAACATCCCTATCTAAAGTGTAAATTGCATTTCCATTTTTTGACCAGTAATTATCACTAGATGATAATGCATTTAAGGCATAGGGCACTGTCTTAAGGGCAGTTGTTCCCATGTCCTGTAATCCACCTCCAGTATTTACTTGCACATTTAAGAAGTGATTCATGCTACTCCAATCTATGGCAACAAAAGTTCCTGATATAGGAGTCCCTTCTCCAATGTTTATAATGATAATTCCATTGTCATCTGTAGTTGGCGAATGTATTTCGGCATAAACTACTGTTCCAGTAACTAAATTTTGTCTGATTTCGAATTGAATTTGTATCAAATCATTCGCAATGACATTACCTATAGCATCTTTTATAATGGCTTTATAGTTAATACCGTTTTGGGCAATGCTGCTGAACGCTATTAATGCCGATATTATCAATGCAATTTTGGTTTTCATCTTTATTTTTTTTTAAACTTTATCGTTTTTATAATTTTCTCTTTGCACATCAAGTGTAATTGATAAGCTCCAGATTTGAGGTGATCCACACTTATATAGAGCTTTGATACGCCCTCGTTAAATTTACCATCTTGTTTCTCATTGGTATTCATATGATGTTTCGTTAACGGGTTGGACATTGCATAACTCCTGTAAAATTATATACATGAACCAATGAAGAATATCACTATTGTAACAAAGTTTATCACTATTGTAACATACTTGCAATAAATGGGAATACGTCGAAATAAAAAAGAGAAACGAATGGGTGGTCCCCTAATCGATTCTCTTTTCACAAAATTGACTAATAGCGTCTTTATACCTATATAACTATAAACAGATAATTAATAATTATAATACAAATCTAGATGAAGTTCTATTACTAGATTATCACTATTGTAACAATTAATGCAACAGATGTAACAAGATGTAAATTGCATCAGGTCTTTTCGAGATACTCACTAGGCGTACAATTATAAGACGCCTTGAAGCATTTAATGAAGTAAGAAGGGGTATTGAAGCCAACATCGTAAGCAATCTCTGAGACATTTCTATCGGATTCAACAAGCAATTTGATGGCCATTTTTAATCTCTGGGATCTCAATAACTCGCTGGTAGATAAACCTATCATGGCTTTCAATTTGCGATGTAACTGCATGCGACTAAGTAACATTTTCTTTCCGAGGGATTCTGAATTGAAACTTGGATCGATAAGGTGCTCATCCAAAAGGCCTTGAAGTCTTTCCATGAATTTTTGGTCAACAGGCGAGTTACTAAGAGACTTAGGACTCATATCCATATCATGACTATAGCGTTGTTGCAGTTGCCTTCGTAACTCAATGAGTTTCTTAACTCTTATCTGCAATTTTTGACTACTAAAGGGTTTGGTAACATAATCGTCAGCGCCCATTTTCAATCCCTGTATCTCGAATTCCTCCCCCACTTTCGCAGTCAAGAGAATAATAGGAATATGACTCGTTCGTTCGTCCTGTTTCAAGGTGTTACAAACCTCTATACCATCGCTTATAGGCATCATGATATCACTAATGATCAAATCTGGAATATAATCTATGGCCTTCTCCATTCCTATCTTTCCGTTTGTTGCCTCTATTAGCTTATACTCATCGGCGAAAATGGACATTATATAGTGCCGTACATCTGCATTATCCTCTATGATGAGAAGTAAGGGTGATTCTTCCGAAGGACGCGTCTCAGAAATAATATCGGCTATATCCTTTTGCAAATTTGTATCGGCTAAATCCATATTATCCTCATAAACTATCTCCGTTTGACTATAAAAAGAGCGTTCAATGGGTAATGTCACCGTAAACTGAATGTCATCATCATTCATGGTGTGTGCCACAATATTACCATGAGACAGGATTGCCAATTCCTTTACCAAGGATAGGCCAATACCAACTCCACCGGAGCTCTTGTCCGTCTGATAGAAACGTTGGAACAGTTTACCTAACGCATCATTGCTTATGGTATTTCCATTATTAATGACTGTGATGACAAGTTGACCATCTTGTACTGAAGTCTCAAAGGCAACTTGTCCACCTTCTGGGGCATATTTAATGGCATTACCTAGTAAATTAGTAACTACTTTTTCAACAATATCCCTATCGAACCATGCTGCCTTAGCATCAATTATGGAATAGGTAAAGTCAATGTCCTTTTCTTCAGCCCTGAATTCAAATACGGCGATGATCTGTCTTAAAAGTGCACTTAAATTTCCTTTGGATACACTGAGTTTCAGGCTGCCGGATTCCAGTTTTGACAAATCCAACATTTGATTGACTAAATTCAGCAATCGTTTAGCGTTGCGTTGTACTAAAGACAATTCCTTCTTGTCCTCTTCATTAAGATCGGGTTTTGAAAGCTGCTTGTCAATAGGTCCTGATATTAACGTCAATGGTGTCCTGAACTCGTGTGAGATATTAGTATAGAGTCTACTTTTTACCTCATCGAGCTTTTTCAATCGTTCGGTTTCATCATGCTCTAATTTTAATTGCATAGTCATTTGCCAACGCCACTTGAGGTATCTATACACCAAAAATCCACAAAATAGTATCAACAAAGCATAGATAAATTTAGCGATGGTATTTAGGTACCAAGGTTGCTGAATAGTGAATCGATATGTTGCTGGCTCTTCGTTCCACACATCATCATAATTACTCGATTTTACTTGGAACTCATATTTACCTGATGGTAATTTTGGGTAATGAGCCGTATTTGAATTAGCAGCATCGATCCAATCCTCATCATAAGGAATCAACTTATATTTATAGTTGTTTCTTTCGGGAAGCGAAAAATGCAATCCAGCGAATGAAAACGTCATGGTATTCTGGTTATACATGTATTCTGCTTCCTGTACAATTGCTTCCTCCTCTGAAAAAACTTCCAGTTTATTTATAACTGTTTTCGGTGGAATAGGATTCTTGGTCAAGGCATCTGGTTTGAACCAGTTCAACCCCTCCAGGCCCCCAAAATATAGATAGCCCTTAGAATCCTTGAAGTATGCTCCCGTGTTGAATTCCAAGGCCTGTAATCCATCGTAATTATCATAGTTGATGATTATAGAAAACGATTCTTCACTAACGCTCACTTTGGTAAGACCTCGGTTCGAACTGAGCCAGAGATGCCCTTGATCATCCGGTAATATGCTATAAATGACATTGTTTGGCAAACCATCGTTCCTCTCAATTGTCATCACAGACTTCTTTTCAGGGTCATAGGCCTTTAATCCATTGCCGTTAGTGCCAATCCATAATATTTCATTTTTATCGTAATGCAATGACTTTATATTGTCGCCAACCTCGGAGATACCAGAGACACTTGAATCACTTGGATCACTTGGATTGATACTCCAAAGACCATTAGAATCAGTTCCTACCCATAACGTTCCATCTTTCCCTTCTTCCATCGTCCTGATATTATTGGATGGCATCGCACTATTATCTGTGTTATATGATGTTACGACCCCTTTTGATCTATCGAATTGCAAAAGGCCATTTTCTCTAGTACAAAGCCATATCCTGTTGCCCGAGTCCTTGTATATTTTCCAAATGGTATATCCGTTGAGATCAACTATGGATTTAAAACTTCCGTTTTCAAGGATATCCAATCCACTCCCCTGAAATCCGATATAGAGCTTGTTACCATCATTCATTAAGCTCATGACTCTGTTAGAGTTTATTTGGGAATTAGAGGTAGTAAACGTCTTGTAAGTGTCCTGGACTCTATTATAACTGGTAAGCCCCTTACCTGAAGTGCCCATCCAAATGGTGTTTTGGGCATCTACAGTGATTGCCCGTATTACATCGACATTAACATCTTGAGGTGTTTGATTGTTGGTCAACACATTGAATTTGGAAAGGTTTTCATCATAATAACTCAAACCAGCACCATCAGTTCCAAGCCAAATGGTACCTGTGAAATCCTCAAAGAGACAAAGCACATCATTGTAATGAATAGCGTAAGGATTGGTCTTTTTTGCCATGAATTGCTTTATGGTCTTCTGGGAGAAATCTACTAGATATGCTCCATTGCCGTAGGTGGCAACCCACAGTCGATCATGGCTATCAAACAGCAACGATTGAATATTCAAATCTATAGGTAGTTGCTTGCGCTCATCAAATCCGCTGAAGTTTTTAATTTCATTTTCTATGCGATCCATAAAAAAAAGACCTTTGCCAAAACTACCCAACCAGAACTCATTGTCTTCAGCAATTGCAACACTACCAAAAGGAATATCTTCACGATGTATGGAAATGCTATCGGCATCCATTTCTAAAAGGCCTTTCGAGGTTAATGCATAGGTTTTATTTGCAGATTCGTAGATATTGAAAATCTTCCGATTACCTATGCGACTCTTAAAAAGTCGGAGTGTATCTTTCTTGTTTTTGATCTCATACAGCCCTTCACCAAAGGTGCCAATATAAAGATCACCATTGCTATTTTGAAATATGCTGCTTGTATTCTTGAATTGGGATTGTGCTATGAACGTATCCGAAGCACTATCGAATTTTTCCAATGTCCCTGAAGCAGATATGATCCAAAGATTACCTTGTGGGTCAACATATACCTTTCCTAATCTACTATAGTTAGGTCGCGTAACATCATCAAATTGTTTGTTGTAATATTTAAAGGTCTTACCATCGTATCGATTCAGTCCATCTTGAGTGGCAAACCAGAGATAGCCTATACTGTCTTGGGCAATACTTACGACGCTGTTTTGGGAGAGCCCATCCTCGACATTGACAGACCTGAAAGAAATCTGCTTTTGGGGCATAATCGCTGTTATGCCTTTATCTTCTGTTTCTTGTGAGAAGAGTAAGTTAAAAGAAAGCCCAAGAATAATTATACAAATACGCGTCACTCTACAAATAATGAATCAACTGTTCTCTGTAAAGTTAGTAAAGAAAAGATTACAAAATAGATTTTATCGCTTCCACCATCTTAGTGGCACGATTGTGCACCTCATCCTCGGTCCAACTCAGCTTAATGAGGCATGAAATATTGCGACCGATGTAATGATCGGATTGCAAAAAATATTTGGTTTTAAGTTGCGATAATACTTCTTTAATTTCTGAGGTTAATGGGTATAAAGATTTAGCGTCTTTTAAATGCTGCCATTTACGCACATAATGCCAATTGTTATTGTAGTAATTCCAGCAAGCATCAACACCGTTTTCTTTAAATGCAAACGAAACCTTGCTAGCGGATTTAAGATCAGGTAAGAAGAAATTCAAGAAGGCATAACTTTCTTCACCGCCTTCTGGAACGGTCCTGAATGTCACTTCAGGAATGGTCGCTAATGCTTCCCTTAAGATCGTAAAATGTTTTTTCTGAATGTCCAGAAATTCGGGCAAGCGTTTGATCTGTGCCAAGCCAACTGCCGCATGCAATTCTGATATCCTGAAATTATAACCCAAGAATGGATGGGTTTCGGCACCTCGATCGTTACCTACATGATCATGGCCATGATCGCTATAATGATCCGCGTTCGAGTAATAGGATTCGTTATTGGTAATGACTGCACCGCCCTCGCCACAGGTCACTGTTTTTACAAAATCGAAAGAGAAACAACCTAGATCACCAATGCTCCCTAAAGGATTGCCTTTATAGCTACCTCCTATGGCCTGACAGGCATCTTCTATCAACAGCAGGCCATGCGTGTCACAAAGTCTCTTCAAGGCATCCATATCACCCATACTACCACACATTTGTACGACCATGACTGCCTTTGTTTTTGGTGTGATGGCTTTTGCAACCGCTTTAGGGTCCAAAGTCAAGGTATCGTCTATATCCACCAAAATAGGAATAGCCCCAAGCATCATAATAGCCTCAAAGCTTGCGACAAATGTAAAGGTAGGCATGATCACTTCGTCTCCTGCTCCTACTCCTGCCGATGCCAAAGCCACCGAAACTGCTGCGGTGCCACTAGAGACCAATTGGGCATGATTGGTCTTAAAAGTATTCTTTAATTCGGCCTCTAGCTCTTTGGCCTTCCAGTGTCCTTTTCGTATGCCATCGAAACCATAACGCATAAGAACACCATTGTCTAATACATCATTGACTTCCTTACGTTCTTGATCTCCAAATAGTTCGAATCCAGGCATGTGGTTTACTTTAAATATGGGCCAAAATTACAATTATATACCCCATAAAAAAAGCGCCGAGGCATAATCTCAACGCTTTGAATTATTTTTTATTTATCTATTCAAAAATAGTTTTCAATTACAGAATCTACAAACTTATAATGCCTATTCGTATCCCTTAAATAATTGTAACCACTAAGCTCACCGAGTATATCTCCCACTCCATTGAGAGCCACCAATGTTGGGTAACTTCCGTCTGTATTATAGGTTCTTACCATTTCAAGGTTTTTCTTTTTTTGTTCTGGCGTAATGATATCGATACGTCTCGGAATATCAACCATGAGCAGTACCATGTTCTTGGATCGTTCCTTGAATTTAGGGGTTTCAAAAAAGTCTTTCTTTAACAGCTTACAAGGTGGACACCAATCGCTTCCTGTAAAATAGACTAAAATGGGTTTGTTTTGTTTTGTGGAGATTTCCTTTGCTTGTTCAAAATCGGTTTCCCATTTCAAGTCTTGAGCAATTGATTGAAAACCAATACATAGCACGACTATTAGAATCAATTTTTTCATTTGGATTTGCGTTATCGCTATTACAAATTTAATATATCAACTAATATAATAAATTGTTTACCAAAATATTGTTTTACAGCACAATAACAGTATCGTCTAGAGTTTTCCTTACCTTCTTGAATCCAGCGAAAGCATCGTCCTTTGACCTATAGCCAATAGGCAATACCAAAACAGATTTAAGGTTTTTATTATAAAGGTCAAGCACTTCGTCGTATGCTTTCGGGACAAACCCTTCCATAGGACAAGCATCGATGCCCTCGATGGCACAAATCGTCAACAGGTTCCCCAATGCCAAATAGGCTTGCTTGGTAGCCCATTCTTCTAGATTTTTTCTATCCTTTTTACCGAAGCTCTTGATCAGGTCGTCTTCAAAAGGCTTTAGGACGGAAGATGGTGTGTTTCTCGTTTGCTTCACTAGTTTAAAATAGTCCTTAATATATTCTGAATCAATTACCGTATCTATACAAAGTACCAATACATGTGATGCCTGGGCGACTTGCTTCTGTCCGTAGGAATGCGCTACTAACTCCTGTTGAAGGTCCTTATTACTAATAACAACCATTTTTAAGGGTTGTAACCCATACGACGTAGCTGTAAGAATAAAGGCATTCTTTACAATATCGATCTTGCGTTCTTCTAGAATCCTTGAGGTATCAAATTTTTTAGTCGCGTATCGCCAATTAAGGCATTCAATAATATCCATGTGCATGTGTTTATGACAAAATTACTAATTGAAAGATAAAGATATCTAGTTTGATAATAAATTTACTCAATAATTGCATTAGAAGAACCAGAGTTTAATGGCCATGACGATAATGGCTATAATAAGGAATTTCTTTACGAAACCATCTCCTTTTTTTACCGCATATCTACTCGCAAACCATGCACCCGTCATACTACCCAAAGAAAGTATCAATCCATATTGCCAATCGACCATATCATTGATGGCAAACATAAAAAGAGCACCGAGCATATAAATAATCACTACGGCAACTTTGGTAGCATTGGCCTTAACCAGTCTGATTCGGTTCACATAATTAAAAAACATGATCATTATAAAGCCAACGCCTGCATTTAGAAAACCACCATAAATACCAATGAAAAAGAATGCAATACAGCTGATCCATAGATACTTCCCTGTTGTCCTTTCTGCCAATTCATCCATTTTCAGTTTTGGCTTTAAGATGATAAGCAATACAATGGCAAACATGGTGATGGCGAGTATGCGTTTAAAAATGGTATCATCGATATCCACTGCAATCTGCGCCCCTATTAAGGCTCCAAAAAATGCTGAAACCCCCAAATAATTACTAAACGGAAACGTCTTGACACCTTTGCTCCTAAAGCCAGCGGTACCCATAACATTCTGCAAGATGATTGCAATTCTATTCGTGCCATTGGCAACCCCTGGCGGCAACCCAAGAAAAATAAGCATTGGGAGCGTTAGCAAAGAACCTCCTCCTGCTATGGTATTGATAATACCAGCAAAGAAACCAACAAGTATGAGGTACAAGAGATCCACAGAAAATTCCATGCCGCAAATTAGCCAAATATTCTGTTTGTTTTTCTTGAATGAATTAAAAAAGGGTTCTATATTTGCATCCGCATTCAGGGAATACCTGATGAGACACTTGGAGAAATGGCAGAGTGGTCGAAT
>CBESOB010000045.1:0-16041 GCA_965530995.1 uncultured Flavobacteriaceae bacterium
ATGGTCCTTTGAGAGTTTAAGTAATTCTTGCGCTTGAAATTGTTCTTTTGGTGTAGTATCTATTCTATAAATATCAACTAATTTTGCGCCTACGCGACTTTTGGGAATGTCGTTAACGACCAGATTGTAGTTTATTTGGCTTTTTCTTAGTGTAATTTTATCTTGAGGATATATTTCGCGACTAGGTTTGGCAATGACATCGTTGATTCTTACCTGACCTTTCTTGCAAGCTGTAGCAGCCAAGTTTCTTGTTTTATAGTATCTAACACACCACAAATATTTATCAATACGCATATTTTTTAACAGAATTTGGCATTATTATTGTTGCTCGTACAAAAGATAAAATTGTATCTTGCAGCCTCAAAAATAGGCAATAAAGTAAAGAAAGTTTGTGGTTTGCTTTTTGCTGGTCTTTTTGAAATAAGGATATAAGTTATAAAAAGAAAGAAATGAAATTTACCAAGTACATTATTGCATTCATGGTTTTAGGTTTAGCTATGAATTCATGCAAAAAGGAAGATAACAGTCCGGATACATTAGAAATACGCGATCGTGCCGAACAATATATATTGGATTTAGATTCTATAGAAAACTATCTCGCTACGCACTTTTATAATTACGAAGAATTTGAAGCGGATCCAATGACCACTGATTTTCAAATCATAATTGATACAATATCTGCCGAGAATGAAACTCAAGACAAGATTCCATTAATTGACCAAGTGACATTCAAGATCGTCACTGATGCAGAGGATATTGAGTATAAGCTATATTATTTAAAGGTAAGGGAAGGTTTAGGAGCCCAACCAAAGTTTGCGGATTCAACATATGTGCAATATACAGGTACCTTATTAAACGACAATGTTTTTGATAGTACGCCAAACCCTATTTGGTTTGATTTGGTGAATGTAGTGCAAGGATTCAGGGAAATCGCAATTGAGTTTAAGGGTGCTGAATCTTTTTCAGAGAATACTGATGGAACATTTATCTATAATGAGTTTGGAATAGGAGCGATGTTCATTCCTTCTGGATTGGCTTATTTTGAAGCACCACCTTTCGGAATATTATTGTATTCGCCTTTGATCTTTACATTTAATATGTTCACAGCAACTGAAAGTGATCATGATGGGGATCACGTTCCGTCTTATTTAGAAGACATAAACGGAGATGGAAAATTCACTTTTGAATTTGATGATACAGACGCGGATACTATAGGAAATTTTGTGGATGTCGATGACGACAACGATGGCACTTTGACTCGAGACGAGGATCTTGAGCCAGACCCAGATCTAAATGTTGATAGTAATGGTGATGGGATTACCGATAATGATATTGGTGATGGTAACCCGATGAATGATGATACAGATGGTGATGGTACCCCTAATTATCTAGATACGGATGATACGGCATCAAGATTTGATGATAATCAATAAAAATAAAAAAGCCGCTAAATGCGGCTTTTTTTATGTTCGTTTCTATTCAGATTAATTTAATGCTAGTGATACACTAAGAATTAATTGACTCGGACGCGTATCTAATTTACTTATATTCACACCATTATTGTTTAAGAATACGGCTTCGTTTTCAGAAAAGCCTCTTTCATACCTTAAATCAATACCAACACTATCAAAGTTAAGGGCAAATCCAAAATTAAGCCCTACAGATAAATCATTATCGATTTTATCAACAGAATTGCCGTCAAATTTAGAATTCAGGATGTATTGAAAAGCAGGGCCACCAAATATACTAATTGGACCAATCAACTTTGCGCCTATTAATAATGGTGCATCAAGTTTTTGCATGGTAAAATCTTTACTATCATAAGCACTTTTAGTACTCGTATAAACAAGTTCTGGCCTGAAGTATACACTACTTCCTATTTTGCCAAAAACGCCAATATGAAAACCGACATTTCCTTCTGGGTTTTTAGCATTTGAGTCAATGGACTCGAAGTAGTTTCCGTTAGCATTGTAATTCAAACCAGCTTTTATACCATAACCTTTACTTGATTGAGCAAAGGAAGAAAAACTGATTGCTGCGGTTAGTGCTGCAATTAAAAATAGATTTTTCATAAATTTCGTTTAATGATTTATAATTGTTAAACGACTTAAATGACTATATTATTTTCTCTTTGTTACTGTTTCAACCGCTTTAATGATAGCTGGACAATTCAAACCGTATTTATCCATAAGTTGTGCAGGTGTGCCAGATTCGCCAAAGGTATCATTAGTCGCTATGAATTCTTGGGGCGTTGGTAAATGTTTGGCTAGAACTCCAGAAACACTTTCTCCAAGGCCTCCCAAATAGTTGTGTTCTTCGGCTGTCACAATACAACCAGTTTTCTTCACCGATTTAAGAATAGCCTCTTCATCCAATGGTTTGATCGTATGTATATTAATTACTTCTGCAGATATTCCTTTTTCTAACAGGACTTTTGAGGCTTCTAATGCTTCCCAAACCATATGACCAGTTGCCACGATCGTCACATCGTTTCCTTCTGTGAGATTAATGGCTTTACCGATTTCAAATATCTGGTTTTCAGGAGTAAAATTAGCGACTTTGGGTCTTCCAAAACGAAGATAAACGGGACCATAGTGGTCCGCAATGGCTAGTGTGGCTGCTTTAGTTTGATTATAATCACAGGTATTGATAACTGTCATTCCAGGCAGCATTTTCATGAGGCCAATATCTTCAAGAATCTGGTGCGTTGCACCATCTTCACCAAGAGTCAGCCCAGCATGGGAAGCACATATTTTCACATTCTTATGCGAGTAAGCAATACTCTGTCTTATTTGATCATAAACACGACCAGTTGAAAAGTTGGCAAAAGTACCCGTAAAAGGAATCTTACCTCCAATCGTCATACCAGCAGCTAATCCCATCATGTTGGCCTCGGCGATCCCTACTTGGAAAAACCGCTCTGGATGATTGGCTTTAAAGTCATCCATCTTCAAGGATCCAATAAGGTCAGCACAGAGTGCCACCACATTTTCGTTTGATTTACCAAGTTCTGTAAGCCCAGCTCCGAAACCTGATCTTGTGTCTTTACTTCCTGAATTAGTGTATGTTTTCATAAATGGAATAAGTCTTTTAATAATCTCCTAAGGTTTCAGTATTTTGTGCTAATGCTATTTCTAATTGTTCGTCATTTGGTGCTTTGCCATGCCAGGCGTGCGTATGCATCATGAAATCAACACCATTGCCCATAACTGTATGCAACAAGACACATACTGGTTTTCCTTTGCCGGTTCTTAATTTGGCTTCTGCCATTCCTTTAAGTATGGCTTCTACATTATTTCCTTCTTGAATTTCCAGAACATCCCAACCAAAGGCTTCAAATTTACCTTTGATGCTTCCCATTGGAAGTACAGTATCGGTAGAACCATCAATCTGTTGGCCATTTAAATCGATTGTCGAAATAATATTATCAACCTTTTTTCCGGCAGCGTACATAATGGCTTCCCAATTCTGGCCTTCTTGCAATTCACCATCACCATGTAAGCTATAGACTAAATGATGATCATTGTTGAGTTTCTTGGTTTGTGCAGCTCCTAATGCAACAGACATGCCTTGTCCAAGTGACCCAGATGCAATTCGAATTCCTGGCAATCCTTCATGTGTCGTTGGGTGTCCTTGTAGTCTTGAATTTAATAACCTGAATGTATTTAATTCATCTACAGGAAAATAACCTGATCTGGCCAACACACTATAAAATACTGGTGATATATGGCCATTTGATAGGAAAAATAGATCTTCTCCCTTACCATCCATATCAAAGCCTTCATTTCTGTCCATTAATTCATTGTAAAGTGCCACAAAGAATTCTGCACAGCCTAGGGAACCTCCCGGATGTCCTGAATTTACTTTATGCACCATCCTTAAAATGTCCCGTCTTACTTGCGTGACCAAGTCTTCTAAATGTTTAATATTTGCCATGAAATTAAGGTTGTTTTTAAAGTCCCAAAAGTAGTTTTTTGAACCTCCTCATCAAAAGGAGTGTTAATGCACTTATCAACCAAATACAATGATTTGCTAACAATTTTGATTTTATTAAGGATGTAATGAATATTAGTTATTTATCTTTACTCGCTGACGATACTTTCTATGTTTTTTAACCTCGAAACTCAAGATTCCAATAGTAAAGCAAGAGCCGGTACCATAACGACAGATCACGGCGTTATTGAAACACCCATTTTCATGCCTGTAGGCACTGTAGCTTCTGTTAAAGGGGTGCATCAGCGTGAACTCAAAAATGATATCAATCCCGATGTCATCCTGGGTAACACATATCATCTATTCCTAAGACCACAAACAACGATTTTGGAGAAAGCAGGTGGCCTGCATAAGTTCATGAATTGGGATAGGAATATTTTAACGGATTCTGGGGGTTATCAGGTGTATTCGTTATCTGATAATAGAAAAATCAAGGAGGAAGGGGTAAAGTTCAAGTCGCATATTGATGGGAGCACACATATGTTCACTCCTGAAAATGTCATGGAAATCCAGCGTAGTATTGGGGCAGATATCATAATGGCTTTTGATGAATGCACACCTTATCCATGTGATTACAATTATGCAAAAAGATCTATGCATATGACGCATCGTTGGTTGGATCGTTGTATAAATCATTTGGAGAAAACACCCTTAAAATACGACTATGATCAGACGTTTTTCCCTATAGTTCAAGGAAGTACATATAAAGACTTGAGACAGCAATCTGCCGAGTACATTGCGAATTCGGGTGCCGTAGGAAATGCCATTGGTGGGCTTTCTGTAGGTGAACCTGCTGAAGAGATGTATGCCATGACAGAAGTGGTTTGCGATATTTTGCCTGAAGACAAGCCCCGATATTTAATGGGAGTAGGTACACCTATCAATATTCTTGAGAATATTGCGTTAGGAATTGATATGTTTGATTGTGTGATGCCAACGCGTAATGCGAGAAACGGAATGTTGTTTACGGCGCATGGCACCATTAATATCAAGAATAAGAAATGGGAAGATGATTTTTCACCTATAGACGAAATGAATATGACGTTTGTGGATACAGAATATTCTAAAGCCTATTTAAAACATTTGTTTTCAGTGAACGAATTGCTTGGAAAACAGATAGCGACTATTCATAATCTGGGGTTTTATCTATGGTTGGTCCGGGAGGCAAGAAAACGTATAATTGCTGGTGATTTCTCAACATGGAAAAACAAGATGGTGAAACAAATGGATAAAAGACTTTAATGAAGATACTGGATTGGTACATATTGAAGCGATATTTATTCACATTCTTGATGATGTTACTGCTGTTCATTCCCATCGGAATTACCGTAAATCTCGCGGAGAAAATTGACAAGATGTTGGAAAATGAAGTACCTTTTCCAGAGATTGCGAGATTCTATTTAGATTTCACAATTTATTTTGCCACCCTATTATTTCCAATGTTTCTTTTTTTATCGGTGATCTGGTTTACTTCCAAAATAGCCAACAACACAGAAATTGTCGCTTTTTTAAGCTCGGGAGTTTCTTTTTCGCGATTTTTAAGACCATATTTAATTGGCGCATCCATAGTAGCTGGTTTTGCCTTATTCCTAGGCTTGTATTTAGCACCAATTGCAAGTAAGGGTTTTAATGAGTTTGATTACAAATACTTTAAAAATGGTAAGAAGGATAGGAAGAATCAAAATGTATTCAGACAGATAAATGATAATGATTATATCTATGTAAGTAGTTTTAATATTAAAGATAAACGTGGTAATAATTTTACATTGGAGCATTTCAATGGCAATGCATTGGAATATAAGATTACGGCCAATAACATTCGATATATTGAAAAAGATAGTACTTACAGATTGAGCAATTATGTAAAGAGAATTGTTGGCGAAAATGGTGATTCACTAATTGTTGAAAGACGTAAGGAATTTATGTTCAAGTTTGACCTAGAAGATTTAACACCAGTAGAATATATAGCAGAAACCTTGAATTATCATGATCTTACGAATTTCATTGAAAAAGAACGACTTAGGGGGTCATCCAATATTGGTCGATATGAAGTCGTGAAATATAAGAAATGGAGCTTACCTGTTTCCGTCTACATCCTTACCATAATTGCTGTTTCCGTGTCTTCTATCAAGCGGCGAGGTGGCATGGGAGTTAATTTGGCATTTGGAATATGTATCGCCATGGTTTTCGTTTTTTTCGATAAGGTATTTGGGGTGATGGCTGAGCAATCTGATTTTTCACCCATGATAGCCGTTTGGCTTCCTAATGTTGTATTTGGTATTTTAGCTGCTTACCTTCTATACAATGCCAAACGCTAAGCTTAAAAATTACCTTCATTTACATCTCTTGGTTTTTATAGCTGGCTTCACTGCTACATTAGGAGAATTGATTACTATTACAGCGATTCCACTGGTTTGGTTTAGAATGGTCATAGCAATTGTGCTCATGTTCATTTATATTAAGATTGTTGGCATAAATATTAATATATCATTAAAATATGGTATTAGGTATGCCTTTGCTGGGGTGATCATCGCTTTGCACTGGATCACTTTTTTTGGATCGATCGATGAAGCAAATATTTCCATTGCCTTGGCCATGTTTTCTACAGGTGCTTTTTTTGCGTCTCTAATTGAACCACTTATCTATAAACGGAAAGTCATTCCCTATGAAATTATCTTTGGGATACTCGTCATCATTGGTGTTTTTATCATTACACAAAGTGAGATCAAGTACCTAACAGGTATCTTATTAGGTATAACTTCAGCATTTCTTGCATCACTTTTTGCTGTGTTTAATGGTAAATTTTTAGAGCAAAATTCTGCAACGGTAATTTCTTTTTACGAATTTATTGGAGGTATTTTATTCATTACTGTTTTCATTATGTTATATGGCGAAGGCTTCTCAGAGGATTTCTTTGATTTGAGTACTGTAGATTATGGTTATTTGTTCATTTTGGCTTCCGTTTGTACCGCATACGCTTTTATCGCGGCTGTTTATGTCCTGAAATACTTAAGCCCTTATACAGTTGTACTAACCTATAATTTAGAGCCCATTTATGGTATAATTCTAGCGCTACTTTTATTTCCGGAGAAGGAGAAAATGAGCTCAGAATTCTATATAGGGGCAATATTGATAATTGCCGCGGTCTTGATCAATGGAATTATTAAGAATTCGAAGAAGCTAAAAAGGAAGATTACTTAACGGACATCCTAATTAAAGTTTTTATATTTGTAGCCTAACTAATCAAATAATCAAAGGGCATATTCTATGGAATATCTAGAATTTGAATTACCGATAAAAGATTTGCAAGATCAACTCGAAAAATGCCAACTTATTGGAGAAGAGAGCGATGTTGATGTAACAGAGACTTGTATGCAAATTGAGAAGAAATTAGCAGTCGCAAAGAAGGAAATTTACAAGAATTTAACGGCATGGCAGCGCGTACAACTATCGCGTCACCCGAACAGACCGTATACACTAGACTATTTTAACGCCATTTGTGGAGATACTTTTCTAGAGCTTCATGGTGATCGTGGAGTTAGGGATGATAAAGCCATGATCGGAGGATTAGGCAAGATCGGTGATCAAAGTTATATGTTCATAGGGCAACAGAAAGGGTATAATACCAAAACTAGGCAGTATCGTAATTTCGGTATGGCTAATCCAGAAGGTTATCGCAAAGCATTGAGGTTAATGAAATCTGCAGAGAAGTTTGGTATTCCCGTAGTCACCTTAATTGATACTCCTGGAGCCTATCCGGGATTAGAAGCTGAAGAGCGGGGTCAAGGCGAAGCTATTGCAAGGAATATTTTAGAAATGGCTAGGCTTAAAGTCCCGATCATTACAGTAATCATTGGTGAAGGAGCATCTGGTGGCGCATTAGGGATAGGTGTAGGAGATAAAGTAATGATGTTGGAGAATACGTGGTATTCCGTAATATCTCCAGAATCCTGTTCGTCCATTCTTTGGAGAAGTTGGGAGTTCAAGGAGCAAGCAGCTGAAGCGTTGAAACTTACTGCAAAAGATATGAAAAGAATGAAATTAGTTGATGAAATTGTTAAAGAACCCTTAGGAGGTGCTCATAATGATAGAGAAAAAACGTTCATAACAGTTCGAGATGCTATTGCAAGGTCATTTGAGGAATTTAAAAACTTATCACCAAAAGAATTGGTGAAACAACGCCACGAAAAATATTCAGAAATGGGTGTGTTTAAGGGGTAATCCTTTAAACATCACTTGCCAAAAATTACCTGAAGATATCACTTCAGGTTTTTTTATGGTTGTTAACAATTTTTTTGACTTGTTAACAGTTAATTTGTTAACTTATAGTGGACAATGAGGTTGTTACTATATTAACATTCTCATAACAATTTCTTTACTTTCGCTCTGATGAAACAACCAGACCAAATAAAAAGTTACAAAGTCGATAAAAGTACCTTGATAAACCTTGAGAGAGGCAAAATACCTCCGCAAGCAATTGATTTAGAGGAAGTTGTGCTTGGAGCGATGATGATCGACAAGAAGGGTGTGGATGAAGTCATTGATATTTTGAGCCCTGATGCATTTTACAAAGAAGCACATCAGCATATTTTTGAAGCTATTTTTCAACTCTTTGAAAATAGCGAACCTATTGACTTATTAACCGTTTCAAGCCAATTAAAGAAGAACTTGAAGCTGGATGTTGTAGGAGGTGATTTTTATTTGATTTCTTTGACACAAAAAGTCTCTTCATCGGCTCATATAGAGTTTCATGCCCGTATCATTTTACAAAAGTTCATTCAAAGAAGTTTGATCAAGATTTCTAGTGAGATCATTGAAGATTCTTACGATGAGACCAAAGATGTTTTTGATCTCTTGGACAATGCTGAAGCAAAACTTTATGAGGTAACTCAAGGCAATATCAAGAAATCGAGTGAAACGGCTCAAAGTTTGGTCATTCAAGCCAAAAAGAAAATCGAAGACATATCCAATAAAGAAGGATTGAGTGGTATTCCCTCAGGATTCGATAAGTTGGATAAGCTAACTTCTGGATGGCAGGAAAGCGACTTGATCATTATAGCAGCACGTCCAGGTATGGGTAAAACTGCCTTGACCTTGTCCATGGCTCGAAATATAGCCGTGAATCAGAATATACCAGTGGCTTTCTTTTCGCTTGAAATGGCATCCGTTCAGTTGATCACTCGTTTAATTTCAAGTGAAACCGGATTGTCATCAGAAAAATTAAGAACTGGTAGACTAGAAAAACATGAATGGGAACAACTAAATGTCAAGGTTAAAGGGCTTGAAAAAGCACCATTATTCATTGATGACTCGCCATCACTTTCCATTTTCGATTTAAGGGCAAAGGCAAGAAGATTAGCATCGCAACATGGTATTAAACTTATCATTGTAGATTATCTTCAATTAATGACCGCAGGAGGAGGCCAAAAAGGAGGGAACCGTGAACAAGAGATTTCTATGATTTCAAGGAATTTAAAGGCATTGGCAAAAGAATTGAGTGTGCCCGTTATAGCTTTATCACAATTATCTCGTGCCGTTGAAACTCGTGGAGGCAGTAAACGACCATTGTTATCCGATCTTCGTGAATCTGGAGCGATCGAGCAAGATGCAGATATCGTATCATTTATCTATAGACCAGAATACTACAAAATTGATGAATGGGATGATGATGAGCGTTCTCCTACAGAAGGTCAAGCAGAATTAATAATTGCCAAGCATCGAAATGGTGGTTTGGATCAGATTCGATTGAAATTCATTGGACATCTTGGTAAGTTCGATAATTTGGATGATTTTGATTCTCCTTTCGAGTTCCATAGTAAAATGAATGCTGCTAATGATGATACTTTTAAGCCTGAATCATTTCCTTCAACAGATGAAGCTTTTGGCCCTGCCAATGATTTAGAGGATGATAATGATGTGCCTTTTTAATCGTTAATATTCCTTTAAACTTTTCAAACAGGAACAATTTTTAAGTATCTTCCACCTATGAAGAAGATAGCCCTACTTATTTTACTTTTCTTTAGCGTTAATACGTTTGCATCTTATATTCTCATTCCCATGGATGCAGATGGACAAAAAAATCACTTGAAGGCATATGGAATAACCTATTGGACGCTCGAGAAACAGCAAAAAGTCAAATGGTTGTTGAATTATCGTGGTGGATCGTTCCTCTTACCAGATATTGAAGAAATTAAGAAAGAATGCCAGATTAGAGGCGTCTCTTTTGAGGTGCTTTCAAGTTCTGCGGCTGAGGCTATTCTCACAGAAATAAGTAGTCCTAGCAAGAATATGGAAGCTGTAATACTGGAGAAAGCACCGAGGGTAGCGGTTTACACACCTAACGGAAAACAGCCTTGGGACGATGCAGTAACTATGGTTTTGACCTATGCTGAGATTCCATACGAAACTGTATATGATGAGCAAGTACTTGATGATGAATTATTGTTATATGATTGGTTACACTTACATCATGAAGACTTTACAGGGCAATATGGGAAGTTCTATCGCGCTTATAGATCAGCACCATGGTATATTGAAGAAAAGAAAAATGCAGAGGCTTTGGCTACCAAACTAGGTTATAACAAAGTGTCTGAAGAAAAACTGGATGTCGCTCTTAAAATTCGTGATTACGTAGTTGGAGGCGGTTTTATGTTCGCGATGTGCAGTGCTACAGATAGCTTTGATATTGCACTCTCTGCCGAAGGTATTGATATCTGCGAACCCATGTTTGATGGCGATGGAAGTGATGCCAATTACCAGAGCAAGATCAATTACAACAGTACTTTTGCTTTTACAGATTATATTTTAGAACGGAGTCCAACGGTATATGAATTCTCATCGATCGACATGACACAAAAACGGCGAATTCCAAAACAAACGGATTACTTTTCACTAATGGATTTTTCGGCGAAATGGGATCCAATTCCAACAATGCTTTGCCAAAATCATACAGCTTTGGTTAAGGGTTTTATGGGGCAAACAACTTCTTTTAACAGAGATCAAATCAAGTCGAATGTTCTGGTCATGGGAGAAAACAAGACCAATGGTGAGGCCAAGTATATCCATGGCATTAAGGGCAAAGGCTTCTTTACCTTTTACGGTGGCCACGACCCTGAGGATTACACACATAGGGTCGGAGACCCTAAAACAGAATTGGACCTGCATCCTACGTCTCCTGGTTATCGCTTAATACTGAATAATGTATTGTTCCCAGCCGCTAGAAAGAAAAAGCAAAAGACGTGAATGTTTCCTATTTAGAAATGCTCTAAGAAAAAAAATTCCGATTCTAAAATGAATCGGATTTTTAAAAATTAATAGTATTTTATTCTTACCCAAACTTCGGCATCATTATTTTTAATATCATAAATGAATGCTTTTGAACTTGGTCGCCAACCTTCATCGTTTTGTGTAGAATTGAAATTGGCATTTTCATAAGTGATGCGATTAGTAGCTTTAACCAATTTAATTATGTCGTATTTAACCGGCTTAGTATCTACTATTTTGGCTAATTCATTTTGTTCCTCTTGTCCTTGTCTCCAAATTATTTTTGCTATCTGACCTTTTGTAGGTTTTGTGAAAGGACCGTTTTCAGTTTCATTTCCAACGTATACCCAACCAGACATACCTATGGTATTAGATTCTTGGATTTTAGATTTAGCTGTATCCATATCTTCAGATTTGCGACCAATGCCCCAAATATTTGTCAAGAATTCTATGTAGCTTTCTACAGATTGTTCTTTATTGACATGTTCCCAATATTGTTCAGGTTTCAGGCTGTTTTGTAAACTATCTACCAAGGCTTCGTTCCTTAAATTAGATGCTTCTACTTTTTGAAATAGCTTAGACTCACGAATATCTGCATCTGAAATTTCTTTGTTTTTTTCTTCTATTTTATTAGTGAAAAATAAAACGACACCCATAAAGCAAATTATAAGTACCACAAATCCAATATATAGACCTCTACTTTGTTTATCTTTTTTTTCTATTTCCTGTATTTTTTCGTCAATGCGTTTCATTATATAAGAGGTTTAGATTGCTATTAATGAATAAAATTCTTTATTTATTTCTTCAATTTCTTTATCGGACATTTTATTGATAATCCTTATCAGACGTTTTCGTTTTACTTTAAATAGATTTAATAAGGCAAGGTTTCTAGTACGTCTTTTTGCTTTGGCAAGTGGTTTATAGGCAAGAAACAAACATATGGCAGAACCCGCTAACACTATTAACAGATGTAAATTATTATTTTCTTGAAGTATATTCTCAGAGCTAAAGGATAAATTTAGAACTGATTTCATGGTAAAAAACAATACCACTACTAACAAGGTGACTAAACCTGCAGTTAGCCATTCTTTATTACGTGCTTTTATATGGAATGAAGTCGCTTTTTCTATTTCGTCTTCTGATATCATATAATCGATAAGCTTGTCTTCATTGATTTTGGATTCTGTTTTTGTAATAACTTCATCAAGTTTTGCTTCTGATTCAGTTTTAGCAGTTACTAATTTTGTTTTCAAATTCACGAATTTTGGTAATTCGGTCAAATCTATATCCAAAGCTTTTAACACTCTTTCCATTGCTTTACTAGGTGCTGCAATGAAATCAGCATATTGCATTCGTTTCCATCTCATAGGAAGAACACATTGTTCAATTAAAATTGGAATTAATTTTTTCCCATATTCTTTAGCAATATGTACTTCATCTTGAACATTTTCTGACTTTGCGGCAGGTTCTGATATCAATAAAAGTAAGATTGTTGCCGAATCTAATGCATCATCAATTGAACTGTCCCAATTTGTACCTAGATCTATTCCTTGTTGATCTATCCATACAGTGGATCCTAGTCTTTCCAATTCTGCAGCCATCGCTTTTGCAAATTCGACATCACGACTGGAGTAACTAACAAAAATACTTTCTGTGTTCATGAAAAATAATTTTTAGTTTGTAGGATTAATTAAGGGAATGTTAATATACTGATTATTCGAGTAAGCTGTATGTTTTTTCAAATATCGTCTTATCACAGGGGTACATTTCTCCATGAATGCCGATCATGAGCCAATCTCCCTTTTTACCAGTCATGATACCTTCCATCGTTTCGACGGTAAAAGGCTCGTTAATTTGAAGGCATTTAACGGGAATGGGTTTTTTCAAAGCTTGCCTGTAGACAACATCTGGTGGACTACCTTTAATGAATTTTAACATACCCCTTTAATTTTTAAAAAGTTACGATAAAAAGTGCACTTTAAGGAACTTTATATAATCATCCTCTGGGTCATCGGTCTGCATCAAGCTAGTATATGCTGCATAGGCATTGGTATGTATTGATATTTTTTCGCGTATGCCAGCTTTTTCAGCAGCTTTTTTATAGTAGTCCATGGATTCTTCTAGTTCACCTAAATATAATTTAGCTTCTCCAATAGTCGCCATTTTCCATAAGCTGTTGAACCTGTCTTTTTCAACGGATTCTAAGGCTTTTTCGGCAAACGCCACCATTTCTTGATCGTCTTCATGTATGATCAAACTCAAGAAAGCAAGATTTATGGCATGATAATAAATTTGTTTATGATCACCTTTACCTTCAGCAATTTTAAAGGCTTTCTCATAGAACTTGAAGGCTTCGGCACCGTCTTTAGCATCGTAACCGGTCAGATACTTTCGTTTATAGCGACCACCAACAATACCTAGAAGATCCGAATTATCTTTGGCCAAAGGATGTTTGTGAAGAATTTCCAAAACTTCCTCAGAACGATCCAGACCCTCCAATGCAAATATCAATTTGGCCAATCCTCGTTTATCAAGTTCGTCAATGTTAGGCATGAGATTTCTGACAACAGCATCGTATTCACCAAGCAGGATATTGATTTCCTCTTCATCCGAAAATTTATTAAGGAATTCGTTATTGGTTAAGGTGTTAATAATCATGTTGTAGGCGTCGTTGTTCTCATCTTCCGCACTTACCATACCAAGATGCTTACCTGAAATCGTATGACAATGTTCTTTTTTGAATGGGCCCAATGACGATTTGGTAGGAATAAACTCGTCCTGTGTTGCGGCAATTACCTTAAGGCTAAAAGGATAACCTTTAGCAAATGTTTTTTTCCATTTACTTCTCAAGGTCTTGATGAATGGCCTATCTTCTCCCAAACCTTTGAGTTTGTTATTCCAAAGTTTCTTTAGCGCTAGGGTCGGCATACCGTTGCTTGGTGTTCCGAATAGTAATACATGGCTAAGACGTTCCCTATTTTCGGCATCTAGGTCTACAATGGCGCGTTGCACAATTAATCCGCCAAGGCTGTACCCCACCAATGCAACACGATCATATTTCTCGTACTTATGTTTTATGGATGTGCTTAAGAAATCTGATACCCTAGCAATATCCTCAAGTGATCCCCAAACTTCTTTTCCCATGTCTGGACTGACATTCTCTGAATAGCCTAAAGGGAACATATCCCAGCCATCAAAACGTTTGTCGGCCATCAATAAATTAGGAATCTCACCAAAAGTACTTGCGGCTTCTCCTGAAAAGCCATGAATGAATAATAGAACGTTGTTGGCATTCTCCGATTCTCTGAAGACCGTGACCACTTCCTGAGTGATGCTTTTTTGAGCTTCTGGCACAGCGATACCCGTAGCATGTGGAGACAAATTGGCCTGAAATTCTTCAGGGATATAACTCAAAACGAAGTCATCATAAATCTGCAAATTGGCATACGGGTTTTGTTCCGGATACCTTTCGGGTACCTTTCTGAATATATACCGTATGACTTCTGATATTCTAATATATGGTTCATCGAAATTATTCTTGTGCTCGCCTTTCAACACCTCCAACAAACAAGTTGTATATAAGCTATTAGGGTCACCAGGCATAATAAATGATTTCTGATCTTCTCTACACGAAGAAATTATGGACATACCCTTACCATCATCAATTTTCTGGGCCAAGCCATCAGGTTGGTTGAAATCGTTGGGAGAATTAGCCTCTGTTACATGGCCTACTGCCTGTGTCATACCCGCAGCATGACAACAATCAAGGAAAAACACCAAACGTCTTGAGTTTATCAGGGAAATCTTATCTTTCAATTCTTCAGAAGTCACCCAAGTTTCCAAGTATTTTTCAGGGTTGAATCCGTTGGGAATTAAATGATAATATTGTCTATTCTCATTTTCGGGCTTTAGTGGTTTGCCCTCTGCCTCCAGAAAAGTATTGTCAGAGTAATTACCGCCATGCCCTGAGTAAAACAACATTACAGATGAGTCTTCATTCGACTTCTTGATGATATCGTCAAAGGCATTGAGAATACCTTCCCGATTGGCTTTTTCGTTGGTGAGTAAATGAATGTTCTTTGGGTCGTAACCGGCCAATCTCTCATCCGAAAGAATGGCATATATAGCTTCTGCATCACCTACGGTTACAGGTAAATCATCACCAACTCCTATCAATATTGCAAACGCATTGTCTAATTTATTCATATGGTTTCCCTAATTAAGATCTAATGCCAAAAGTCTAATAGTTCTTTAAACCTGTCAAGCTTGAAATATTCATGAAGCTCTGGATCATTTTGAAAATTATTGGCATGGTATCTCTTGCCATCGGCGACTGCTTGAAATAAATGCCTGCGTACCTTGTTCTCATCATTCTTGGCTGCATAATACAATGCCAATCGATAATCAATGACTCCGTATTGATAATCTTCCCTTAAATTATCTAGCTTGGTAATCAGCAATTCTGCCTCTACTGGCTTGTTGTTTTTAAGTTTTGAAATTGCAAGCTTAACTAATACGTCATTATTTTTCGAATCTTTTTTGTATAAATTTTCTAGTATCAACTCGGCATTGACATAATCACTCATATAATAATAGGCGTCTGCATGATACTTAAGCGTTTCTTCATCCGCTTCGGTGCCTATGATCTTTGTGAAATATTCATTGGCCTTTTCTGCTTCATTGACTAATAACATCATTTTAGCTTCATAAATGAATAATTCTTTCCAAATACTTGGTTCGGTAGCTAATTGGAATCGAGACAATATTTCATCAGCAGTGGCGAGA
>CBESOB010000046.1:0-15779 GCA_965530995.1 uncultured Flavobacteriaceae bacterium
TTGTTATCCGAATTAACCAATATTTTAATTATTGATTCTCTTACTTTTAATTTGATAATGAAGTCCCGTTATTTTTACGGATTTAATATAAAGCATCTAAAAAAAAGATAATAGCTTTGTCAAGAATTAAATAACTTTAATAATGGAAACAAAAACCCTATTGAATGTCGCCAAAGAGTTTGGCAGTCCGATTTATGTGTATGACTCTCAAAGGATCATATCCCAATATAAACGATTGACCTCTGCATTCAATAAGGTGAAACAGGTAAAGGTGAATTACGCTGTGAAAGCCCTATCAAATATTACAGTATTAAAGCTCATGAAGAGCCTTGGAGCTGGTTTAGACACTGTTTCAATTCAAGAAGTGAAGTTGGGTCTGGCTGCTGGATTCCAGGCTGAGGAAATAATATTTACACCAAATGGTGTATCGTTAGAAGAAATTGAAGAAGTGGCCTCTTTAGGGGCTCAAATAAATATTGACAATTTATCGATCCTAGAACAGTTCGGCACCAAACATCCGAATATTCCAGTGTGTATCCGAATCAATCCACATGTAATGGCTGGCGGAAATACAAATATCTCTGTTGGACATATAGACAGTAAATTCGGAATTTCCATACATCAGATTCCGCACATCTTGCGAATTGTTGAAAACACAGGAATGAAGATCAACGGAATACACATGCATACTGGGAGTGATATCTTGGATATCGATGTTTTCCTTTATGCTAGCGAAATTTTATTTGAAACGGCCAAGAACTTCAAGGAACTGGATTTTATAGATTTTGGCTCTGGGTTTAAAGTACCTTATAAAGAAGGTGACATAGAAACCAATATTGAAGAGTTTGGCGAGAAGCTAACATCACGTTTCAATGAATTTTGTAAGGACTATGGAAGAGATTTGACCTTAGCTTTTGAACCGGGAAAATTCTTGGTTAGTGAAGCCGGATATTTTCTAGCTAAGGTAAATGTTGTTAAGCAAACTACCTCAACAGTTTTTGCCCAGATCGATTCAGGTTTCAATCATTTAATAAGACCCATGTTATATGGATCGCAACATGAAATAATTAATTTATCCAACACAAAAGGAAAAGAACGTTTTTACTCAGTCGTGGGTTACATTTGCGAAACAGATACCTTCGCGAATAATAGGCGTATCAATGAAATAAGTGAAGGTGATATTCTGGCATTCAAGAATGCAGGAGCCTACTGTTTCAGCATGTCTAGCAATTATAATTCACGATGTCGCCCAGCTGAAGTAATGGTACATGAAGGTAAGTCACATCTAGTAAGAGAAAGAGAAACCTTTGAAGATATCTTAAGGAATCAAGTTGAGGTCGATCTATTCTCAACAAAATTGAAGGCCGTAAAAAAATAATTTAAAGTCATTCGTTATTAAAAGCATCTAGCTAAAAGTTAGGTGCTTTTTTTATCTTTAATAAAAACTAATCCATGAGATTCATTATTTCAGTATTGATTCTTCTTTGTTTTTGTTGTTCAAAGGAAGAGCCCACAAAAGACCCTTTGCTTCACGTTCTTAATTCTAAAAAAATTGAAATTAAACGCATTATGGATAGCATCGATATTCATGAAGTACAGATCAGATATACAGAGATCGTTAGAAAGGCAGATTCAATTATTTTCAAGGACCATGACTTTAAAATCAATGATAGCGTCTATTTCTATCCAGCCAGTAGTGTGAAATTTCCTGTGGCCCTTCTTGCTCTTGAAAAATTGAACATGGATCGTCTTTACTCCATCAATACCCCGTTTTATGTGGAAGGTGATAGTTCGAGTACCACATTCAAGAATGAGATCAATAAAATCTTTATAGTAAGTGATAATCAAGCCTATAATCGTTTATTCGAATTTCTAGGCAAAGATCAAATCAATACTAGACTGCATGAAAAAGGACTTAAACCATCGAGAATCTCACATCGATTATCCACTAACAACGCGTATGACCTTGAAACAAAAGCATTGATTTTTCATGAAAACGATTCTACTTTGAGTTATACGCAACCAATGAATAATGTTGCTATTGAAGAACTTCAACTCGAAAAAATAAAAAAAGGAATTGGATTTTATTCAGGTGATGAACTGATCAATGAACCATTTGACTTTTCACTGAAAAATCACCTTCCAATCTCTACACTTCACAATACCATGAAACGAATAATCTTCCCTAGTAAATTTAAAAATGAAGCACAGTTTCACTTGAGTGATGATGATAGGAAATTCTTATTAAACAGTATGAGTTCATTACCAAAAACATCTAATTATACATCTGATGAATATTATGACAGCTATGTAAAATTCTTTATGTTTGGTGACCATAAAGATCCGATACCCGAGTATATAAAAATCTATAATAAAGTAGGATATGCTTATGGATTCCTAACAGATTGCGCGTACATCAAGGATGAGAAAAATAACATTGATTTCTTGGTCACAGCTACGATTCATGTCAATAAAAACGGTATTTTCAATGATGATGTCTATGAATATGAAGATATTGGCATTCCGTTCTTGGCAGAATTAGGAAGGCAACTGTACCACTATGAATTGACAAAAGAAAAGCAACATGTAAGAATTATAATGGAATAGTGGAGCCTGAAATTTCACTTAACGACACCGAAATTGATTTTAAGGACAATCATTTAGCAGGTTGGGTAATGGTTAAAATGTAATACTATCCAATTACCATACAAAAACCATAATTTCATCATATCTTCACCGAAATTTTATTTTTTTAATGAATTTCACCAATCCCTTAGTCTATGGTGTGCCTTTTTTTCTTGGATTAATTCTACTAGAACTAGCATACAGCAAACATCATAAAGAAAAAAAGAATCTATATAATTGGAAAGATCTAGCGGCAAGCTTGACCATGGGTTTTGGATCAGCAATCATTGCCCCGCTTATTAAAACAATTTCGGCCATTGTAATTTTTAACTTTATATATGAAGTATTCAATCCTGAAATTGATGGAATACGCACCAATATAATGGGTTGGAATTCCTTTGGTTATGCATGGTATATTTGGATAATATGTCAGTTACTTGATGATTTTAGTTACTATTGGTTTCATCGTCAAAATCATAAAGTTCGTTTTCTTTGGGCGGCTCATATTGTACATCATTCTTCAGACAACTTTAATTTAGGAACTGCGGTGAGAAATGGTTGGTTCACTATTTTATATAAACCGTTTTTTTATATGTGGATTCCTGCTCTTGGTTTTCCTCCCGAAATGGTTGTCGTTTGCTTGGGTATAGAGGCCTTGTGGCAATTTCAGTTACATACGGTCTTAATCCCTAAAATGGGAATTATTGAAAAGGTGTTCAATACACACACCATGCACCAAGTACATCACGCTCAAAACATAGAGTATATGGACAAAAACCATGGAGGATTCCTAAATATTTTCGACAAACTATTTGGTACATGGAAAGAACTTGATGACACAATAGATATAGAATATGGTGTAACTCACGCACCAAACTCATATAATCCATTGATTATACTTACGCATGAATACAGTGATATCTGGAAGGATATGAAAAAGTCTAAAAATTGGTATCATAAATTCATGTATGCTTTTGGAGCCCCTGGTTGGAGTCATGACGGAAGTACTCTTACGATAAAGGAGATGCAGAAACAGTATAAAAAGGAGCAAGCCCTGAATTTAAATCATAAGTCCCTATAGAAAGTCAAACCGTTTCTATAAGGGTCGTAAAAAGCGAATTCTCGTGTTCCCCATGCGGTTTCGCTAAGCGAGGTGTTTTTATGAAAAACCCCTTGTTCTTCAAATTCTGCAAATAAGGCCTCTATATTCTGTGAAACAATTCGGAGCATTGCTCTATCTGAAGCCTGCTCCCACTCTTTAGCAGGATACCATTGCAAGTGTATCTCTATCCCGTCGCGAATGACTCCTGCATAATATGGCTCTTTACTATCATCGGCAAAGGCAATCTTGAAGCCTAGTTTATTAACATAGAACTTTAATGCTTCAACAACATCCTTGACTGGTAATACTGGATGGATTTGATGTAAAATGCCTTTTTTCATAACTAATTGTAATTTTGAACTTAATTTTACTACTAATCTAAATGTAATAAAATTCAGTGTCATGAAACATTTTTTCACCATTCTTATGCTATCCATGAGTATTTTGACTTTTGCTCAAAGACCTTCCGCCAAATTCAATGGAAAATTCTTTGAGAACAATGGAGACAATATGCTATATGGAGGCGAACTCAATAGCGAGCATTTTGTTATTAATAACCTAGACCTAAAGCCAGAACAATTTCACTATGGCCTGGGAAGAGAGCGTTTCCCTGCTCTATTAGAGCCCAAATTTCAATCCTTGAAAGTCGCGAGTACAAAATGGACAGATGATGCACGCTTTTTAGTTGCACATAAAGGCAACGAGGTCAAGGCGTATTCAGTCAAGGATTTAACACGTCATGAAGTTGTAAATGACGTTATTGATGGTGAGCCTATATTTGCAGCATATTGTATTTTGGCAGATCTTGGAGCAATATACAAGCGAACTTACGGAGCACATACTTTTACTTTTGCGGTCAGTGGGTATACCTACTATGACCCGAAAATATGGAATGGTCTGGATGGATTTATACTTTGGGACCGAGAAACCGAAAGTCTTTGGTGGCCGCTGATCGATAAATCTGTTTCTGGATCTTTGAAAGGTGTAAAATTGAGAAAGCTAGAAGATTTATACTGGGAGGACACAAGCTTCAAAGACTTAAAAGAAAAATATCCGAATGCTCAAGTGCTCATTTCAAATCAAGATTTTGAACGCCCTATGTCTTGGGGGAAAATCAAGAATGTATCCGATGTAGTCAAGGAATTCTCTAACAAATAATTATTCCATTTTCTTTCCTCTCAATACACTCACTTTAGAGTCAAAAGGATTACCGGAAGAACGTCTGAGCAGAACCACCTGTCCGCAATGCCAAATAGCATCTGAAATTGGTCCATTTATCTCATTCCAAAAGGGATATTCAAAGGCGCCTTTACTATTCTTAAAAATCATCTTAAATTCGGTCAAATCTTTACAGGTCCGCAATATATCTGCAGCAGTCTTAATGTTCTCTAAAGTTTTCTTGCGTTTTTCTGTGAATGTAAGTTCTGGTTCTGCTTGACCTTCTATGTTAGGTTGCTTTAACGTAGCGTTCTTAATTACATTGGTCAATCCATAAATATGATCTAGTGTTGCAGCAGTCGTACGCGCATCTTCATTAGGCTTGAAAGCTAGATCTTCTTCCCTCAAACCTTCTGTCGCCCAGTAATATCGAAATCCTAACCCATCAACCATTCTTGCCGCGACAGTACCTGCCGTGTAAATTTCAGGATATTCAGGAATTTCATAATATGGTAGGTCTTCATCAACTTTATCTTGCGAATATGAATTGACAAAACAAGCCAAACCCAGTAATAGAAAAAAAGTTCTCATTGGTAACATCATTAAATATTATTGCATGAAGTTAGTTATTTACAGGTTACAAAAAATCCCTTCCAGATAGACCTGGAAGGAAGTAACGAAAAAAGCCAATTAACCAATTTGCCATCACCTCATTTGATTTAGTCATAACTTCTTTTTCATAGCACTATTCTAATTAATATTTTGCACCAATAAATGGCCTGAAATAAAAAAGAGCTCATTCAATAAAACCATAATTTCAAAAACAGGATTTAACGCGAGTTGTTTTACTGCAAGCCATGTAATTGATCATATCAAAAACAGGATTTACATAATAATCACAGGTAACCCTTATAAAAGTTTACTAGGGGGCAAATAAAACAATGATGAATTTAGGATGCCTTAAGTTGACTAAGATACTGGGTTGGTGTCTGGGATAATAGTTTCTTGAAAGATTTATTGAAGGTCACTTTATTGTTGAATCCAACTTCATAGGCGACTTCGATGATATTCAATGTATTATTAGCGTCACTTTTCAATATTTCCAATGCTTCATTGATCCGATAGGTATTTATCAATTCGAAGAAATTCATATTGAAATGTTCATTGATTACCTGTGATGTGTTATGCCTATTGGTCCCTAGTCTTTCAGAAAGTATTTCTAGGTTAATACTGTTGAGCTTATAGACCTTCTCATCATCTAATAAGTGTAATAGGTTATCTTTTAATTCGGTTGAATATGAAGGTGTCAATCTAGATTTCTTGTATTTGAATAAATTCACAGGATCTCCTAATAAAATTTCTCCTTTAAATACTTCTGGTTGCACATAAGAAATATAAGCCACATAGAAAACCAAACCTACCATCACCAATATTTGCAAATGCATTAATGAGGGATAGGCAATTATTTCGGTTATTATCCCAGCATATATGCCATAGGCGAGGATATAAGTAATAAAAATAGCAATTATATTTCTTTGCCATAAAATCTTATTCTTGCTCCTAGAGTCGCTACCATCAGTATATTTTTTATACATCTTAAAAATCAGGAATGCATATACTGAAAGTGAAATGATCTTTACTACTATAATAAAATTAGCGCCTGGTAATAAGAAATTATCCTGATTGAATATTATTTGAAATTTTTCTAATCCAGGTAGTAAATAATATGGTAATATGTAGAGTAATAATAACACTGAAGGAATTAAATGTAACCCATCTATCCATCTAAAATCATAATTGAAAATTGTTCTTTTGAAATAAAAGTACAATAGTGGTCCATATAGAAATGAAAATGTAGTGGATATGAACAATGCGTGTGGTAATTGGTATTGATAATTGGTCACATAAAGACTTAGATGCAATATAAAAAGTGAATGAAACAATATAAATAGGCCTATTAAAAGCGTACTCGTTCTATCCACGTCTCTTTTGAAATTTAGCACTAAAAAAATGAAAAACCCCAAAAAGCCTGCGAAAACATATAAAAGACTCAAGAAACTGAAACTTGTGGAATACTTGTCCTTAATTTTCATATAGGCTTGAGAATCCTTGATATTCTCAAAAAGATGATCATTAATAAAGGATAGATCCGATGTGGCACTTACATATTGCAAGATATAATCCGTAGCTTTTTCTGGTTGGTTATCCTTAGAAAATTCCACAGCCAATTCCTTAAGGTTTTGGATATGCTCGCTTTGTGAAAGGAAAGAATAGACCTTATCACTATGGGCAGTTTCAAATAGTTCCTTTTCAAGTGAATTACAACTCGAATATCCAAAGGAGGAAATAAGTACTAAAAAGAAGAAAAAGAAAGTGCCTCTTGGTTTTGCTATTTTTTGAATTAGCTCAATAACTAAGTATTTTTAACATACTTAAATATACGATTTGTTTTAGTATATGTTAAAATCGAAGTTAAACCCGATAAAAGTTTACTTTGAACGTTGAGCGAAAACTACTGTAACTGACTAGTTTTTAATATTTTGAGGAAGCTGAATTGGATTAACTCCATATTTATCATAAAGATAGACCAATGAAGTCATTGAAGCAGCTCCAAGTTCTAATTCGCGTTTATTTACGGCATCAAAAGTATCGTTTGCCGCATGATGATAATCAAAATAACGTTGTGAATCTGGGCGCAATCCCGCTAAAACATTACTGTCTTTTTTAAGAGGCCCTACATCAGCTCCACTACCCCCTTTTTCAAAATAATGTATTAAATAAGGTTTAAAAAGCTGTTTCCATCCCAAAACCTGATTAAAATTAGCGTCATTGCAATCAAACGAAAAACCGCGTGGCGTAAATCCTCCACTATCACTTTCTAAGGCAAATATGTGATTTTCTCCTTTTCGTTTTACTTCTGCTGCATATTTTCTAGCACCCCTCATTCCGTTCTCTTCATTCATGAACAAGACCACTCGGATACTCCTTTTTGGTTTAATGCCTGTTTCTTTTAATAATCTCAAGACATCCATCGATTGTACTATACCTGCACCATCATCATGCGAGCCATCACCCAAGTCCCAAGAATCTAAATGACCTCCCACAACGATATACTCATCAGGAAATTCACTACCCGTTATCTCACCGATAACATTATAGGACTGAACATCTTTAAGTTGCTGGCAAGACTGAGCGAAATAGAATTTTATCGAACGATCCAGTGTTAGCATATTACTCAGCAATTCAGCATGATTTGTACTAATGGCTGCTGCTGGTATTCGTTTATCGAGTGGTAATTCTCCGTAAGTCATGCTACCGGTATGCGGAAAATCATCCATTCTCAAATTCAAGGATCTGACGATAACGCCCACAGCACCCAATTTTGTTGCTTCTAAAGCTCCCAAATAACGTTGATTTGAACAGCCGCCGTAGGCACTGAATGTATTGATGAGTTCTTCTTCCATTTCTTGATTCAAAAATACGATCTTACCCTCCACGTCTTCTCTTTTTAGCATCTTAAGCGCATCTATACCATTAACTTCGATCAAATTAGCTTTCAACCCTCCAAAAGGAGTAGCCATAGACCCCCCTAATGCACAAATATTAACTAATGTGGTATTTCCAGGAGTAGTTTCAATATAGGCATACTCTGAAACTCCCCTCACCCATTTTGGCACCATAACAGGCTGTAACCATACTTTATCCAGACCAAGCTTCTCCAATTCCTCTTTGCCCCATTTAACAGCCTTCTCTGCATTCAGTGAACCGGAAAGTCGACCTCCTATTTGATTGGATAAGTAATCCAACCATTCATAACTCTTGCCATTACTAAGAGATGTTTTGTAAATTTTATCGATCTGTTCTTGATCAGCTTGGGCAATCAATGACGTTGAAATTAATAGTAATACTATAACTGAAAAGTATTTTGACATTCTATGCTTTTTTATTGTTCTTAAATATACCACTTATAACAAAAATGAGTCCAAATAATCAATTAAAAAAGCCCTGAATAAACCAGGGCTTTTCGTCATCATTGCCAGTTAAAACTAAACTGTTACCACAACATAGTTTCGGCGATGCTTTTTATATACAACGCCTCGATACTTATAATATTTTCTCCCATTGATCTTCACTACTTTATATCCTGGAGGTAAACGTCTAATTGAAAGACCGTTAGGTGCTCCAACAACCAAATATTTTCCTCTAGTTCGATTATACCATACACCGTCAGAACAATAATAATTCGCTTTTTTATATACAATAACATTTGGTTTATGGCTTTTGGTGACTACTGCTCCCTTTTTTGGGTAAAATTTAAGGGCTATTTGAGCCGAACCCATTTTGAACGTAAAGAATGCAATCAATGTAATTAAAAAGATTCTTAAAATTTTCATGATGATATGTTTTAGGATTTATACACATCTATGACCTCTAGAATTCAAAATGGTTTAATCATTCATTTTGCAACTGCTCTTTATATAATTGGATATTGGCTTTAACTTCATCGTCCATTTCAGGTTCCTTTATGTCTGAATAATTAGATAATTCGTCCAACATGGTTTTGGCCACAATGTATCTAGCTGCAGGTTTATCGTCTGCAGGTACAATATACCATGGTGCATGACGCTTAGATGTCCTATTGATGGCATCTGCATAGCATTCTTGATATTCTTTCCATAGCTTTCTTTCCTTGAGATCCCCTGGAGAGAATTTCCAATTCTTCTCCTTTTTATCAAGTCTGCGTATCAATCTATTCTTTTGCTCGTCTTTTGAAAGATGTAAGAAAAACTTGAAAATGATAGTACCGTTATCGGCGAGGGTTTTTTCGAAAGCATTGATCTGTTCAAATCGTTTGTCCCAAAATTTTTCATTTACATCTTGAATAGTCCTGACATCTGGCAATAATTCACCTAGAATGTATCCCGGATGAACCCTTGTGACGAGAACGTTCTCATAATGCGTTCTATTAAATACACCAAACTTACCTCTTGCGGGAAGCGCTATATAATGTCTCCATAAATAATCATGCTTCCTCTCTAGTTCTGTTGGAACTTTAAAACTATGAACCACAACGCCTCTAGCATTGAAATCCTTGAACACTTCTCTAATCAAGCTATCTTTACCTGAGGTATCCATGCCTTGCAAGCAAACTAAAACTGCATATTTCCCATGAGCGTATAACGTATCCTGCAACTTACCGAGTCTTTTACGTTCTTTCCTTAGTTGTTTTTCTATTACATCTTCATTTGCTTCTAAATCTAGGAATGTAGGTACTTTATCCAGGTCAATTTTTGATATTGCCTTGAAGTCTTGAGTATTGATTGCTTTCATTTTCACGATTTAATTTTAATTATTTATAAATATACCGATTATCGATAAAATGCTGAAATAATAGTTTAAAAGTCCATTTTTTACTAGTTTAGCCATCCCTACTTATTAATTTAAACCCCAATGCTATGAAAAAAAATTACATTTTTTTCCTGTTTACCTTGTTGTATATATCTTCATATGCGCAAACACCATGTTCTGAAACGCAGCCTGATGTTGGTTATGCGTATTCACATGCCAAGACAGCTTACGAAGCGAATAATCTTACACAACTTAAAAGATTTGCAAGTCGTTCGTTAGAAGCATTTAAACGTGTTGAAAACACCCTTAAAAATTGCCAATGCCAGGATGCCTACTATGAAACTTTTGATGCCATAAGTGCGTTAGATAAAATAGCTAGTATCGATGTTTATGATGATGCTAGGTTCTTCATTAAAAGAGCAAGGGATCACGCTAAACAAGCAATTTCCGAATTGGAAATTTGCACCAAATGGAGCAGTGAGGATCATGCATTAGCCGAATTAGAGGATGAACAGCAAAAATTGGAAGCGCAACGTAAACTACTGCAACAAAAAGAAGAACGCATTAAAATGCAATTAGCTGATAAGGTGGAGAAAGAGAAGATGCTTAAGAAGGAAAAGCTTATTACGCAAAATGAAACTGCCTTGCACAATTCTATCGAATCTTTTAACCAATTATTAAGAGCCTGTGGATGCAATTCCGTTATTTCTCAGGTTGATATGGATAAAGACAATTTAGTTGTCAATTCTCTCGACGATATTAAAACGACCTATCTTAATAAAGTTAGGGAAGTGACATCGAGTTATATGTCCGCTTTGAATGTTTGTGATATCCGGTAAGGTTTAATCTAAAGTTATTTTATAAATTATGCAGCCATAAATTAATGATTGAATCATCGTTGATTTTATGGCTGTTCTTGTATTCCTTGCCCTTTTATTACAAGCAGAGAATCGCAGCGATACCAATTTTGTTACGAAAAGTGGTTACATCGTTTTATATCCAACAAGATTTTACACCGAACAACAACCCAGATATTCAAACTTACGTTGGTATGCTATTCAGATTATAATGACTTACTAGCAAATAATTTCACGTCACTTTCACTTACTTCACTTTCTCCAAGAATTATCAATCTTTCCACTACATTTCTTAATTCCCTAATATTCCCTGTCCAATCATAGTTTTGTAATAATTTGATGGCTTTAGAAGAAAATAATTTCTTTGCATTACCTTGCTCTGTAGCGATTTTATTCGAAAAATAATCGACTAAAAGCGGTATATCCTCTCTGCGTTCATTAAGGGATGGTACTTTAATTAATATGACCGCCAATCTGTGATAAAGATCTTCGCGGAATCTACCCTCTTCTATCTCCTTTTTAAGGTTCTTATTTGTTGCAGCGACAACTCTAACATCCACCTTAATATCTCTATCACTTCCTACACGTTGTACACGACTTTCTTGAAGTGCTCGAAGTACTTTTGCTTGAGCAGAAAGACTCATATCACCGATTTCATCCAAAAAAATTGTTCCGCGATTTGCGGCTTCAAACTTTCCTGCTCGATCCTTGTTGGCCGATGTGAAGGCTCCTTTTACATGACCGAACAATTCACTTTCAATCAACTCAGACGGTATGGCAGCACAGTTTACTTCAATCATTGGACCTTTGGCGCGTTCGCTCTTTTGATGCAACCAATGTGCAACCAGTTCCTTCCCTGTTCCGTTGGGACCTGTGATTAGAACCCTAGCATCTGTGCTAGCAACTTTTTCAATAATGTCCTTTATATGTGAAATGGCCTTGCTTTCACCTATCATTTCGTAGTTTTTACTGACTTTTTTCTTAAGTCTGGTATTTTCAACAACGAGTTCTTTTTTGTCTAATGCATTACGAACTGTGTTCAATAGCCTATTAAGGTCAGGTGGTTTGGATATATAATCAAAAGCTCCCAAACGCATAGTATTAACGGCAGTATCTAGATCACCATGTCCAGAAATCATAACCATTGGAATTTCAGGTTTGATTTTCTTTACGGCCTCGAGTACTTCTACACCATCCATTTTAGGCATTTTAATATCACAGAGTACCAGATCAAAATCATCTTTCTTTATCATTTCAACGCCGACCAATCCATCTTCAGCTTCATCTACTTGATACGTATCATTCTCTTCGGATAGAATCTTAACTAATACCCTTCTAATCGCTGCCTCGTCCTCTATTACTAATATTCTTGCCATCTATTTTATTTTTGAATTATATGTATATCCCTTTGTGGGAAAGGAATGGATATATTATTCTCTCGGAACAACTGATCTATTTTAAACCTTAGATCACTCTTAGGTATTGCAGCTTGAAAGCTATCATTAATTGAAACGATCAATTTGAAATTCAAGGAGCTATCTCCAAAATTTGTGAATAGCACCAAGGGCTGAGGGAACTTTAATACATCCTCATGCTCATCTGCTGCTTGAATAAGCAATTTTTTCACTAATTGCACATCACTGCCATAAGCCACTCCTACCTCAACGCTCTCCCGAGTTGTAGTACCATTTTGAGTCCAATTATATAAACTATTCGTTAGATATAAATGGTTCGGAATGACCAACACTTTATTATCGATGGTTACGGCTCTCGTCGTGCGCAGTTTCATTTCTTCAACCCGTCCTACCTTGCCATCAAGCTCAATGATATCTCCGACATGAACAGATTGATCCACTAATATGAACACCCCTGCAATAATGTCTTGGAACAAAGTCTGAAGCGCCAAACCAATACCGATCAAGAGAGCGGCTGACGCTGCAAAAACAGCTGTAACATTCACACCTACAGAATGTAAGGTTATCAAGAAAATAATCACAAATATCAGCCATCGAAAATAACCAAAGACAACATTGAATTTGCTTTTGTCATCTTTAGGAACCTTTCTAGTGACAAGTCTAAATATAAGTCTCAAGAAAAGAGATGTCAAGAAAATTACAGTAATAATCACTATGATATCTTGTACCGAAATACTGATTCCTTCACTAAAATCGAAGTGTCGACCCAGAAATTCCCGGATCTTTTCCCAAACTGAACTCTCAGTAATTGTTTCTTCTATTTTTTTGAACTCTTGATTCATTTAATATTTCAACCATTTCATTAAGTCCTTATAAGTTGGTTTCTTACCGTACATCAAAATACCTACTCTGTATATTTTTGACGCAAACCATACGGTAAACGAAAAAGTCCCTATCAATAACAATAAAGATACTAATTGTTGCCAAATTGGTACTCCAAAAGGTATACGCATAAGCATTACCACAGGTGATGTAAATGGTATGAAAGAGAAAACTGTTGAAACCGTACCATGTGGGTCTTCAATCACCGTAAATACACCAACATATACAGCAAGTATTAAAGGCATTAAAATGGGCAACATGAATTGTTGTGTATCTGTTTCATTATCTACAGCCGCTCCAATTGCAGCGTATAAAGAGCTGTACAATAAATACCCGCCTATAAAGAACAGTACAAACATGATCAATAGGTTGGCTATTGGTAAACTCGCAAATTCAGTAAACAACATTTGTATTTTTGCATTCGCATTTGGATCACTCATGGCTTGTTCCATCATTTCTTGCTGTGGTGATTGAATTTGTGCCATATCTATACCAAAAATCGCGGAGATTATGGTCATGGCCACACCACCTAGAATAACCCATATCACGAATTGCGTAATACCAGCTAATGACGTCCCTATGATCTTGCCTAACATTAGCTGAACAGGTTTTACAGAAGAAATTATGATCTCAATGATCCTACTTGTTTTTTCTTCAATAACGCTACGCATGATCATATTGCCATATATGATAATAAACATGAATAGCAAATAACCTGCAATTCCCCCAAATGCCAACTTCATGACATTTCCTATTTTAGAAGAGGTCTCACCACTGAAACTTTCCTGTGCAATATCGATATCGGTCTTGGACGCTTTTATTTGATCCAAATCAACACCAACACTTTGCAATTTTAGATTTTCCAATCGTTTTTCTAACTTATTCTCTAAACTAGATATGATTGATAGAGATGGTGAATCTTCTGAGTAGAACTTAGTTTTCAGGTCATACACTTCGGTCGTATCATCTCCCTTTGAGATATGCAGCAACCCGTATTCTTCATTTTCCTTTACCTGTACTATGGCATCATCAAAAGAAATATCACTCAATATGTTATAGGTGGTATTCTCAGTATTTTCGAATAGATCCTGGACAATGCCCGATTCATCCAAAATACTGATTGTGCGTTGTTTATTGTTATTCAATTGCGACAAATAGGCAACAACGGCAATCAGGGCGATCATGATCAGGGGGCTGAGAACGGTCATGATCAAAAAGGACTTGTTCTTTACCTTCGTTAAATATTCGCGTTTTATAATTAATCCTAAATGATTCATATTAGTTGTTTTTTACAGCTTGAATGAATATATCGTTAGCACTCGGTATCAATTCCACAAAATGTGACACTTCAGCCTTATTAGTGAGATAAGAAAGTAATTGATTTGGCGAATCGTTTCCGTTTAATCTTATGTTGAGTTTCAATTCATCACCAACAGTTCTAAAATTGGCTGGAGTCACCTCAAATTTTTCTGCTAATTCTTGTTGGAGGGTGCTCTTATTCTCAGAATTCAAACCTACTTCATAAGTATTTGTCTTAAACTCTCTTTTAATGTCTATAAGTTTGCCATCCAATATCTTCTTGGATAGATTCAAAAGGGCGATATTATCGCAAAGCTCTTCTACAGATTCCATTCTGTGGGTAGAAAATATAACTGTTGCCCCTTCATTTCGAAGTCTTAGGATTTCATCTTTTATCAAGTTCGCATTTATAGGGTCAAAACCAGAAAAAGGCTCGTCAAAGATCAATAATTTCGGATTGTGAAGAACAGTAACCACAAATTGTATTTTTTGTGCCATTCCTTTCGAGAGTTCTTGGATTTTCTTATTCCACCAATCCCCTATTTCAAGGCGTTCAAACCAAAACTTTAAACGTTTTTTCGCTTCTGCATGACTCAGACCTTTTAATTGACCTAGATAAACGCATTGTTCTCCTACTTTCATGGACTTATATAAACCTCTTTCTTCAGGCAAATAACCTATGTCCTTAATATGATTTGCTCGCAAAGCCTCGCCATCCAGAGTTATAGTGCCGGTATCAGGCATGGTTATCTGATTAATAATGCGAATCAAAGTGGTCTTTCCTGCGCCATTTGGTCCTAATAAACCAAAAATACTGCCTTCTGGAACAGCTATTGAAACATTATTTAATGCGGTAAAATTTCCAAAATTTTTTGAAACAGAATCTGCTATTAGCAAATCTTTCATGTGGTTGATTTTTGATTTAGCAATAAGTCGGTAAAGATATTAAATGTTAGAAAAGAACCATTGATCTTAAGGCTTAATTAACTACTAGTTCCTATAAAAACAAAACCCACCCTCGATAAATCAAGGATGGGAAAAAATTGCTATGAAAAAGAAAAATTACCACTAATCTTAAATTAGTGATAAATC
>CBESOB010000047.1:0-15219 GCA_965530995.1 uncultured Flavobacteriaceae bacterium
GAATGAAGGAATTGCCAGAGAATTGGTCAACAGAATTCAGAATTTAAGAAAAGATTCAGGATTTGAGGTAACCGATAGAATTGATGTACAGCTTCAGAAAGATGATAAAATAGAAAAGGCAGTTAGTAGTAACCTTGAATATATAAAAACAGAGACCCTAACCGCAGAATTAGAAATAATCGAACAATTGAATAATGGTATAGAAATTACGTTCGATGATGTAAATACCAAATTATTCATTACAAAACATTAAACACATGGCATTAGACACCAATATAAGACACACAGACAAGGATCTCGCACATTTCAAGAAACTGATCCAAGAGAAAATAGAAAAAGCACAACACGACCTTGAGTTGATCAAAAGTGCCTATATGAATGATCATAATAATGGTACTGAAGACACTTCTCCAACATTCAAAGCCTTTGAAGAAGGTAGTGCAACAATGAGTAAAGAAGCTAATTCTCAATTGGCAATTCGGCAAGAAAAATTTATTCGTGATCTTAAGAACGCACTGATCAGAATAGAAAGCAAGACTTATGGTGTATGTCGTGTTACTGGAAAACTCATTAATAAAAAACGACTGGAGCTGGTTCCTCATGCAACGTTGAGCATTGAAGCCAAGAACATGCAAAAATAATCTTAATCTAACTCATCACAACGCTTCGTATTACGAGGCGTTTTTTATTTATGAAAAATCTAATATTGATTGTAGTTGTTCTACTAAGTCAATTGATTTACGCACAAAAACGGATGACCAAGACATTGTCTGCGGAGAATATTGAAGTGATCAATTTTAATTTCAATACCGTTTATAGTATCAATTTATTGACCCATAAAAGCCCATCCATAATTATTGAGGCAAAAGTTGAAGGTGAGAACAATGAACATATTGTCATTTCCAATAAAAGATTTATGCAGTCTCTTTATGTTTCCAGTAATTTTCAACCCACTTTTGAAGATGCCAATGACAAATTGAGTGCACATAAAATAATCTCTATTGAACTAGATATTAAAGTCCCAGAGCAAAAAACAATATACATCAAAAGTGATATCGCCAATATTACCGGAGAAGGATCTTATAGAAAACTAACACTCGAACTTGCGAATGGAAATTGTAGAATCACTAATTTTTCGGGTAATGCACTAGTAAATACAATTGGAGGTAATATCGAAATACATTCCAATTTCGCGAAGATCAATACGAATTCAAAACATGGGAATATAATAACTGAAAAATTGTCTATAGGTGATAATACTATTGATCTTAATTCAATTAATGGAAACATTACCGTTACGAAATCTCAAGAATAATACTATTTTTACTCAAATTTGTTAAAAAAGCATGTCTCTGAAAAAAGCTTCTTTATTGATTATTCTCATTTTGCTAATTGATCAAATAAGCAAAATTTACGTCAAGACTCATTTTGTTATTGGAGAAGATACGGACGTATTTAATTGGTTCAAGATTCTATTCATTGAAAATCCAGGTATGGCTTGGGGTACCAAGATCAGTGATTTTGTGACATTTATCTCTGATAGCTCTGCTAAAGTCAGTTTAACTATTTTCAGGATAATCGCCGTATTTTTCATTGGGTATTGGTTATTGGATTCAGTTAAAAGAAAAGCTTCAAGAATTCTTGTTATTGGGGTATCATTGATTTTTGCCGGAGCATTAGGTAATATCATCGATTCTGTTTTCTACGGTGTCTTATTTGCTGATAGTAATGGATCCATAGCCCAGTTTCTCCCAGAGGGTGGTGGTTACGCAAAATTACTTCAAGGTAAAGTGGTGGATATGCTATATTTCCCTTTATGGAAGGGCTACTTGCCAGAATGGCTACCGGTTTGGGGAGGAAAATATTTCACATTCTTTGAACCTGTTTTTAATGTTGCCGATGTGGCTATAAGTACAGGTGTTGGTATGCTGTTGGTTTTCAATAAAAAAGCATTTAAAAATTCTTCAATTGAAGAAGAACTTCAAAATATAAATACTTCAGAAGAAGTGACGCAATAATCTAGCCGCTCATCATATGACCCTATATCAGTGATTGACTCTTCCGCTTCAAAAAAGGAGAGGCCGATTTTAATGACACCATCTTTGCATTCAGATAAGAACTTGTCATAAAATCCTTTGCCATATCCCACTCTATTCCCAAGTTGATCATAGGCTAATAAAGGCACAAATACCACATCGATTTTTGCCGAAAGAATTTCAATACCATCCATGGGTTCAGGAACATCAAAAGCATTCTTATGGATCTTCGTATTGTCGGTGAGTAAATAATGCGTCATCTGTAATGTGTCAAAATCACTTTTTGAGATCACGATATTCTTGTCTTTCCCTGAAAGAATATTCAAGATGAACTCTGTGTTGACTTCATTTTGCTTTTCTATAGGCAAGAAGATATGATAAAACTCATGGTTCCATATATCGAGTTTCAAAAGATTATTGGCAATATCGATACTTCGAGTATCTATCTGGTCTGGGGTGAGTCCTTTTCGCAGGGCTTTATATTTTTTTCGTAAATCAATTTTGATCATGGTATAAAAATAGTTGATAAAACTGTTTAAAACTAAAACAGACTTGTCTGTTTTACCCATCTTTCTAATCTAACTTTGAAAAAAATCATTAGTATGACCGTAAGAGAAAGACTTATAAGCACTGCTTCAGACCTATTTTATCAAAATGGTTACAATAATACAGGCATCAACGAAGTGATCGAAAAAGCTAAAGTTGCTAAGGCCAGTCTTTATAATCACTTCAAGACAAAAGATGACCTTTGCGTGGCATATCTGCAGAACAAGGAAGATAAATTCTTAAGTGATTTGAAAGCTTCACTTAAAGGCAAACAAAAAGGGAAACTACAAATACTTGGGTTGTTCGATCATTTGAGGGACGTTTACCGACATGATGATTTCAAAGGCAATTGTAGTATTAACATACTTGCTGAGATCCCAAAAGAAAATAAGAAAATCAGGGAGGAAGTGACCATGCATAAATCCAAATTAAAAAGCTTTATAAAAGAATTGGTTGAAAAAAATTCTGATACTGAATACCCCGATAAACTCACTAACAAATTATTTTTATTATTCGAAGGTGCCCTGATGGAGAGTTATGTACAACAGGATAGTTGGCCAATTAAAGAGGCTAAAGACATAGCCTTGACGTTACTTTAGTCCTCATTTTCAAGTCTTGTTGATATATGGAATACCGCATCCCCTTGGTACACAATGGGCGCTTCATTTACATTGATGATATATCCCGAATATTCAGCTTTAATGAAATGATGAAATTTGCCGTATGGGTCTGTAATATGACCGATAATCTCACCTTTCTTAACCTTGGCATTAATCCTTATAGAAGACTTGAGCATTCCTGAATAATTAGCTCTTATCCATTTACTCTCTCTAATGAACACACATTTCTTCTTTGGTTTGGAAGCTTTAAATTTACTGTTCAGCATTCCCAAATGATGTAATATGCGTTTGGCGCCATTTACTCCGCTATTGGTAACATTATTGTCAAAACTAAACGATTTACCCCCTTCAAATAACAACATGGGCACGCCTAATTTGTAACAGGTATTCCTAAAGGATCTATTAAGATTCTTGGAGTACAAGACAAAGGGAGCTCCAAAAATTGTAGCTAATTCATCAAGAACAGGTTCTTCGTCAATGATTCTAATTTGTGGTGCATTGAAACGATTAGCACTTCCTGTATGGTAATCCAGAATTAGGTCTGCATGGGGAACAATCTCATTTACTAATTTATGAGCCACACGACTGGCCAAAGATCCTTTGGCCGAACCAGGAAAAACCCTATTTAAGTCGCGTCCATCTGGAAATTCGCGATTCAAATGCAGGAAACCAAAAATATTGATCACTGGAATACTGATAATAGTCCCAATTTTAGGCCTATTGATCCCTTTAGCAATGATCTGTCGCACCACTTCAATTCCATTTACCTCATCCCCATGAATACCAGCTGTAATTAAAACCGTCGGGCCAGGTTTTTTAGAGCGTTCGATAATTACAGGGACTTCAACCGCTGTAGTGGTATGTAATTTGGCAACACTAAAATTTATTTCACGCCGTTCACCTAGTTTTATTCTCTCGCCTAATATTTCTAGGATCTCGGTTTTCTTTCCCATTATTTTATGTTCCTTTCAATATAAGTAATGATACTCCCAGCGATATTCTCTGCCGTAGCATTTTCTATACCCTCTAATCCTGGGGTAGAATTCACTTCTAATAGTAAGGGGCCTCGGGCAGACTGTAGCATATCAACGCCACATACTCCAAGTTTTAAAGCCCTGGATGCCCGAAGTGCTACTTTCTTTTCTTCATCATTCAATTCGTAGAAATACGCTGAACCACCACGATGTAAATTCGATCGGAATTCACCTTCCTTCCCTTGTCTTTTCATGGCACCGACCACCTTTCCATCAACCACCAAGGCCCGTAAATCAGCTCCTTTTGCTTCCTCAATGTATTCTTGAACAACCACCCGAGCTTGCAAACCATTAAAAGCTTCCAAAACAGATTCTGCCGCATTTCTCGATTCACATAGCACCACGCCCAGCCCTTGAGTCCCTTCAAGTAACTTGATCACCACTGGCGTTCCTCCTACATGCGCAATGACTTCATCAACATCCCTAGAATAATTTGTAAAAACCGTCTTGGGCATTCCAATTCCAGCCTTACTCAATCTTTGGAAGCTCCTAAGTTTATCACGTGAACGTATAATGGCATCGGAAGTTACCGTGGTAAAAACATTCATCATCTCAAATTGTCGTACCACAGCGCATCCAAAAAATGTTACAGACGCACCTATTCTAGGAATCACTGCATCCACGTAATCCAAGTACCTATCCGTATAATAAATCGTTGGTTTTTCACTCTCTATGATCAAGTCACATCGCAAAGGGTCGATGACTTCCATAGTATGGTTTCGCTTTTCCCCTTCCTCAATCAATCTTTGAGTAGAATAGAGATGAGGATTCCTAGAAAGTATGACTATATTCATGGGTTAGTAAAGGGAAAATACTTACGCAATATACTAAAAAAGCCCCTGTTTTAGGTTTTATTGTTTCCGCTTAAATACTACCTTTACAATGATGAACACTCCCGAACTAGAGATACAACTAAAGACCTTGCCAAACTCACCTGGTGTTTATCAATATTTTGATGCAGAAGGCAAGATTTTATATGTTGGTAAGGCAAAAAATCTAAAAAAACGCGTCGCTTCTTACTTTACGAAGAACCATGAGAATGGTAAGACAAAGGTTCTCGTAAAAAAAATAGTTTCTGTCAAGCATATTGTCGTTCCTACAGAAACCGATGCCTTACTCCTCGAGAATAACCTTATCAAAAAGCATCAGCCCAGATATAATGTGTTGTTGAAAGATGACAAATCCTATCCTTGGATCTGTTTAAAGAAAGAACGATTTCCTCGTATTTTTTCAACGCGACGGGTGATTAAAGATGGATCAGAATATTTTGGTCCATATACGAGCACGAAAACAGTGTCTACCCTATTGGATCTGATAAAGGGCCTATATCAATTGCGCACATGTAATTACGATCTCTCAAAAACCAAGGTTGAAGCTGGTAAATACAAAGTCTGTTTAGAATATCATTTAGGGAATTGCAAAGGGCCTTGTGAAGGATTGCAAACCGAAGAAGAATACCATGATAACATTGTGGCTATTCGCGAAATATTGAAAGGAAACTTTAAGGAATCACTTCACGGGTTCAAGAAGCAAATGAAAGCCTATGCAGCAGAAATGCATTTTGAAGATGCTCAAAGGATCAAGGAGAAAATAAACGTTCTTGAGAATTATCAAGCTAAATCCACCATAATCAATCCTCGGATCAGTAATGTTGATGTATTCTCCATAGTATCTGATGAAAGTTATGGATACGTGAATTTCCTGCAGATTTCCTATGGCTCGATCATTCGGTCTCATACCATGGAGATCAAGAAAAAACTGAATGAAACCGATACGCAGTTATTACAGTTAGCCATAACGGATATTCGCCATCGTTTCAATTCTAACTCCAAAGAAATTTATGTGCCGTTTAAATTGGATCTTGGTGAGAATATTAAGGTAACCGTTCCGCAATTAGGTGATAAAAAGCGTATTTTAGAACTGTCTGAACGAAATGCGAAATTCTATCGTTTAGAAAGGTTTAAGCAAGTAAGGATGACTGATCCAGACCGTCATGTTAATCGCATTATGACACAAATGAAATCTGATCTAAGGCTATCTGAAGAGCCACGGCATATTGAATGTTTCGACAATTCGAATATCCAAGGGACTCATCCAGTCGCGGCTTGTGTAGTCTTCAAGAATGGAAAACCAAGTAAACGGGATTATCGCCATTTTAATATCAAGACAGTTGAAGGTCCTGATGATTTTGCCTCAATGGAAGAAGTAGTGTATCGCCGTTATAAACGTCTACTTGATGAAGAAAAACCATTGCCTCAACTTATAATTATTGATGGCGGAAAAGGCCAATTGTCATCTTCTTTAAAAAGTCTTGATATCCTTAAATTAAGAGGAAAGATCGCCATAATCGGAATTGCGAAACGTTTGGAAGAATTATTTTACCCAGATGATCCAATTCCACTATATTTAGATAAAAAAAGTGAAACGCTCAAGATCATTCAACAACTGAGAAATGAAGCGCATCGATTTGGAATAGAACATCATCGTAATCGACGCAGCAAGACGGCCTTGAATACTGAACTAGAAACCATTCCAGGTATTGGTGAAAAAACTGTTGTCGATTTATTAAAACACTTTAAATCCGTAAAACGAATATCAACCGTAAAATTTGATGCGCTCAAAAGCGTTGTAGGAACAGCCAAAGCGCATAAAATTTTTGATCACTACCACAATTCATGAAGAAGATCTTACTTCTTATAATACTATTTTTCTGCTGTAATGTCTATTCTCAAATTAATGAAGAACGAGATGCTAAGGTAGGTCTAGTATTGAGTGGGGGCGGTGCAAAAGGTTTGGCACATATTGGTGTACTTAAAACCATAGATAGTCTGGGTATTCGTATTGATTATATAGCTGGCACAAGCATGGGGGCCATTATTGGGGCTTTGTATGCTTCAGGGTATTCTGGTAAACAATTGGATTCTATCTTCAATGAACTGGATTTTGAAAATGTGATAAGTGATTACCTGCCCAGAGCGTCAAAAACATTTTATGAGCGTGAAAATTCAGAAAGACATGCTATCACTTTGCCTTTCAATAATTTTAAGGTGACATTGCCTTCTGCAATTTCAAGAGGTCAGAATGTGTTCAATCTATTGTCCAGACTCACATTGCATGTAAGTGATATTGAAGATTTCAAGGAATTACCGATCCCATTTTTCTGTATGGCAACTAATATTGAAACTGGACAACCTGTGATTCTAGAAAGAGGCAATCTCTCTCAGGCAATTGCCGCAAGCGGTGCTTTCCCATCTCTTTTTCAACCGGTCATCATTGATGATCAGATCTTGATTGATGGTGGTGTAACCAATAATTACCCATTAGATGAATTAAGGGATAAAGGAATGGACATTATTATTGGTGTTGATGTGCAAGATGGCTTGGCAAACAGGGATAACCTAAAATCGGCTCCCGAAATATTGCTTCAGATCAATAATTATAGGACCATTAATGATATGAAGATCAAGTCTGCGAAAACGGATGTCTATATAAAGCCTGACATTGAAGACTTTAGTGTCATTTCTTTCGATTTTGGTAAGCAAATCATAAAAAATGGAGAAAGGGCAGCTTTTAAAAAAGTGTTTTATCTAAAGGACATAGCAGATAAGCAGAAGGATAAAGCAAGGACGCCTTCTCGTATAATATTGAAAGATAGTATAACCATTAACGCTATAAACATCGTTGGCAATGAGAAATTTTCACGTTCCTACATTCTCGGCAAGCTGAAAATCAAGGGGAATGGCGCGATAAGCCATCAAGATTTTAATGCAGGAATTAATAACTTGGCTTCTACAAACAATTTTGATATGTTCAGCTATCGCTTTATCCCACGCGAAGATGGTTACGATTTGAATGCCGTACTCACGGAAAACCAGATCAACACGTATTTAAAATTTGGGGTTCATTACGACGACCTTTATAAAAGCGCCGCCCTGATAAACATAACTCAAAAACACTTATTATTTGATAGCGATGTGACCTCACTGGATGTAATTCTTGGAGACAATGTGCGCTATAACTTTGAATATTATATTGACAAAGGTTTTTATTGGAGTGTGGGGGTGCGTTCTAGATATAATCTGTTTTCAAAGAATATCAACGCTGAAACCGTTTTGGAACCATCTCTAATCGCCTCGTCAGGGATAAATAAAATTGGAATAGAGCTCTCCGATTTTACTAACCAGTTTTATGTGCAGACCTTATTCCAGAAAGATTTTTCACTGAGTTTAGGAGCTGAACATAAACGATTGAATATTATATCTGAGACTATTATCAATAATTCAAACGAACAAGAGACTGTTTTTGAGAAAAGTGATTTTTTAGGTGTATTTGGTACTTTAAAATATGATAGCTACAATAATAAATATTTTCCTTCCAGAGGTTTTTATTTTAATGGTGATTTCCATTGGTATCTTTCATCTTCAGACTACAACAATAATTTCAAGCCGTTCTCATATGGTAAAGCAGACTTGGGCTATGCTTTTGAAGTAAGTGATGCATTTTCAATCAATTTGGAATCTCAGGGTGGATTTAAGGTCGGTGATAACCAAAACCAGTCTTTAGATTATGTGTTAGGAGGTTATGGCAACAATTTCATTAATAATTTCGTGCCATTCATAGGCTATGATTATTTGTCAATTCCTGGTGATAGTTTTGTAAAGGGAACCATAAAATTTGATTACGAGATTTTCAAGAAAAATCATATTAACTTCGTTGCAAATTATGCCAATGTCGCCGATAACATTTTTGATAGTGGTGAGTGGATAACATCCCCAAATTTTAGTGGTTATGGTTTGGGCTATTCCCTAGAGACATTCATAGGCCCTATAGAAGCGAAATATACCTGGTCTCCGGAGACGAGTGAAAGTAAGTGGTTTTTTAACCTTGGGTTTTGGTTCTAGAGACTGTTATGGCATCATTATTTTTCCGATATTTGTAGTACTATGACACTTCATTGGGCAGAATTACCAATTCTATTGCATTTTCTTATCAAGAGAAATCCTGAATAAGACTGTCTTTATTTTGTATTAAATAAAGTATAACTTATTAAAATTCAAAGTATGCCATTTTATCATAAATTAGGAAAGATTCCGCATAAGCGACATACTCAATTCCGAAAGGATGACGGGAGTTTATATTACGAGCAATTATTCGGGACCATTGGTTTTGACGGTATGTCCAGTAACCTGTATCATATTCATAGACCGACACAAGTAAAGGACATAAAAGGTCAATATAGTGTTGCCCCTAAAGTGGCGAAAGCAAATAATATGCATTCGTACCGCTTTAAAGGGTTTCAAGTCAAACCAGAGAACGACTACCTAAAAAGTCGAAAAGCAGTCTTGACCAATGCCGATTGCACTATCATATTGGCGGCGCCGAAACAATCCCAAACAGAGTATTTCTATAAGAACGCCGATGCCGACGAACTAATTTTCATCCATAAAGGAACTGGAAAGTTACGAACACATATGGGAAATCTCGATTTCAAGTATGGAGATTACCTATTAGTACCTCGCGGTATCATTTATAAAATTGAATTCGACACTGAAGATAATCGCTTGTTCATTGTGGAGTCTAGAAGACCCATATATACGCCGAAGCGATATCGTAATTGGTTCGGGCAATTACTCGAACATTCACCATTTTGCGAGCGAGATTTGAGACAACCGCAAGAATTGGAACATCATGACGAAAAAGGAGAATTCTTGATGAAGGTCAAGAAGCAAGACGAGATATTTGATATGATATATGCCACACATCCTTTTGATGTGGTAGGGTATGATGGTTATAATTATCCATATGCGTTTTCAATTCACGACTTTGAACCCATTACTGGGCGCGTGCATCAACCACCACCAGTACACCAAACTTTTGAGACCGATGCCTTTGTGATCTGTAGTTTCGTGCCGCGTTTATACGATTATCACCCACAGGGCATCCCAGCACCATACAATCATAGTAATATCGATAGTGACGAAGTACTTTATTACGTCGATGGGGATTTCATGAGCCGGAATGATGTAGAACCTGGACATATTTCGCTACATCCAGCAGGTATACCACATGGCCCACATCCTGGTGCTGCCGAGCGGAGTATTGGGCAGACAGAAACAAAGGAACTCGCCGTGATGGTAGACACCTTTAAACCATTGCAAGTAACAGAGGAAGGTATGGCCATTACAGATGGGACTTATCATACCTCTTGGTTAGAATAATCCCAACCCAACCTTCCCAATGGGAAGGAGTGAAAAAGACTATTTAAAAACATATTAATTTCTCCCCTTTAGGGAGACTAAGATGGAAAACATCATGAGTAAAGAAGTAAAATCAGTCGAATACGGACTAGAAAAAATATTCGAGGGAGCAAAGGATTTCCTTCCATTATTAGGCACTGACTACGTAGAATTCTACGTCGGTAATGCAAAACAATCAGCACATTTCTATAAAACGGCATTTGGGTTTCAATCGTATGCATACAAAGGATTGGAAACTGGCTCTAGAGACCATGTAAGTTATGTGTTGAAACAAGACAAGATACGTTTGGTTCTTACAACACCATTGACTAGCAAATCACCGATAAATGATCATATTGTTAAACATGGGGATGGCGTAAAAGTAATCGCACTTTGGGTGGAAGACGCAAGAAAAGCCTATGCCGAAACAACAAAGAGAGGCGCAAAATCCTATATGGAACCAACCGTTGAAAAGGACGAACATGGCGAAGTGGTTAGAGCAGGTATTTACACCTATGGAGAAACTGTGCATATGTTTGTAGAACGCAAGAACTACAAAGGTGCGTTCTTACCCGGTTTTGAGGAGTGGAAATCTGATTACAATCCAGAACCAGTTGGACTAAAATTCATCGACCATATGGTTGGCAATGTAGGCTGGGGCCAAATGAACAAATGGGTAAAATGGTACGAAGATGTTATGGGCTTCGTTAATTTTTTGTCATTTGATGACAAACAGATCCATACGGAATATTCCGCTTTGATGAGTAAGGTCATGAGCAATGGTAATGGGCGTATAAAATTCCCTATAAATGAACCCGCTAAGGCTGCCAAAAAATCACAGATCGAGGAATACTTGGATTTTTATGAAGATTCAGGCGTGCAGCACTTGGCTGTTGCAACAGATGATATCATTGGAACTGTGGCACAGCTAAAAGCTAGAGGTATTGAATTCTTACCGCCTCCTCCGCAAGCCTATTACGATGATATCCCAAGACGTTTGGGTGAGCATAAAGACATGATGAAAGAGGACATCAGTGAACTTCAAAAACTGTCAATACTCGTTGATGCCGATGAAGAAGGTTATTTATTGCAAATTTTCACAAAGCCTTTAGAAGACAGACCGACTCTATTCTTTGAGATCATACAACGTATGGGAGCCAAGGGTTTTGGAGCCGGAAATTTCAAGGCCTTATTCGAAAGCATTGAACGCGAGCAAGAAAAACGAGGAACCTTATAACAAAATCTTAACGCAACCGTTATCTAAAAACTCCATCTTTAGTTTGATGGAGTTTTTATGTTTAATACTTTTGGTACAGTAATTGTCTTTAAAACCCAAAGACAGCCAAAGTTGCCCTATTTTGGAGCACTTAGAATTACAGATTTATGAACAGGATACTACTTATTGGTTTCTCGCTATTAATGATGAATACAGCCTTTTCCCAAGAGGTTTCATCTTTTCAGACGGGCGAATGGTTCAAATTCAAAATGAGTTACAGCGGCTTCCTTAAAGCTGGTGAAGCAACTCTAAAAATTAAAGATGGTATTATTGATGGCAAACCTGTTTATCATGTTGTTGGTAAAGGCAAGACCACAGGTGCCATAGGATGGTTTTTCAAGGTAAAGGATCGTTACGAAAGCTATTTCGATAAGGAAACCACTATCCCATATAAATTCATTAGGGATATCAATGAAGGTGGGCATACTAAAAAAATACATATAGAATTCGACCAAGAAAATCAAAAAGCACATGTTAATAATCTGAAGTTTAAAACGATGAAAGTGGTTGACACCAAACCCAATATACAGGACATGATGTCGACCTTTTACTACCTAAGGAACAATCTAGATGTAGAGAATCTTGAAGTTGGAGACGAAATTCAACTGGATATGTTCTTTGATCTGGAGAATTACGGATTTAAGTTAAAGTATTTAGGAGACGAAACCATCCTTACAGAATTTGGTAAAGTGGCAACTCTCAAATTCAGACCATATGTCATGGCAGGGCGTGTCTTCAAGGAAGAAGAAAGTTTAACTCTATGGGTCTCAAATGATTTAAATAAGATACCTTTGCGAATCAAGGCGGACTTGGCCATAGGCTCTCTGCGCGCAGATTTACAAGCATTTAAAGGGTTAAAATATCCGTTCAACATCATCTTTGACAATTAATTATGTCCGACCAACCTAACTATGACGATCTATTAAAAAAACTACAGGGCAAATACGATGCTCAAAGTGAAGACACTGAAAATTATCTAGAAGGTCTTCTCTATAGTAAATCCATTACGTATTGGGATTATATACACACCGATGCATTGTTGAGCCTCCAAATCCAGCGCACTACTTTTCCTGATGAAATGGTATTCATTGCCTATCATCAAATCAATGAGTTGATTTTCAAGATGATCCTCTGGGAAATTTCCCAAGTGGCGAACAAAGATGACCTGAATGTTGCATTCTTTGAGAATAAGCTGATGCGTATAAGTCGATATTTCGATATGCTAACAACATCTTTCGATATTATGCGTGAAGGCATGGACCCTGAACAATACAATAAATTCAGGCACACCCTGACTCCAGCTAGTGGTTTTCAAAGTGCACAATATCGCCAAATTGAGTTTGCGTCAACAGAGCTCATCAATCTTATCGATGCTCGATTTAGACAAACTATTGATAGGGAAACGCCGTTCGAACATGCCTTGGAGCATTTATATTGGCAAGCTGCTGGTAAAGACTATAAAACAGGTGAGAAATCATCTTTATTGACCAACTTTGAAAATCGTTATAAAGAAGAATTCATCACCTTCATGAAAACATATAACACGAAAAATCTTTGGTCACGGTTCAATGAATTGCCTGAGAAAGATCAAAAAGACAAAGATCTTGTAAAAGCCATGCGGCATTACGATCATACAGTTAATATTAAATGGGTCATGGCTCATTACAACGCTGCAAAACACTACATATTAGGCCCTGACGGAGACGGTGAAGCCACGGGAGGCAGTGATTGGCAGAAGTACATGCACCCTAAATATCAACGAAGGGTGTTCTTTCCAGAACTATGGAGCAAGGAAGAATTGGACGACTGGGGTACGAATGTATAATGCTAATTCTTGGCAGAATATTCAATAACGTCTTTTTTTTCCCGATATTTGAGGCGCTCAAGTATAAATTCATTGATTTTGCACGTTTTGAGCATGCCTAAAGAACCAAATAGAATTACAATTTGAAACAGCTATTTTTCATCTGCCTACTCTTTATTGTTACTATTTCTTGTAAGAAAGAAGTAAATTCAATTGAAGTGCCCGTAACGAGTTATGTCAAACCCATAGAAATCCCAAATATTGAATACGGATTCAATCTAAACGATTTCACTGTAAAAAGAGATACAATCAAGTCTGGAGATACTTTTGGCAAAATACTTGAAGACAATCAAATAGGGTTCTCGAAGATTTTTGAAATAGCACAAAAGACAAAGGATAGTTTCGATATAAGGAATCTCCAAGTAGGTAAGCCTTATACCTTGTTATGCACTAATGATTCACTACAAGAACCAAAGTGCTTTATTTATCAGCCCAATAAGGAAGATTATGTGGTCATTAATTTTCAGGACTCAATCCATGCTTATACAGACACCAAGCCTATAAAGTATGTTGAAAAAGAGGTGTCTGGAGAGATTGTTCCCAAATCTAATATTTCACTAGCATTAGAGGAACTAGGCATTAGTCCTGTTTTAGCTTTTGATATGTCAGACATCTATGCATGGACTATAGATTTTAACCGACTTCAAGCCGGAGACAAGTTTAAAGTTGTGTATACGGAGAAATATATAGATGACTCCATTTACGCTGGTATTGACAACATAAAAGCCGCGTATTTCGAGCATAACAATGAACCTTTTTATGCCTTCGAATTTGAAACAGATACCGTCAAGGGTTTGAGGGATTATTTTAGCGAAGATGCTAAGAATTTACGCCGAGCATTTTTAAAAGCACCCGTAGAGTATCGACGTATTTCCTCCAGGTATAATTTAAGACGTCGTATTGCTTTATACGGTAATCGTATACGAGCGCACAAAGGTACCGATTTTTCAGCCAAAGTAGGTACGCCAATTAGGGCGACAGCCAATGGAACAGTCATTGAATCTAGACGGAAAGGCGGCAATGGTAATTACGTAAAGATCAAGCATAATTCTATGTATTCCACGCAATACCTTCATATGCAGAAGCGCAAAGCCAAAGTAGGAGATTTTGTAAAGCAAGGTGATGTCATTGGTTGGGTAGGAATGACTGGTAATACCTCCGGACCCCATGTATGCTATCGATTCTGGAAAAATGGTAAGCAGGTAGATCCGTTCAAACAAAAATTGCCTGAAGCCGAACCAATATCAGACAGTTTAAAAGCGCTGTACCTAGAATTCATCAATCCAATTAAATCGCAACTTGATAATATAGAGTTCAACTCTGATCCTCTTGAGATCATTGCCGATGAAAAGAACTTAATTACTGAAGTAAAAAATTAATGGCATTACCTAATATTGATCCAACCTCAACAAAATCATGGCAACTTCTTGAGGAGCATTTTAAGACCATTGAAAATACCCAAATAAAAGACCTATTTGCCCTAGATGATAAAAGAGCAAATACCTTCAAGATTCAATGGGATGATTTTTATGTCGACTTCTCCAAGAACAGGATAGATGATACAGGCATGAAACTTCTCCTTAATCTAGCCAAAGAAGTCAAACTTA
>CBESOB010000048.1:0-15056 GCA_965530995.1 uncultured Flavobacteriaceae bacterium
ACCACACAGGCAGCGCGGAGCAGTTTACCAAATGCATTAGGCGTTTCTTTTGGCGGTGGTACGGTGATGGGATTAGGTGTTGCCGGTTTAGCAGTTTTAGGCTTAACAACATTCTTTATCATATTCTTTAATGTCTTTATGGGTGGTGTCTGGACGACGAACGCAGATATGACCATTGTTTTAGAAACATTAGCCGGGTTTTCACTAGGTGCAGAATCTATTGCTTTATTTGCCCGTGTTGGTGGTGGGATCTATACAAAAGCAGCCGATGTTGGCGCCGATCTAGTAGGTAAAGTAGAAGCAGGTATCCCCGAAGATGATCCTCGTAACCCTGCTACGATTGCGGATAATGTAGGTGATAATGTAGGTGATGTTGCCGGAATGGGAGCCGATCTGTTCGGTTCGTATGTGGCAACGGTATTGGCCGCCATGGTTCTTGGTAATTATGTCATAAAGGATATGGGTGGAAGCGTTGATGATGCTTTTGGTGGCATTGGACCCATCTTATTGCCGATGTCTATTGCCGGTGTGGGTATTATAATCTCCATTATTGGGACAATGCTCGTAAGAATTAAAAGTAATAAAGCCAAAGAACATGAGGTCATGCAGGCCTTAAATGTTGGTAACTGGATTTCCATTATATTGGTAGCAATTTCTTGTTTTGGACTGGTAAAATATATGTTGCCGGAAACCATGTCTATGGAATTCTTTGGCGAAGGCTTAAAAGAAATATCCTCTATGCGCGTTTTCTATGCGACCTTAATAGGACTTACAGTTGGTGCCGTAATTTCTTCGGTCACTGAATATTACACAGGACTTGGTAAAAAACCAATATTGAATATTGTACAACAATCAAGTACTGGAGCAGGAACAAATATTATTGCAGGTTTATCAACTGGAATGATATCTACCTTTCCTACCATACTATTATTTGCAGCTGCTATTTGGGCGTCCTATGCAGCGGCAGGATTTTACGGAGTGGCATTAGCGGCTTCTGCGATGATGGCAACCACAGCTATGCAATTGGCGATTGATGCTTTTGGACCGATATCCGATAATGCAGGTGGTATCGCTGAAATGAGTGAACAAGAGCCTATTGTTAGAGAGCGTACTGATATCTTGGATTCAGTGGGTAATACAACGGCGGCAACCGGAAAAGGATTTGCAATCGCCTCGGCGGCATTAACCTCTTTAGCTTTATTTGCGGCTTACGTTACATTTACAGGAATTGATGGAATCAATATTTTCAAAGCACCGGTCTTGGCCATGCTATTTGTTGGTGGAATGGTGCCAGTAGTGTTTTCGGCTTTAGCAATGAAAGCAGTTGGTAAGGCGGCAATGGAAATGGTTCAGGAAGTGCGCCGTCAGTTTAAAGAAATTCCGGGGATATTGGAAGGAACTGGACAGCCCGAATACGATAAATGTGTTGAAATTTCAACTGAAGCCTCCTTAAAAGAAATGATGCTTCCAGGATTGTTAACTATTGGATTTCCATTTTTAATTACGTTTATACCAATGTTATTTGGAATGGAAAACAGAGCGATTGCTGAAATGTTAGGTGGTTATATGGCTGGAGTGACAGTAAGTGGTGTCCTTTGGGCTATCTTCCAGAACAATGCTGGTGGTGCTTGGGATAACGCTAAGAAATCGTTTGAAGCTGGAGTGGAAATCAACGGAGAAATGACCTATAAAGGGTCTGATGCTCACAAGGCAGCTATCACTGGTGATACGGTTGGGGATCCTTTTAAAGATACGTCTGGCCCATCCATGAACATTTTGATCAAGCTTACCTGTTTAATTGGATTGGTGATTGCACCTATCTTAGGAGGACATACAGAAGATGGTATGGCTTTGAATCATTCACAAGAAGAAATTAAAAAGGAAGTTCGCATTGAGATGACTTCAGATGATGCTGAAAACGCCAAAGCCGTTGTAACAACGATAACAACGGAGAATGGTGAGGTCACAACTGAAGAGAAATTAGTAGAAGGCACTGTAGAAGAAGTAAAAGCCAAAGTTAATGCAATGAAAGATGTGGATGCTGAAGTGAAAGTCATGAAGAAAAAAGTGGTAGAAGAGAAAAAGTTAGAGACTGCCACTCAGGATCACTAATAAAACATCTAAATAAATAAAAAGCCACTCGAATGAGTGGCTTTTTTTATGAGTTATAGTATCTTCATTTCCTTAAAATCATTGCTTTTGAGTTGGTTTAAAAAAGACCCATTACAGATCATTGCCTTCCAGAGTTATGGGACACACTCCCATTTTCATATTAGGGGTCGTGCTTTGGAGGATGAAATAATCGATCTGACTCACAAGAGTTACTTTAATCTCCTGCTGAATTCATGGAAGCGATTTGAATCTGATGAGATCAAAGGTGCCCTTCTCAGCATTGAATTGCCGGATAATAGAATCTTTAATGTCACTACAGATTCACACGGTTATTATCGTTTGGATCAAGCTATTGCCGGACTGGATAAACTTGCCAATGCTGAAGGTTGGCTTGTTTATGAAGTGTCCTATACAGAGGCACATCCTGGAAGAACCATTCAAAAAGACAATAAATTCCTTGGTGAAATATTGATTCCATCTTCAAGGGCGACCTTTGGTGTCATTAGCGATATTGATGATACCATATTGCATACTGGAGTGGTGTCAAGCATGAAATGGCAGGTGATATATAATACCATCTTTAGGCCTGCTGGTAGAAGAGTACCATTGAAAGGTGCTGCAGATTTTTATAATAAATTACACGATGGGAAAAAAGGTAATGAGGCAAATCCTATTTTTTACGTGAGTCACAGCCCTTGGAACCTGTATCGCTATCTAGAGTTTTTCCTGATAGAGAATAATTTTCCGAAAGGGCCTATTTTATTAAGGAGTTTCAGGAATATCCTTCGCAGGAAAGCAAAGGGAGAGAAACCACAAAAGCAAAAGGAGATCATGAGTATCTTAGCGACATATCCGAATCTTCCATTTATACTCATTGGCGATAGCGGAGAGAAAGACCCCGTTATTTACATGGAGATTGCCAATCAAATTCCAGACAGGATCAAAGCTATTTATTTACGAGGTGTAGATAGTAAAACAAAAATTCTGGGAGTCAGAAACTTATTGAAAAATTATAAGACCACGCCTGCTTTGTTGGTCGAGGATGGTGAGCAAGCACTGCAACATGCAAGAGAGAATGGTTTTATTGACTAATTTGTAGAATTCATGAGTTAATTACTTCCAACTCTTGTGAAAGTATAGAAATCCGTTCTTGTAATAGTGATAAGGTCATTATTCTCATCGTTGAACGATTTACTCCTACTAATGACGTATTTTAATGTAGTTTCCGATAATTCGGAGATGGCTGCCGGCATCAATTCATCATCTATTTTGATTCCAAGAAAACTATTGGTTCTGGTCCATGTACCAACGTCACTTACTTGACGATGACTTGGCAAATAGAACTCATCACCATTTTCATCGATAACAGTCAGATCTAGATTGTAACCTCCAATGAAACTATAATCATTTGGAGATTCAATAAAAACACTAGACACACCAATATCCCAAGCAGACGCGTCGAATGTTATTATTGAAACGTCAATTTCAGAAAGTGTTCTCTGTGATCCATTAAAATGATAATCGGTCAATGCCCAATTGCCAATAATATCAGCACTAACATTAGAAGGAATTACAGAGTCATCTTTAGAGCAACTAAAATAAGTAGTTGCTAGCAAGAATGCCAAGATAAGTTGTTTTGTTTTCATGCAATTTACTCTAAAACCGAAGGTAAGGTAGTGGTTTTTATACCCGAAAACTAAAAGAACTGTGTAATTTAACAGTCTTGAGAATTTCTTCTGTCGCACAAAATATAACTAAAAGGAGTGCTTTTTTAGAATAATCCGTGAATTTCAGCATCAATTCTAGTGATCACCTTTCCAAGGTCTTCAGGTTGATCTACAAAATCAAGATCATCTACATCAATGATCAATAGTTTGCCTTTATCGTAACCATGAACCCATGCCTCGTAACGTTCATTAAGGCGACTCAAATAATCTATGCTAATCGAATTTTCGTAATCCCTACCCCGTTTGTGGATTTGATTTACAAGATTGGGAATGGAACTTCTTAAATAAATTAATAGATCCGGGCCTTGAACCAAGGATTCCATCAAATCGAAAAGTGATTTATAGTTCTCAAAATCACGATTGGTCATCAAACCCATAGCATGAAGGTTAGGCGCAAAAATATGGGCATCCTCATATATGGTTCTATCTTGGATTATATCCTTACCACTTTGACGAATTTTCAATACTTGACGGAAACGACTATTGAGGAAATATACCTGTAAATTGAAGGACCAACGTTCCATTTGATTGTAAAAATCATCTAGATACGGGTTGTCCACGACGTCTTCTAATTGGGCTTCCCATTTGTAATGTTTAGCGAGTAACTTTGTGAGCGTCGTCTTCCCCGCGCCAATGTTTCCGGCAATAGCAACATGCATATTCTAAGTGATTTTTAATTGGTATTGTTGAAGAAATTCTCCGTCGTAAATATACAAGGTTTCATCGGTTGCAAAAAATGCTTTTATTAACAATTCGGGAAGATCCATCAGAATGATTTCTTTCTCTCCCTTTAATAAATAATAGAGCTTATTTTCCTTCTTGAAAATGATGTTTTCGTTAATTTCACAGATTGAGGTGTAGCCATCGTTCTTGATTTTTGAAGTCAAGCTGCCAAAATAATTATAGGCGATAAGATGATTTTCCGTGAGTAACCAAGAGGAGTTGTAATTACTGATTAGATCTAGCACAGAATCTTCAATTGGAAGAGTTTGTCCTTTTGAAACATCTTGCTTATAATCGTAGATTTCCAATTGCTGTGTATCCTGATTATACAACCAAAGCACATTGTCATAACCCGTAGAGACATGTGTTATATTTCTGTATGGGCGAATATTATTAAAGTCGATTCGATATATCTCATTAAGGCGATTATCCAATATGGTGACAGTATTGAAATCCTTGTAAAAAACGCTGATTTTTAAGGGGTTAAAAGCATTGATAGAAGTAATATTGCCTAATTGCACATTAGCATACGAATTTTCTTTACCGCTAATGCTCTGTACTAAGGCATTGTCTTTAAGGATCAATACCTTGCCTTGATTATTTATATTAATGACCTGGTCGGCAACAATGGCTGTTTTATCAATAGGGATCGCCTCTAATTTTTTCTGACCACTAACGTGCATAGTGATAAGCAATAAAATGAATGTCCAGTATTTCATGTACCATGCAAAGTACAAAAATCAAACCATTTTCTTAGCAGATCAATTTATACCCAAATCCCCTGACATTGATAATTTGTATCGATTCGTCTTGTTTGAGTTTCTTGCGAAGTTTGGTAATGAATACATCCATGCTTCTTCCTGCAAAGAAATCATCCGTTCCCCAAAGCTTGTTCAATATTAATGATCTATCAAGGACTTCATTCTTATTCTTGATCAAATGAAAAAGTAAATGTGCTTCACGATGTGTCAATTGTGTTTTTTCGTCGTCATGGAATTGAAGGGTTTGTTTCGGAAAATCAAAGTGAAAGCCACCGATTTTAAGGATTTCAGAATTCTTTTGAAGCTGAGACCTATTTAATAGGTTGTTGATCCTAACAATTAATTCTTCAATGCTAAATGGCTTTTTCAAATAGTCGTTTCCTCCAATGGTAAAGCCTTCAACGACATCTTGCGTTTGCGATTTTGCTGTCAAGAAGATAATTGGGATGGTATCATCCTCCATACGGATTTCCTTTGCCAATGTAAACCCATCTTTTTTAGGCATCATGACGTCGAGTACCAATAAGGATGGTTTTTCGGTTGTATACGTTGTGTAAGCTTGCTCACCATTCTCGCATAATAAGACGTTGAAGCCTCGAGTTTCGAGACTTTCCTTAATAATTTGCCCTAGGGCAGGTTCGTCTTCGGCTAATAATATAGTGGTAGATTTAGTCATTTGGAATGGAGATTTTGAATATTGTCCACCCGTTTTTCAATTCGAGCTGAATGGTGCCCCCATGTTTTTCGATGATCTTCTTGGTGTAATAAAGCCCAATGCCAAAACCTTTTACGTCATGGGTATTCCCTTTAGGTATGCGATAAAACTTTTCAAATATGCGCTCTTTGTTTGCTTTTGTCAAGGTGTTTCCATTGTCGGATATAGTAATTATTTTTTTATTACCTGCTTGATCATTAGCAACAGTGATCATATCACCCCCATACTTAATAGCATTGTCCAATAAGTTATTAATGGCATTCTCGAAATGAAAAACATCCACTTGAGCAAGGACATTTTTCTCATCGAAATTAGTTGAAATCGATTTTTTATCTATTTGTAGCTGATGTTTATTAACGACCGTGCTCAACAAATCCGTTAAATTAACTTCTTCCTTATTCAAGTTGAGGTTCTCACTATCTAAAGTCGCAGTTTCTAACAATTTCTCAACCATGATATTCAATTTGGAAAGTTGCTCACTCGACATGTCTAAATAGCGTTCAGTTTTCTGTTTGTTTTCAATGACCTTGAAATTCTTGATACTCTCCAAAGCCACACTGATCGTAGCTATTGGTGTCTTGAACTCATGTGTTATATTACTAATGATGTCGTTCTTGACTTCGGCCAATTCTTTTTGCTGTCTAATGATTTTCAAAAGATAGAATAGACTGCTTATTACTGCCAAGACCAGTAAAGTGGATAATAGTATTCCCAAAGAACTTCGCAATAGTATTTGCTTCGTGGTATTATCGAATTTTATTTTCAGAGTACTATCCTTTGGCAAGAATTCAGATCTGGAAAGAGTACTTAAAAAGGCTTGTGGGAGTGAATCAGTATTGCTGTTATATGATTTTATGATTGCGACATGTGGCTTTTGTTTAAGAGAGTCCTTATAAGAAAGACCATATTTTAAGTTTAATTGCTTTCTGGATAATTCAATCTTCAAAAGCGAATCAATGTTTTTAAGATCCAAGGAATCCTGTGTCATTGAAATAATGACTTTTGAAGTCAAAACATTATAATTCTGTTGTTTTATGGAATCCTGCTTACTTGTCACTATTCGTTTTAATTTCACATCTCTTGAGACACCATTTACTCTGTGATCATTGTTTATAGTGACCAGCAAAGAATCTGCAGCGTTACCGGTAAAGACGGATACACCTTCGGGACGATTGATTAATAATGAATCCATTCCTTTTATACCCTTTGCTGTAAAATCCAATTGCCCCATGATGCTATCAAAAGCGCCATTCTCAGAGAAGATATTTTCTTGAGAGCCCTCATCCATAATGATACCAATAGTATTTCTTTCTGCAAGATTTGCGTAATAGGTATTAACAGCATTGTCAAGACTTGTCTGAACTTCGTTGATGAACTGTTGCTTATTAGCGAGGTAATTCTTGTAATTCCAATATACCTGAATAGCAATGGTGCCAATAATCACCGTAGTGATCAAGTAAAGCATCCATCTATATCTAGAATCATTCATGAGTCAAAAGTAAATGTTAAAAACGGACAAAACCAATCGCTTAACACTAGTTAACACTCATTAACCGAGAATATTAAAATTGTGAATCATATTTGTATCTAAGAAATCGAAAAACAAATAATCATGACAACACTCACTAAATTCTTTATAGTCCTCGTAATAATGATCACTGTCAATATCTCAGCTCAAGACTTTCAAGGTGAGGCGACCTACAAATCTAAACGACAAGTTGATGTTAAACTCGACAGCACCAAGATGGATTCTGAAATGCAAAAAAGGGTCATGGAAATGATGAAGAAGCAATTTGAGAAAACCTATAAACTAACTTTTAATAAAGAGGAATCCATCTATAAAGAAGAAGAGAAACTTGACAAGCCTCAACCAGCGTCTGGCAACATGGTCATGGTCATGATGAATACCGGAGGTTCTGATGTGCTATATAAGAATACCAAGGAAGAACGTTTTTCAAATCAAAATGATGTGTTTGGTAAGATATTTTTGATCCAGGACCAACTTAAAAAACAAGATTGGCAATTAGGGTCCGAAACTAAGAATATTGGTGAATATACATGCTATAAAGCAACAATGAAACAGGAGATCGAAGTCTCCAGTAATATGAGCGAGAATGGTGAAGCCAAGGCTGAGGCAAAACCAGAAAAAAAGGAAATTACCATTACTGCTTGGTACACGCCACAAATACCAATAAACAATGGTCCTGAAAGTTATTGGGGGTTGCCTGGGTTGATCTTAGAAATCAATGATGAGAGTCAGACGATCATCTGTAGTAAGATCGTGATGAATCCGAAAGATAAAATGGACATCAAGGAACCGGAAAAAGGCAAAAAAGTTACGCAAGAGGAATTCGACCTGATCATGGAGAAGAAAATGAAAGAAATGAATGAACGATACCAGCACAACGATGGCCATGGCGACAATATAACTATACGGATAAAGGGTTAGCTTTTTGGCAATAGTTTAACATTCATCGATTAAACTAAGAAGTATTTTTAAGGTCTAATGGTTGTTTATCAGCAACTAATAATAATATGTTCCTGCCTTAGGAATACTTAAATACCATAAAATGAAAAAGCTCATTGCACTATTTACCATCTTGATTTCAATACCTTCCATAGCTCAAGATTTCCAAGGTCAGGCCTATTATCAAAGTAAAACCACTATGGATATGAGCGGTTGGGGAGGACGTGACGGACAGATGTCTGAGGAACAAAAAAAGCGGATTTCAGAACGGATGAAAAGCATGTTCGAGAAAACATATGTTCTGACCTTTAATAAAACCGAATCCATGTACAAGGAAGAAGAAAAACTGGAGGCGCCCGGGCAAGGCAGAGGTTGGGGTATGATGGGAAGCCTGACAGGTGGTCCTCAATACAAGAACGTGAAAGACCAAGCAATGCTTCAAGAACAGGAATTCTTCGGAAAGCAATTCTTGATCAAGGATTCCTTGACTCAATTGGAATGGGTGATGGGAAGTGAGAGCAAGCAAATTGGCAAGTATCTTGCTTTCAAGGCCACAGCGACCAAGAAAGTCAGTGAGACGGATTGGATGAATATGCGTCGACGTAATCGTGATGGCGATGAAAAGAAGGACGAAGCCAAAAAGGACTCCACAAAAACAACGACGATCACCGAAGATATCGAAATCCCTAAGGAAATAACGGTCACGGCATGGTACACTCCTCAAATTCCGATCAATCAAGGTCCAGGAGAATTCTGGGGGTTGCCAGGCTTGATCTTGGAGATACAGTCAGGTAAGACTTCTATACTCTGTTCAAAGATCATTATGAACCCTGAAGTAAAGGATTCAATCAAGAAACCCTCTAAAGGTGAAGAAGTGACGCAGAAAGAATATGAAGAAACCGTGAAGAAAAAAATGGAGGAAATGCGTGAGATGTATGGCGGACGTGGCGGAAGACCAAGAACAAGAGGTTAATCTGCATCATTCGAGCTAAAAGACAAAAAATTCTAAGCCTAGGTCATTGATAATAGGAATGTTAATGTTTTGATAAACAGTATCATTTTGTCTAAACAATTGATAGATTTGTTAAACACAAAAATCAATTTAAGTCGTTCCTTATGAAATCAATTCTCTCTAAAATCAGTATTCTAGCTTTTGTTTTGCTTTTTTCTGTTAGTCCAAATGTCCAAGAATTTCAAGGTCAAGCGTATTATTTTTCGAAATCGACCATGGAGCTTGGCAGCTGGGGAGCAAGAATGAGTGAAGCACAGAAAAAGCAAATAGCAGAGCGTTTAAAGAATCGGTTGGAAAAAACCTATGTATTGAATTTCAGTAAGGAAGAGTCTGTATTCAATGAAGAAGACAAACTAGATGCGATGTCAGGAGCCACGGATTCTTGGGGAAAGAATTTCACTCAGGGTGAGCAGTACAAGAATGTTAAGGAAAATGCCTTGGTCCAGAGTCAGGAATTCTATGGCAAGCAATTTTTAGTTAAGGATGAGTTACAGACATTTGAATGGAAAATGGGTACCGAATCAAAGCAAATAGGACAATATATGTGTTTTAGGGCAACGGCTTTAGTGCCAACATCTGAATTGACTTGGTTTAACTTTTCCTGGAGCGATCTAGCACCGGCAAGTACCGAGAAAAAAGTCGATTCCACGAATGCTGAGCCTAAAGAGCTCAAAGAACCTGAGATTAAAATGACGGCTATTGAAGCATGGTATACACCTCAAATACCAGTCGGTCATGGGCCAGGTGAATTTTGGGGACTTCCGGGTCTTATTTTAGAAGTTAGTGCAGGCAATACGACTTTGCTTTGTTCTAAAATAGTGATGAACCCTAAGGAGAAAATCAAGATTGAAGCTCCTGATAAAGGTAAAGAAATCACTAAGACGGAATATCAAAAGACCATTCAAGGAAAAATGCTTGAAATGAGAAACAACCGAGGAAGACGAAGAAGCTAATAGCGGCTGAATTGAAAACGACTACCAAACCGGTAAGTAACACATGATCATGAAAAAAATATTTTGTATTACGATACTACTTGTGGCTAGTATCTCCTACGCTCAAATAAAGCTTGAAGGCGTGGTCAGAGATAGCTTGAACAATCCTTTAGAATTGGCGAATGTGATAGCGATAAATCAAGAGACAAGTGGTTTGGAATCTTACGGTATTACCAATGAACAAGGTAAATACAAGCTGCTCTTAGGCAAGAACGGCAACTACAAAATGCAGATTAGTTATATAGGAATGCAGACCTTTGAGGAGAACCTTTCAACAACCGAAAGTGATATTACCAAAGATTATACACTTCGTGCAGACAATGCCTTGGACGCAGTAGAACTTACATACGAAATGCCAGTTACCGTAAGAGGGGATACCTTGATTTATAATGCAGACTCCTTTAAGAACGGGACCGAGCGAAAGTTAGAAGATGTACTGGAAAAATTACCAGGGGTAGAGATCAATGAAGATGGCCAGATAGAAGTGGAAGGTAAAGTGGTAAATAAGTTAATGGTCAATGGCAAGGATTTTTTCGATGGTGACACTAAATTAGCGACAAAGAACATTCCTTCCAATGCGGTTGATAAAATACAAGTGTTACGTAATTATTCAGAAGTTGGTCAACTTAGTGGTGTGACCAATAACCAAGATAGCGTGGCCTTGAATATCAAGCTCAAGGAAGGGAAAGAGAACTTTTGGTTTGGGAATGTGACTGCTGGAGCTGGAACATCACCAGATAATGAACTTTATTTGTTGCAGCCCAAGCTGTTTTATTATAATCCGAAATACAGCCTTAATTTTATAGGAGACCTTAACAATACCGGTGAGGTTGCTTTGACAAGACGAGACATCAGAGGCTTTGGTGGCGGTTTCAGGTCGCCAAGCAGAAGCAGCGGAACCACTATAAACCTTGGGGATAATAGCCTTAATTTCTTGACCAATCAAGGCAATGCCTTGGAAATCGAGAATAAATTAGGCACTGGTAATTTTAGTTATTCGCCGAATAAGGCTCTCGATCTGAGTGGATTCCTCATATACAATAGTAGTCGTGTTCTTTCCAAGGAAACGAGTTTCGTGCGATATACGAATCCGGATCTTGGGATTCCCGATGAGTCCACGGAACAAACAAGCAAAGAACGTTCTGATCAAGGCTTGTTGAAGCTAAGTGCATCCTACAAACCAAATTTCAATAATCAAATAGATTATGATATCTTGGGTCGTGTGTCGGACGACTCTCAGAAGCAAATCGCGTTTTCTTCTGTGATCGGAAATACGGTTCAGTTGGATGAAGTCACGCCATTTAGCATCAATCAAAATATCAATTATTATTACACGCTTAACGAAACCAATATCTTCGCTTTTGAGGCGCAACATTTAATAAAAAACGAAGACCCATTTTACAATGCCCTTTTAGGTAATGACCCCAATGGTGAAGATGCCTTTGACACGACTGCAGAAGCTTTAGGTTTAGATACCTCTTTGGATAATTATAACATTGGTCAAAACCGACGAATTAAGTCCAATCAGGTGGATGCCAAATTGGATTATTATAACATATTGAATGCCAAGAGTAATATTAACTTAACCTTGGGCACGATCTTGAGTCGTCAAGAATTCAATTCCAATATTTTCCAGTTCTTGAGTGATGGCTCTCAGTTCAATCCAACGCCGACCATTAATGATGGTCGAGCTACCAACGATACGGAGTATAACTTCAGCGATGTATATTTAGGCGCACATTACCGATTGAAGACTGGTAAATTCACAATTACTCCGGGGTTTTCAGTACATGCTTACGGCAATAAGAACAGTCAGTTTGGAGAGACCTACAATGATAACTTCTTCCGATTTTTACCGGATTTCGAAACCCGAATCCAGTTTAAAAAGAGTGAAGCCTTGACATTGAATTATACCATGCGTAATCAATTCACGGATGTCACCAGATTGGCAGAAGGCTTAGTGTTGAATAATTTTAATAACATCCAATTCGGGCAGCCGGACCTGCAGAATGCCTTGTCGCATAATGTGAGCCTGTTTTACAGCAGTTTCAACCTCTTTAATTACACCAATGTTTTTGCCAGAGCAGCATACTCAAGCAATATCGATCAGGTACGAAGCTTGACGAATTTTGAGAATGTGATTAGGACCAGTACCTTTTTCAATTCCAGTTTTGCCGATGAAAATGTCAATATCTTTGGGCGTGTGCAGCGCACCTTCGGCAAGATCAGGGCGAGCTTGAATGCCAGTTTCAACTATAGCAAGATCAATCAGTTCATTCAAGAACAGCAATCACTTAATGAAGGCTATACGCAGACCTACACTCCAGGACTACGAACGAATTATAGGGAAGCACCTAATGTAAGTTTAAATTATCGCTACAGTGTTACTGATAATAATCAGGGAGGAGGTAAGACAAAGTTCGTGACCAACGCTCCTTCTATAGAGTTCGATGCCTACATCTGGAAATCGGTCACATTCCGGACTAATTACACCTATACCAATCAAGATTTGGGCAATGGAGAATCGCAATCTTTCAAGAACTGGGATGCGACGCTGTCCTATAGAAAAGACCGAGATGCCAAATGGGAATATGAGATCAAGGCCACAAATATATTGGACATTGACTCCCAAGTAAGCAATAGCGCGAATGATTTTTCGGTTTTCATTTCAGAAACCTTTATACAGCCAAGATTCGTGACCTTTAGGTTCGTATATACCTTATAGTCAGAATACTAAGATATTATAAAAGCCATCTAGTTCCGATAGATATCGGGATAGGTGGCTTTTTTCTTTGGAGTTTTGTTTAATAGTATGTTAAGATAAAAAACGATTCATCTTTGATTATTGTCTTCCGTTAAACAGAATTAGAAGTTTTTTTAAAAAGAATTATAAATCCTTGATTTATAGTTCTTCATGTTTTGTTGCTAATTATCGTAAATTAGGGTCTTAAAACTAATCAATAGGTGCTGTCCCGATAGCTATCGGGATTATTCAGTATTGCAATTAATAAATCCAAAACCATGACACGTACAATTCAACTCCTCTTCGCCTATTTAATAGTAGGCAGCAGCTTCACGTATGCTCAAGACAAAGACCAAGATCCTGTGGTCGAAGCTATCATCAAAGAAGCTAATGAGAACTCACAATTAGAGCATTTGGCTCATGAACTCATGGATGTGGTAGGACCAAGACTGGTCGGTACCCCACAAATGAAACATGCCCACGATTGGGCAGTCGCAAAATATACCGATTGGGGTATTTCAGCTAGGAATGAGAAGTGGGGCGAATGGCGTGGCTGGGAGCGTGGAATTTCACACATAGATATGGTATCGCCACGTGTGCAAACCTTAGATGGGATGCAACTCGCATGGAACCCAAGTACGTCGGCCACAGGCGTCACGGCTGAGGTTATGACATTGTCAGAAAGCATCCAAGACTCCATTTCATTTGCCGCTTGGTTGCCCAACGTGAAAGGAAAATTTGTGCTCGTGTCCATGAAACAACCAACAGGTCGTCCAGATTATAACTGGGAAGAATATGCGACTGAAGAATCCTTCCAAAAAATGAAAGATGACCGCGATGCCCAATCAAAGGCGTGGCGCGAGAATATAAATAAGACGGGATACAGCTCTCGTAGCATCATTCCAGCATTAGAAGCCGCAGGTGCTGTAGGTATTGTGCAAAGTAGATGGTCGAATGGTTTCGGTGTTAATAAGATCTTTAGTGCACGTACCAAGAACATTCCAACCGTTGATCTAGAATTAGAGGATTATGCAATGCTTTATAGGCTGGCAGAATACGGTAGCAAACCTGTGATCAAGGTTGTGGCGGAATCCAAGGAATTAGGCGTGGTACCAACCTTCAATACTATAGCAGAGATCAAAGGTTCCGAGAAACCAGATGAATATGTCATCTTATCGGCACATTTTGATTCTTGGGATGGAGCCACAGGAGCAACGGATAATGGTACTGGTACCATCGTCATGATGGAGGCCATGCGCATCCTTAAAAAGCTGTATCCTAATCCAAAGCGAACCATATTGGTGGGTCATTGGGGTAGCGAAGAGCAAGGCCTGAATGGGTCCCGTGGATTTGTTGAGGATCATCCTAAGATAGTGGACAATGTACAGGCACTTTTTAACCAAGACAATGGTACCGGTCGTGTGGTCAAGTTATCAGGAGGAGGCTTCTTGCATTCCTATGAATACCTGACGCGCTGGTTGGAAGCTGTGCCACAAGACATCAAGAAACATATCGAAACAGAATTCCCGGGTATTCCTGGTGGTGGTGGATCCGATTATGCCTCTTTCTTAGCTGCTGGAGCACCGGCATTTAGCCTGTCATCCTTGAGTTGGGATTATTGGAATTATACTTGGCACACTAACAGAGATACCTATGATAAGATCGTGTTTGACGATGTGCGTAGCAATGCTATATTAACAGCGATCTTGGCGTATAAAGCTTCTGAAGATCCAGAAAGAACCTCTAGAGTACAACGCGTATTACCGATAAATCCACGAACAGGAAAACAACGCACTTGGCCAAC
>CBESOB010000049.1:0-15050 GCA_965530995.1 uncultured Flavobacteriaceae bacterium
TCACTCCATCGAATATCAAATTCCTTAAAATACATACCTCTAATTATTGAGGAAGTAAAAATAGGTAGATCGTGTTTTTAATAGCTAATGTTATGCCTATTTTTTATATTAGCAGTACACTAAAACAGAAAAGATGAAAACACTTAGATTAGCATTCTTATTTGCGCTCTCTCTAACAATATATTCTTGTGGAGGCGATGAAAAGAAGTCGGATAAAGAAAAAGTCAAAATTGGCACTAAAAAACAAGCTTCGAATACGAATGGCGCCAAGGAAATTGAAATAAAAATCACTGGGAACGATCAAATGCAATTCAATGTCAAGGTCATTCGCGTAAAAGAAGGGCAAAAAGTCACGGTGGTATTAGAGCATATTGGCACCATGAAAGTCAATATCATGGGACATAATTTTGTGCTGTTAAAACAAGGAATAGATATTGGTGACTTCGGTTCACAAGCTTCAGCTGCCAAGGACACCAATTATATCCCTAATGATGGGAATGATGTGATAGTCCATACTAAAATGATCGGTGGTGGCGAAACAACTTCTGTTACTTTCAACGCACCTTCAAAAGGAGAATACAACTTTATCTGCAGTTTTCCTGGCCATTACGGGTTGATGCAAGGAAAATTCATAGTGGAATAACAATGGAAGAATTAATTCCGTGGTTTGGCATCATCCTTTGCGGATTACCAATGGTCATCCTAGGGTACGTTTATTGGAAATGGCCGCCTAAAAAAGTCAATCACCTTTATGGTTATCGCACCAATCGGAGCATGAAAAACCAAGAAGTTTGGGGCTATGCCAATAAGATTGGCGCACAAATGATCATTTATTCTGGAGTCATAACCATGATTTCCGGACTTGTCCCGCTTTTTACTGAATGGGAACACGCTCATTTCATTCCGCTTGGTATTTTAATGATCACTCTAATAGGAGGAATATGGTACTGCGAAAAACAATTGGATAAACGCTTTGATAAAGATGGAAACCCTATATAAAATAGGTTTCGGCACGTCGTTGATTTTTGTAACTTCGCATAACTTTAAAAACAACGCATGATTGTATCGATGACAGGTTTTGGGAAGTCCGTTTTACAGCTTCCATCAAAGAAGATCACTATAGAAATAAAATCCCTAAATAGTAAGAGCCTGGACCTAAATGTGCGTACCCCTTCCTTATATCGTGAAAAAGAATTAGGCATCAGGAAAATGATCGCTTCCAAATTAGTACGAGGAAAAGTTGATTTTAACTTATATCTTGAAATTACGGGTGAAGAAACCTCTTCCCAGATCAACAAAACGGTCATGAAGCAATACATGAAACAGCTGAAAGATGTTGTTGATGGTGATCCAATGGACTTGCTACAAATGGCGGTCCGGATGCCAGATGCAGTTACTACAGAACGTGATGATATTGATGAAGATGAATGGAAGACCATAGAGGATGAAATTAAAAATACTCTAGATAAAATTGCTGATTACCGCGCGGCAGAAGGCAAAGCCCTCGAAGACGATTTATCACTCCGCGTAAACAACATTTCAACGCTGTTAGAAGATGTTATTAAAATGGACCCCGAACGTATTGAAGGCGTCAGGGAACGTTTACATAAAGGAGTTACAGAACTTAAGGAAAAGTATGACGAAAACCGGTTCGAACAAGAACTCGTTTATTATATCGAAAAGTTTGATATTACAGAAGAAAAAGTGCGACTTCAAAATCACTTAGAATACTTTATAAAATCTATTAACTCGCCAGATTCCAACGGGAAAAAACTAGGGTTCATTGGCCAAGAAATGGGACGAGAGATCAATACTATTGGATCTAAGTCTAACTATGCACCCATGCAGAAACTTGTGGTTCAAATGAAAGATGAACTAGAAAAAGTCAAAGAGCAACTCTTAAATGTCCTTTAGCCAATACTTGGCATTTAATTAAAACTATCTGGTCGAGCGAAGTCGAGGCCTGTTATTAAAAATATACATTAGTGTCCAAAGACAATAAAAACAAAGGAAAACTCATAGTTTTTTCTGCTCCTTCAGGCTCGGGTAAAACGACCATTGTTCGTCATTTACTAACTCAAGAAGCATTTAATCTAGAATTTTCGATTTCCGCAACTTCACGGGAAAAGAGAGGCGATGAAAAGGAAGGTGTCGACTATTATTACCTATCAGCCAAAGAATTCAAGAACAAGATAAAAAATGACGAATTCCTAGAATGGGAAGAGGTCTATCGCGATAATTTCTATGGTACGCTCAAAACTGAAGTGGAGCGAATTTGGGCAAAAGGAAAACACGTCATCTTCGATATAGATGTATCTGGTGGATTACGTATCAAACGTAAATTCCAGGAAGAGACATTGGCCATTTTCGTCAAACCACCTAGTATTGATGAACTAAAGATCCGTTTGAAAAAACGAAAGACAGAAAGTGAAGATAAGATCAATATGCGTGTTGCCAAGGCTTCCGCAGAATTAGCCACAGCCCCTCTGTTCGATAAAGTCATTCTCAACGACGATCTGGACAAGGCTTTAATAGAAGCGGGGACGTTGGTCAGTGATTTTGTTAAGGACAAAAAAAAAGCCACATAGCCATGAAAGTTGGTCTGTATTTTGGCACATTCAATCCCATTCATGTGGGGCATCTGACCATTGCCAATCACTTGGCAGAATTTAGCGACCTTGACCAAGTCTGGTTCGTGGTGACACCTCATAGCCCCTTTAAGAAGAAGAGTACCTTGCTTGACGATAATCACCGTTATCAAATGGTCTTAAGGGCTACCGAAGATTATCCAAAATTAAAACCGAGTGATATCGAATTCAAGTTACCACAGCCAAATTACACCATCAATACCTTGGTTCATCTTGAAGAAAAATATCCCGATCATAAGTTTTGCTTGATCATGGGAGAAGACAATTTAAAAAGTTTCCATAAATGGAAGAATTACGAACTCATCTTAGAAAATCATGAAATCTATGTATATCCGAGAGTGTCGAATGCCAAGGTAGAATCTCGATTTGAGGGCCATTCAAAGATCATTCATGTAGATGCCCCCATTATGGAACTTTCGTCGACTTTTATTCGAAAAGCTATAAAGGACAAAAAGAACATTCGTCCTATGTTGCCTGAGCATGTTTGGCAGTATCTGGATGAGATGAATTTCTATAAAAAATAAAAAGCCTGCTCATTGAGCAGGCTTTTTTTAATATGTTCTCGATACGTTTCAATCTCATCGAAATACTCGAACTCACTTTTAATCCAAAGCAGGAATACGCAATACTTGACCGGGATAGATTTTATCTGGGTGAGATAACATTGGCTTGTTAGCTTCAAATATCACAGGATATTTCATAGCATTTCCGTAATAATTCTTAGCGATCTTACCTAAAGTATCTCCACTGACCACTGTATGAAACTGAGCCTCAGGCTCAGGATTTTCAACGCTCATTTGGTCGTCTACTGTTGCGATACCTTCTGAGTTACCAACCACTAATACTACTTTTTCTTTGGTAGCTTGGTCATGTGCTAATCCAGTTACAGTCGCCATATCACCAACGATATGCACATTTAAACCATCAACATCGAGTCCAAGGTCTCTAACTGTACCTTCCATACGTCTTGCTACTGTTGCCAATTTAGCTACCTCTGCTGCCGCTGCTTCTGCCGCTTCCTCTGCATCTGTTTTACCAATACCGAAAACCTTAGCTCCAGCATTCTTAATAAATGAAAATAATCCCATTGTGTTTTATTGTTTTTAAGTTATAACATAAATTTACGAAATTAAGTTACGTCGTACAATCCAACGCGCTTATTAGTATAAATAAAAACCGCTCAACTACATAAATATCAGTTGAGCGGTAGAAACTAAATAACCAACCAAAAAAATCTAGTTTCGTTTACTGTCTCTTGGATTATCTTTCTTCTCTGTTTTTTGGGTACGCTTCTTATCCCCAGATGATACTGTACTAACTCTGCCATCCGCAGTTCTTAAAAACTGAATATATCCTCTACCTTCAAATTCATAAACAGTTCCTGATGCACTATGAAAGAGCGCTATCTTTCCATCATTTATAACGTCAAGTTCGAAGAATTCATTGTCGAAATAGTCATAATCTAATGTTAAGGTCTTCAGATAGGCATTACCTGATATATCCCCAACGCCATAGATGCCTGTATAATCCCAATAGATATGATTTGGATTACCAATATTTTCATCTTGAGAGCTTCTAAATTCTGAATCGTTTCCTCCAGCTAAGAATTGTAAATAATTCTCATTATCAAATTCATTTAGGGCACCCATCTCACTTGTATATGTTTTTTCCCATGCTTCGTATTCCTGCAAGAAATAATGTATGTTATCAAAAAATACATAGTCATAATCAAAATTCGAGCGTTGATACCCATCCAAGAAATATGAGGTGTCATTATAAGGATTATACAGTTCTATGGTATTACTATCTATTTGGTAGACATCAAATGTCTCGTAACCGTCGATATCATGATAAACATCCAAAATCATATTATACGCATCATAATAACCAACGGAAATCCCAAAACCTCCACCTTGACTACCAATACCTACTAAATTGTTATTCGCATATACAGTCCCGTTCCTAAAGGAAATGGTAAATGCCTTTTGTAAGAATGGCGTTTCACCATTTCCTATAGTTGCATTTATATCCACATACCACAATTCGTAAGAATTCAATAACTGATTCAAGGAAATTTGTGGTCCATTGTCAACATAATCATCAACAAGAACCTCAGTATAACAAGAAGTGAATAAGGTTACTGCTAGGGCAAATCCGGTAAGTAATTTTAAAGTCTTCATAATCTAGCCGTTTATATGTTTACCTTAGAGTATTCAAAATACATGCCAAAATAGTTATTACATTGATTAACAATATGTTAGATTAATATAGAATTTGTGTAATTTTACCTTACACAGAACCAATTGTATTAGTTCTGGCCTCTCCTAAAAGAGAGGTAAATAGGAATCCTCTTAGCAACGCTTCGAGCGATTTTTTCAAATTAAAGAATCTTTTTATATGGGTCAAACTTTGAAATATGCGGTTTTTGGTGGCGGTAGTTGGGCAACAGCCATAGTTAAAATGCTTTGTGAGAATTTAGATGAGGTAGGCTGGTACATGCGCAGCGTATATGCTAAAGAACATATACTTAAAGAAAAACACAATCCCAGTTATCTGAGTTCTGTTGAATTCCATACAGAACAGTTGAAGCTTAGTAACGATATTAATGAGATGGCACAATATGCTGACGTATTGATCTTCGTTATTCCATCGGCTTTTATGAAAATGGAGTTAGAAAAACTGACCGTGGATATAAAAGACAAAACCATAGTATCGGCCGTGAAAGGGATCATTCCAGAGAGCGGACTTCTTGTTGGAGAGCATTTTCATGACTTTTACAATGTACCGTTTGAGAATATTGTCGTGATTTCTGGACCGTGCCATGCTGAAGAAGTTGCGCTTGAGCGATTATCGTATCTAACGATTTCCTGTGCAGATCAAGATCGCGCTCAAGAAGTTGCTGACAAACTTTCGAGTAATTACATACGTACCAAGACTAGTGATGATATCATCGGCACCGAATATGCGGCTATGTTAAAGAATATTTATGCCATAGCAGCGGGCATTGCACACGGATTGGGGTATGGCGACAACTTCCAGAGCGTATTAATGAGCAACGCCATACGTGAGATGAAACGTTTTATCAACAAAATGCATAAAATGAAGCGTAACATCAATAACTCGGCGTATTTAGGAGATTTATTGGTAACTGGCTATTCAACGTTTTCCCGTAATCGTATGTTCGGTAATATGATTGGTAAAGGATATACTGTTAAATCGGCCCAGATGGAAATGAGTATGGTGGCTGAAGGGTATTATGCGACCAAAAGTGCGCACATACTTAATGAAAAGAACAAAATGAAAACACGCCTTCCTATTATTGATGCTGTTTACGATATTCTGTACGAAGGGAAAGACGCTAAGAAGGTGTTTAAGAAGTTAACTGAGCAGTTGGATTGAATCATTTCACTAAAACGCCCTTAAGGCCCATTAATGGAATATCACGAAGTGCCTTTAAGTTGATAGTGTTTTTCCTGAACAAGTAGGTTTTATCGAACATGGTGTTCCCTTCAAAAAAGGAGACCTTGAATTGATTGTTCAATGCAAATAATTCTTCTTGCATGAGCTCTATTTTTGTGAAACTTTTTGCTGGGAGTTTGTCCAATTTCTTGCGAAATGTAGACGTGATCTTTTCTTCTGTATATCCGGAAGATACTATAAGGACTATTTCTAGATCAACCTCTTTATCATTAATGATATAGGCATTCCAATCCTGGGTTTTGTAGATGTCGTTCAATTCACTGACGATTGCGATATAAACGCCTTCAACTTTCGGGATGATGATGTGTTCTTTCATGAAATTGGTGTGGTCATTACGAGACTTTACAAAAGTCGTGGCAATCTCATTATCGATAGGCAGATTACCACGTCACTGCGCTCCTTGTAATGACGGTTTGTTAAAGTGCCGCTTTAAACTGCTCCAAGAACCTCACATCATTCTCACTAAACATACGTATATCAGAAATTTGGTACTGTAACAAGGCAATTCGATCGATCCCCATACCAAAAGCAAAGCCAGAGTATTCTTTAGAATCGATACCACAATTTTCCAAGACATTCGGATCTACCATTCCGCACCCCATAATCTCCAACCAACCGGTACCTTTGGTCATTTTGTAATCAGTTTCTGTTTCCAATCCCCAATACACATCCACTTCGGCACTCGGTTCTGTAAAAGGAAAGTAAGAGGGACGTAACCGTATTTTTGATTTTCCGAACATCTCAGTCGTGAAATATTGCAGTGTTTGTTTCAAGTCGGCAAAACTCACATCCTTATCAATATATAACCCCTCCACTTGATGGAAGAAACAGTGGGAACGCGCCGAGATGGCTTCATTCCTATAAACTCTTCCAGGAGAAATCGTTCGAATAGGTGGTTTATTATTTTCCATATAACGCACCTGAACAGAACTTGTGTGCGTTCGTAATAAGATGTCTGGATCTGTTTGGATGAAAAAAGTATCCTGCATGTCTCTAGCAGGATGATATTCTGGCAGGTTCAATGCGGTGAAATTATGCCAATCATCCTCAATTTCCGGGCCTTCGCTAACATTAAATCCAATACGCGAGAATATATCAATGATCTGGTTTTTAACTAATGAAATAGGATGGCGTGCACCAATTTCCAATGGGTCACCTGGGCGTGTTAGGTCGCCATAGGCGCCGTGCACTTCTTCTTGACTTTCCAATTCTTCTTTAAGTGTATTAACTTTCTCCTGAGTAGTCGTCTTTAACTGATTGATAGCTTGACCGAATTCCTTTTTTTGATCATTGGCCACATTCTTGAATTCAGCAAAGTACGCGTTAAGCAATCCTTTTTTACCTAGGTATTTTATACGGAATGCTTCAATCTCATCCTTTGATTGCGATTTGAATGCTTCCGCTTCTGTAATCAATTCCTTTATCTTGTCTATCATGGTGTCACGTGAAAAGTGAATGGCAAATTTAGTGATTTTCACAAACAAAAAACTCCTTCTTTTCAGAAGGAGTTAATATTTTTAAGATAATAAACGACTAGTTTCTAACGTAGACATCTTTATATTCAGTTGTCACTGTGCCTTCCGTTTCTATAAATACTACAGAATAGGTATTAGCATCAAAAGTAATCGCTTGAGAAAATGTTTCTCCCAAAGCAATGACTGTATAAATTCCATTACCAGAGTTGACCCATGTCCCAGAAAATGTACCTTCCAGTTCACAAGGACCATTAAAATCATCATATTCAGTTATTGTGAAAGTACCATCATCATTAAAAACTTGTGTTTCTTGTTTTTCACAATCGTCTAATAAGATTTCAACACCATCTTCAAACGATTGGAAATAGGTCCAAGTTCCAATTAATAATTCTTGGGATGAATCATTGTCGTCATCGCTGTTACAAGAAATGAAAACAAGTGCAAAAACACTTAATAATAAAATTAATTTTTTCATAATAGTTAAGTTCTTTTAAAATTAAGGGCGAATATATAATTTTAAATCAATTAGTTCTTTTTATATCTTTATTTTATAAACTGCATTGCTAAAAAATAGTTTACAATAGCTTCTTTCATCAACACACTTTGTTCGCCAGCTTTTAAACTAGGCAGCTCTTCCTTAACGATATAATGTGGCCAGCCATCGTCGTCGAAATAATCGAATTCATAATAACCATAAGGCTCTAAAAGCCTACAAATGGCAATGTGCATTAGGTCTAGCTTATGGTCTTTCTTAAATTTGCGGTCTAATTGTCCTAGCTCCTGTATACCGATTAGGTATATGATGGAGTCTAGGTCCAATGTATCACCATCGGCAAATTGCGTGGAGAGTTTCACCACCACTAAATTCCATCTTTCTTTTAATTCTTCGTCTCTAGACATAATAAAATTCGAAATGCAAAGTTACAAAGTAGATACCTATCAAACTCTTATATTTGTTAAAAACTGACTGATCATGAATGTTTTAGATATTATCCTAGGTGCTCTTTTACTTTTTGGCCTTGTTAGAGGTTTCATGAAAGGGTTTTTTGTTGAAGTAGCGTCATTAGTGGCATTGATTGCCGGTGTTTATGGCGCGATCCACTTTAGTGATTATGCTGCCGGTTTTTTGGAGATCAGAACCGAGTGGGATGAAAAGACCATTAACCTAGCTGCATTTGCCATCACATTCGTGGTCATCATCGTTGTGATATCATTGGCTGGAAAAGCCTTGACAAAGCTTGCCGATTTCGCTGCACTAGGCATCTTGAACAAACTTCTAGGTGGCGTCTTTGGCGCACTTAAAATTGGGTTGATCCTAAGTATTTTACTCATTGTTTTTAGTAAGATGAATAGAGTGATCCCTTTTGTTGGAGAGGAAGACATTAAGGAATCTGTACTTTACCAACCTGTAAAGTCTTTGGCTAAGAGAATATTCCCAAGCATCATCAAGAGTGAAGAAGAACCTGAAGAAGAACATACAATTGTATAACCCTTCCGCCTGCCTAACGGCAGACAGGTCTTTGATTCTCTTTCAGAATCAAAGCCACCTTCTCTTAAAAGAAGGGAAGGAGCGAAAAATCAATTTTCTTTTTTTAATCTAAATGATAGATCTCACGGATACTTTCTAGGATATTTTCAAAATCAATTTTCAAATCAATCAACGTTCCCGTATGGACATCAAACACCCAGCCATGAACTTTCATTTTACGTCCACGAATAGCTTTTTGGACAGTTGATGTTTTAATGAGATTAACGCACTGTTCTTGAACGTTTAATTCGACCAATCTATCATATTTTTTTTCTTCGTCTTCAATTGAATTAAGTTCATTTTTATGTATTCTGTAAACATCCCGAATATTACGTAACCAAGGATTCAATATACCTAAATCAGCCGATTGCATAGCAGCCTTTACGCCACCGCACGCATAGTGACCACAAACCACAACATGATTTACATTTAAGTGCTCTACAGCATATTCTAGTACTGACATGGCATTCAAGTCTGTACCTGATACCATATTAGCAATATTACGATGTACAAAAACATCGCCGGGGCCAAGACCCATTAATTCCTCTGCAGTTACTCGGCTATCCGAACAGCCAATGAAAAGTAGTTCTGGATTTTGACCTTCGCCTAATTTTTCAAAATACCTGTCGTCTTCGGATAGCTTTTGCTTGATCCATACTTTATTGTTATCAAATACGCTATTTAGGTTCATGTTTTTTCTTTGAAGTTAATACTTATCATCGACATTCTGTTTCACCCACTCTAAGCAATCTTCAAAGGTCTTGAATATATGTTCATTCGGTATGAAATCCGGTATGATGTCAATACGTTCCATCATGTATCGCGGTTGTTTAAGTAGACCAACAAATAATACTTCAACATCTTTCTTCTTTAAGTCTTGTAACATATCTTCCATGGCATAAAGCCCCGACTGATCCATATATTGCATACGCCCCAGTCGTAAAATAACTGTTTTAGCAGTATCTGGAATTTGTTGCGTTAATGCCTGAAAATCACTAGTCGACCCAAAGAATAATGGCCCTTTAAGATGCTTTATGAATACTTCGTCTTCAAGATTCACTGGGAAATTCATTTCATCTTTCCATGCTTTTTCTTTTTTTAGTGATTTTACGTCAGAGCGTTCAGCCGTTAAATCCCCGATTTTTTTCATGAACATCAGTGAGGCTATTACCAATCCTATTCCTACGGCATATACCAAGTTCCAAAAAGTGGATAGCACCATTACAACAAGCATGATCATCACTTCCGAACTAAGCTTTATAGGACCAAAGCTTATGTCTTTTGGCAAGCTAGGAATCGCTTTCAATCCTTTGTAGTCCATCACGCCAATACCAACAGTTATCAAAATTCCTGCTAGAACTGCAGCTGGAATTTTAGAAGCTACTGGGCCTAATCCCAACATCACAATCAAAAGCATTATTCCAGCAATCATTCCTGATAATTTTGTTTTTCCTCCAGAATTGATATTCACCACTGTTCTTATGGTTGCGCCTGCTCCAGGAATGCCTCCAAACAAGGCTCCTATACTATTACCAATACCTTGTCCTACCAGTTCTTTATTGGGTTTGTGTTTTGTTTTGGTCATATTGTCGGCTACTACGCTAGTCAACAGAGAATCGATGGCTCCAAGAAGCGCGAGTGTCAATGCTGTAAAGATATATGGTGTAATGCTACCTAAATTAAAGTTGGTGAAAATCTCCCATTTAGGGATCGGAATACCACCAGGAATTTCTTGAATGGCTCTATAATCCAATCCGAAACCCACCGCAATACCGGATACTACAATTAATGCCACTAGTGTGCTTGGAACCACTTTAGTAATGCGCTTGAACCCATAGATGATAATGATAGTTCCTAATGCGAGAAGTAGTTCTAACCAGTTAATGTTTTTTAAAGCTCTAGGAATAACTTTTAAAGCGCCTAATGCACCTGAAGCTTCTTTTGCTGCTAGTGTCTGTGATTCTTTTAAGATATCTGCTTGAGTGATCTGATCTGCACGATCGATAGTTTCTTTAAAATCTTCGAGTACCAAAATACCCTCTCCCGCTTCTTCTTTGAGAATGTTCTCAAGGATGACCTCCTCTGCCACAGGTTTGAATGTATTTACAAAATCCATGTCCTCTTTTGGGTAATACCCTAACGATGGCAGAATCTGTGTAAATAAGATTATAACGCCAATAGCAGTCATAAATCCAGAAACAACGGGATATGGTATATACCTTATATATTTCCCCAATCCTATTAAGCCAAGACCAATTTGCATTAATCCAGCTAATAAAAATACAGTTAGTATCGCTGGAAGAGCTTTTTCAACACTACCATCATTTGCGGCAATGATTCCTGCAATAATGACCATGCTAACTGCGGTCATAGGGGCTGTAGGACCCGAAATTTGAGTACTAGTACCCCCAAAAAGTGCAGCAAAGAAACTAATGAAAATAGCACCATAAAGTCCAGCTTCTGGACCTAACCCAGATGAGACTCCGAATGCTAATGCCAATGGTAAAGCAACAATACCGGCAGTAATCCCTCCAAAGGCATCACCTTTTATATTCGAGAACAGTTTACTCATTATTTAGTGTTTTTAGTTGCTTTCTAAGTTACATCTTTTTAAAAAATCCAGTAAGAATCCAGTTAATATTAATTTAAAAATTAATGAACGCAATAATATTGATTTGATCTCTTCCCGATGTTTCAAAAAATTGGTTCATATAACCCGCTTCTATTTTTATATTCTTACTTAGTTGGCGCCCTATACCTCCATAAATCCTATTTCGATCAAAAATCGAACTCTTGGTATTCAAGAATATTTCGTTGTAAGCAGAAAAATAATAAGCACTTGAGCTGCTGAAAGGGATATTCAACCCCAAGAAATATCGAAAACGCATTTTAAAATCGCTTTCAACAAACCGTTGCTCAAACCTGTACCGATGATTTAATTTTACTTTACCAACATTTTGTTTCGATGTAAACTGCTGGAAAATTCGATGTTCGTTGACAGACACTTTTTCATCCGTATCCCCGACATAATTCTCAGATAAGATATAGCCATAACCCAATAATATGTTATTCTTGTTTTCATTGAAACTATAACCTAATCCAGTTCGCAGCAATAGTTGTTCTAGGTCTCCAATGATATTATAATTTCGATACTGCACCTCATTATGTACATTCCATTTTGGACTTAGTTTTTTATTACCAATATAGATCAACCAATTACCAAGATCACTATCTTGACTTTGGGCAAAAGTAGGCAGCATCAATGCTATGATCAATGCCACCATACCCGCTTTCTTTTTCATTTTGCTTTTCCCCATAGAACAGATGTTATTCGTAAAAGGTTACGGCACCAGTATTGATGTCGTACATAGCGCCAATGATCTTGACCTCACCATTGTTTTGCATTTCAGCGAGCACATCACTTTCTTCAACAATCCTGTCTATAGTAAGTTGTACGTTCTTGGCCGAAACATTATCTACAAACTCTGAATTAGAAGAATTACGTAGGCTCTTGTCCTGAGGCTCTATAACCGCTTTCACAGCGGGCTTGATTTTTGCTAACATACTTGTAAGGTTCCCTAATTTGGCATCATCACATGCCCCTTTTACGGCACCACATGCAGTATGCCCTAAAACGACAATAAGCTTTGTTCCTGCCAGTTTACAGCCAAATTCCATGCTTCCTAATATATCTTGGTTTACAAAATTCCCTGCGATGCGAACACTGAAAATATCCCCTAATCCTTGATCGAAAACTAATTCTGCCGAAACTCTAGAATCTATACAACTTAAAATAGTTGCAAAAGGAAACTGCCCATCGCTTGTATCATTGACCTGCTCCAGCAAGTTCCTGTTTGCCTTCAAGTTGTTTTGGAACCTAAGGTTTCCTTCTTTTAAGTATTGTAATGACTTTTCTGGTGTCATTGTTGCTTGTGTTTCTCTTGTATGTGCTTTCATTGTAAATGTTTTTTATAGTTAAATTATCTTGGTTTTTACTGTTCCTCGTTCCGATATTAGATTAGCACCTGTATTGATTTATTTTAAATCACTTGTGACCAAAAGAGAGACATTTAGCTTGTTTATCAAGTTCTCATTAGCATTCTTCTTTCCTCTATCCAAGCAAAACAGGTTAATATTGTTTTTAGATAGATAGTTAGAAAGGTTCTTGATAACATTATCTCCTTGCTCAAATACATATTCCACGATTTTTTTATCTGAAGGATTCTGAATTTCTTCTGAAGTATTTGAGTTTTTGACAATTTTGAATGATTTTAATGGTTTTTGGGTATGACCTATCAAATCATCCGCAAAATCCAAATTAAACGACCGCTCTAAACCATTTAACACGCCTAATGATATTGCCTCATTTGGCTCAATAGGATTTTTATCTGCAGCTATCATGATCACTCCATTGTGTTTTTTTAGAACAAAATCAGTGATATTATCTCCAATTAAATTAAACGCTTTGGATTTTCTTTTCCCAAGAACAATGATGTCAGGTTGATGTTCCTTGATGTATTCCTCAATCTCATGTTTCACATTTCCAAATGAAAATGTATGATTTATGTTCACATCATAGTCTTTGGAAATAGGCGCTATTAGGTCTCGTATTTTATTACTAGTGACATTTTGTTCCTGATTAATCGTACGCATGGCCGATAATTGATTCTCTATTTCTACGATATCGGTTAGCTTTTTCACATGGAACAATTCTATGCTACCATCAATCATTTTTGCCAAGCTCACGGTGCTCTTCAATACCATTCTTGAAGAGCTGCTTAAATCCGAAAGGACTAATATTTTGTATTTATGTGTCTTTATTTTCATAGTATTTAGATTTAAGCTGTTTTTGGTCTTAGTTTAAAGAACTGAATAAAACTTTCTGGGTTTTCGACTATACCACGTTCCGATATTAGTTTAATGTCTATGTTTCTTTCCTTTGCCTTAAAGGCAAAATCTTCCAAGATTTCTATAATATCATTATCTAAATATCTTGTTTTAGTGACATCTAGCTCTAAAGAAGTATCTCTTGGCAAACTGTCCAATTCATTGAGAATGGCCCCTTTATTAAAAAAGGTGACTTCCTCAGCAAGGGACATTTTTATTTTGTGTTTCCCATTGCTTTTATCTTCAATATGCAAGAAATGCGAGTTTTGGTAACTTTTAATGAGAATCACAATAATACCAACTGTTAATCCAAGGCCAATTCCGTAAAGCAAATCAATGAATACAATCCCAAAAACAGTTACGGTGAATGGGACAAATTGTTTCCAGCCCATATCGTACATTTTCTTGAAGAGAGCCGGTTTAGCTAATTTGTAACCAACAATTAACAAAACTGCCGCTAGTACCGATAACGGAATCATGTTTAGTAATCTTGGTATGATCATCACTGATATAAGTAACAAAAATCCATGAATAATGGCTGACAACTTGCTTCGTCCACCAGATTGAATATTAGCAGAACTTCTAACAATTACCTGTGTGATTGGCAATCCTCCGATCATTCCGGAAATAATATTTCCTGTTCCCTGAGCCAATAGTTCGCGATTGGTTGGTGTTACATTTTTATGTGGATCTAACTTATCTGTGGCCTCAACGCATAATAGGGTTTCTAAGCTTGCTACTAATGCAATGGTAAATGCCACAATCCATACCTCTGGATTTGTTATAACACTGAAATTCGGAAAACTGAATTGGCCCAAAAATGATGTTACATCTTCTGGTATAGGCACGCTCACTAAATGTGATTGTGCTATGGATAATGTGTCATTCGATTTTGTTAGAATGTAAAATATAATACCTGCCGCTACTGCTACTAATGGCCCCTGGATAATCTGGAATATTTTTCCTTTTTTTGATAATACTTTATCCCATAATAATAAAATAGACAAACCAATAATGCCAATTATAGCAGAG
>CBESOB010000050.1:0-15040 GCA_965530995.1 uncultured Flavobacteriaceae bacterium
CTATTAAGAATAGTTTTTTTTTGGTGATTCCAGTTATTGGATCTTCTCCAGCAACTGGGTTTCTTTATGGAGCGGTAACCCAATATACTTTTAAAGGGAAACAAACCGAAGACAAATACTCTTCATTTAATGTTGGAGCGACGTATACCACCAATAACCAATTACTGGTAAATGTTAAAAACACATTACTACTAAATCATAACAAAATTTACATGAATGGTGATTGGCGGTATTATCTTTTTTCGCAAGATAACTATGGCTTGGGATCGGATATCATACCTCCAACGAGAAATAATAATGGTTTTGTTTTAGAAGCATTGGCACAACCTATGGATTATGATTATCTCAAATTTCATCAAACAGTGTCGTTCAGAGTTGCGGATGATCTTTTTATTGGTGGTGGTTTGCATATAGATGGGTATAACAATATTTCAGATAAACAGTTAAACCTAGATGATAATGTATTAACGGAGCATTATAAGTACAGTGAAAAGTATGGTTTTAATGCTAATGAATATTACGTTAATGGCTTGAGTCTTAATGTTGTATTTGATTCACGCGACAATCAAATAAATGCAAATAACGGGTGGTATGGCAATATTAATTTTAGAAGTAATCCGGATTTCGGAAAGAATCAGTCATCGAGTTCTGTCTTGTTCACTGAATTCAAGTATTATATCCCTTTGAGTAAAACAAATCTTCAACATGTTCTGGGTTTTTGGACCTACGGACAGTTTTTAACCCAGGGTGATTTGCCTTATCTAAATTTACCAGCCGTTGGTTGGGACAAAACTAGTAGAGGTGGTCGCGGCTATATACAGGGTTTAATTAGAGGCCAGAATTTGGCCTATATAGAAACCGAATATCGGTTTCCTATTTCCTGTAACCAGTTAATAAGTGGTGCTGTATTTGCTAATTTTACAACAGCCAGTGATAAAGACAGACAGGTTAAGCTTTTTGATGCTGTTCAGCCTGCTTTTGGTGTAGGTTTACGTATATTAATTGATAAAGCAACACGGACAAATCTGGTGTTAAATAAGGCTTGGGGAAGGCAGTCTAAAGCGTTTTATTTAAATGCGGGTGAAACTTTTTAATATAGATCCAACTGGTAACACTATAGATTGGTCCCATTCAACTTCAATAAACTATTATTACAGAACAAAAATATTTTCCCAAAATAATGTTCCGTCGATTTTTACAACGATCTTGTATATGAAACGTAGTGCAGTAAATAAAACAGTTTCGTTGCCCATAAACACAAGCCGTCCCGACGCTTCGGGGTCACCAAAAATGAACGAACCATTAATGTTTGCATGGACTCGCGCTATGTTTTATATACATTGTTACCATTAGTGCTTTTCCGTCCAGATTATTTCAAACCATTCGCAAACTATTAGCATTTCTTCAGTCGGTTTCTTTCCGCTTTGTTCCATTGCGCTTGCAAAAAAGTCCCAATGTGCTTTTTTCCATTTTTTGAGCGGTTCAATTTTCGTGCCCATATCTAATTCAGCATAATCTTTGGAAATTTGATTAAATGGAATTGTATCTACCTTTGTGATTTCAATTATTGCTCGTGCTTTACCGTCAAAATCCGTTATAATATGTTTTGTTCCGATTTTTTGTAAATCAGCTTCAGCTTCTTCATACCAAAAATATAAATTGGAACTAGCTTTCTTTTTCCCGTTAAAAGTTAATTCTCCTAACCGATTTGCGTCTTCTTCATTATTATGAAAATACCAAGAGTCTGGTAGTTCGTCTTTATTGAATTCGGGATTGGATTTGGTAAAATTGTCCCACATTTTATAAACGGTTTTATCAATTCCGTTTTCAGTTTTCATTTTAGTTTCGCTTTTACAGCTAATTAAAATTAAAAACAGAATGATTGTTAAATGTCTCATGTTTCTTTCGGTATTAATGACAACGTGTTGGTGCTTGCCGGCTCACCGCCCCGCCTTCCGAGGTCTCGTGCGTAGGACAGGAAGGCAGGCAGGCAGGTTATACATGTTGTTGTACACTGGTTTTTTTCCTCGTAAATATTAAAACTAGTCCGGTAATTATAAAAGGAATACTTAAAATTTGTCCCATATTAATTAACATTCCGTCTTCGAATCCGACTTGGTTTTCTTTAAAAAATTCAATTATAAATCTAGCCGAAAATACCAAAACTAAAAGCACACCTATAATCAGTCCGTTAGATTTTTCTTTAGCCCTTTTTTTATAGGTAAGCATTAATACCCCGAATATTAAAAGGTATGAAAATGCCTCATAGAGTTGAGTTGGGTGTCTTGGTATTAAATCATCTCTTTGAAAAATAACTCCCCAATTTCCATTTGTTGGTTTTCCATAAATTTCAGAGTTCATAAAATTTCCAAATCTGATGAAGGCAGCTACTATTGGTCCACCAATTGCAATTCTGTCTAAAACCCATAAAAAGTTTGTTTTATGCTTTTTGCAGTAAATTCCGATTGCAATTAAAGCTCCAATTGTTCCTCCGTGACTTGCTAATCCTTGGAAACCAATAAATTGGTATGAATCTCCCATTTTTTTAATTGGCAGTAAAATTTCGAGTGGATTTTGAAAGTAATATGAAGGGTCATAAAATAAACAATGTCCGAGTCTTGCGCCTAAAATTATTCCAATGACAATGTAGATAAACAACTTTTCTAAATTTTCAATTGGTATATATTCTTTAATGTAAATGCGTTTCACAACGTAATGCGCTAAAAGAAGACCTATCATGAAAAATAAGCCATAATATTTTAAAGGGAACGTGTCAGTTATCCAATAAATTACTGGGTCAAGATTCCAATTTATAATTCTATCGTTCATTGGATATCGTGAGTTTTTTTAGCCTTGTTTACTTCGTATTCGAGCCTGCCGGCAGGCAGGCAAGTTATACAGGTTGTTAGTTACAGTTTTTTATTTTGATTATTGCTTCTTCATACCTTTCAAGCAGTTGACTTCTAAATGCGAGTGAAATAGATAAAGTTCTATAGAATGAATTATATTTTTCATCAGCATAAAACCCTAAAAGTTTATATTCCTCAGCCCTCAATAAGTCCTGAAGGTCATATATGGCAATAATTGTTGATAGGCATTCGTATTCAAATTCATTAGTTAAATCAGCAATCTGCGCAGCTTCCCAAGCAACATTGCGTATTGAAGATAAGGAGAATCTCAGGTTATTATAATCAACGAAATATTTAACAACACCTTTCTCTAAATTTAATGAATCAACAATTTCCGCAACGTTTATTTGATCCATAATGGAATCAATTTTTTGCGATGAAGTAATTATTTCACCTTTGAGAAATACATCATATTTCCTAATTTTATCAAGAACAATAATTGTAGAGTCATTCACTAAATTTCCTAAAACTTTTTTTTTGTTGCTCTCTAACTCTATAACAATGTTGGAATATGCTTTATTAACCTTTATTTGTTTGCTATTAGATTTGGACAATCCATTTAAATAAAATGCTAATAGAACACCAACCGTTGTCGCAAATAAGGTTATGAAAGCAGTATTATTCATAATCTTTGCAAAAATTTTTCCTAATTGGCTTATTTTCTTTTTCATCAATTATTTTTACGAGATATAAAGAACTTTTGTTCCTGTTTATCGTTTATTGTTATAACCGTCTACACTGTATTTTCCCGCACCTGCCAAGAAAATCGCAATGAACACAAAAAGATACAGCAGAGCCTTTTCCTTAGTGCCAAAATCGTCAGCTACATGAACCACAAAAGCAGCAACAAACATCGTTATAGCTGCTGGGATCGCCGCCCATTTGGTCTTGAAACCAATAAGTATCAGGATAGGACACAATACTTCACCAATGAGCGTGAGAATTAATGATGGTGTTTCACCAATTCCCAGTGGATTTCCGAATTTAATAGGAGCTTCAAAAAGCTTTGAAATCTTAGGAATGCCATGTGTTAACATACTTGCCGAAAAACCAATTCGTAATATTGCTAATGCAAGGTCTGTGAAATTTTTAGTCATTTTATTAAATTGTAATTAGTTATTATTGATAGGATTGGGTGTTAAATTTCGACAGTCGGAATGTCTGATTACATAGTGACAGTCATGATTTTGTTTTATAATGATTCCTAATTGTTCGTTTAACCGCAAATAGTCTTACAATGCCAATTATTAGAAGTATTGGTGAAATTATGATGAGTACGAAGCCAAATGATTTTATATCCGAAAACAATTCTAACTTGAGGATTGTCAACCCTGAACCTAGAATAACAATGAATGTTCTGAAATACGCTAAAAAAGTCCGTTCATTTGCCAATTTGGTTCTTTCTATAGCTAGCCAGTCACGCGCAATGAGATCGTTGTTGTTTTTCATTTTAACCTTTTAATAAGTTAACACTTACCGTTGCCATATCACTCGCCGGAAATTTTGTAAAATATTTTGAATCTGGATATAAACCCGCTTCCTCTGCGACTTTATTAAACACATCGACTTCCAGGATATACTGATCACTATAGCCATGTGTGGCGTCATAGGCAGTGGCTGCTGTTTTACCAATATTAGTAGCGGTTAAATGCGGTGGTATGGTGTGTAACTCTATAATGAGCAGTCCGAATTTTTCAACATATGGCTTCCATTTAACCAAATGTTCAAGAAGTGAATCTTCCACTAAATTGTTCGCGATACGTTTGCCTTTATGCGCGAATGCACCTGTGGAACTGCTAATGCGCTCCGTGATATTCTTAGGCGCTTCCCATATACGATTATGGTCCAAGAAGGTTCTTACGTTAAGCAGATCCTTAAGATTGATGTTGTAATCCTCTTCAAGGTCCTTGGCTAAAAGGTCAGGGCGACCAATATCACCCCAAATTACTTTTGCCCAGATATCGGCCTTGATCAAATTGGCACGTGTTACTTTTAATGCGGCTTGATTAAAATCAGCGCCTACCAACAGCAAAGGGTGTTCATCTAACAATTTACCACGATTGGTCTGGTGCTCGATCACATCGAATATATGTTGTATAAAAGCACCATTGCCACAACCCATATCCAAGATGCCTTTTGGTTGTTCTTCAATTGGTTTGTTGAATAGCTCAATGATAATTTGATCGATCACCTTAAAATATGTTGAATGTGCGCCACCGCTGCCCCATACATTCATCTCACGATGTACGTGTTTTTCTGTTTCTCCTATATCTGTTTTCAATATTTGCGCATCGCCGAATAATAAGTCGTCAAGATGCATGAAATTTGGCAAATAGGATACCGTAACACCATACGCCGAAGCACGTTTCGCGAAAAACAGTCCTTCGTTAGTAAAACGATAGGTATCATTCTTTTTCACGAACCATCCTAAATGTGAAAGAAAGTCCAAGATTTTCTTGAAACTCTCGGGATCTTGATGATATTCTTGTGCCCTAAATGATGCTTCCATGAAATATTTATGGAACATCCCATTCATGCCTAGCATCACGATAATAGGTGCCGCTATGATACCTTCCACATGCTTTAAGACCTGGTATTCAACAGAATCTTCTTTCACATCGGTTAGACCCAGATTCGTTTCAAAGAGTTTGAATACCCGTTCTAGGGCATTAAAAGCATCAGGGCCTATGCGTTCTTCTGGAAACTTGACAGAATATTTAATTAAACTTACCGCTTCTTCGTATAGTGGTGCCAACGAAAATGCCTTTTCGGTATTGGCATTTGTGGAATATGTGATCTTATTGGTTTCTAGATCAATATCTTGATCTAACCACCCTTGGGAGCAAAGTATGCGCAAGGCCACATTCAAATAGCCTTCATTCGCATTGAATTTTTTGGTGAGATCGGCAAGATCCACGTGGTCTTCATCCAGAATAGCTTTAAGGACTCCCTTCTTGTGCAATGAGAAAGCTGTAGTAGCCGTCGCGATGCCATCTAAATGTCTAAATATCGTACTTCGTAATCTTGCTTTATCTTCTTTGGTCAGCATACAAGTTCTTTGATATAAATATAATCAAAAAACCTCATGGAGAAATTCATCGCAATCTAGGATAGGATTCTGGATCGGATTCGTGCATAACCTCATAGATAGCTTCGAAAATATCTTCTGTAGATGGCTTGCTGAAGTAATCGCCATCTGTACCATAAGCAGGACGATGCGGCTTGGCCGTTAGAGTTCTTGGTTGACTGTCGAGAAGGGAATAGGCGTTTTGCTCATTCAAGACCTTATCAAGGATATAGGCGGAGGCACCACCAGGCACATCTTCGTCGATAATCATTAGCCTATTGGTCTTTTCAATACTTTTAAAGATATCATGACCCATATCAAAAGGCAATAAAGATTGAACATCGATGATTTCTGCATCAATACCAACTTCTATGAGCTCTTTTGCGGCATCTTCAACCAATCGCAAGGTAGACCCATAGGATACCAAAGTAATATCTGAACCCTTTTTTACCGTTTCAACAACACCAATAGGAGTTTTGAGCTGACCGATATTATTTGGCATTTTTTCTTTTAAGCGATACCCATTCAGACATTCGATCACCAAGGCAGGTTCATCTCCTTGTAACAAGGTATTATAAAAACCTGCTGCCTTGGTCATGCTCCTAGGAACAAGAACATGTATCCCTCGTATTAAATTAATGATACCTCCCAATTGAGATCCTGAATGCCAGATGCCTTCCAATCTGTGACCACGCGTCCTTACGATCAGAGGTGCTTTCTGTTTGCCCTGTGTTCGATATTGCACAGTTGCTAGGTCATCACTCATGAGTTGCAGTGCATACATGATGTAATCCAAATATTGAATTTCTGCTATTGGTCTTAATCCACGCATGGACATACCTATGCCTTGACCTATTATCGTTGCTTCGCGTATACCAACATCGGCTACACGATGTTCACCGTATTTTTCTTGTAAACCTTCCAGCCCTTGATTTACATCACCAATATTCCCAGAATCTTCACCAAAGATCAGTGCTTCTGGATAATTGCCAAAAATCGCATCGAAATTATCCCTAATAATGATTCGTCCATCAACGTCTTCGGCGTTGTCATTAAAAGTAGCTTTCACCTCTTTTACCAAGGTTGCATTCTTCGTCGATTCACTATGAAGATGAGAGCTATATTTGGGTTGTACTTCTTTAAAGTATCCGTTAAGCCATTGTTGGAGTTTTTGTTTCTCAGAAGATGTTTCTGATATGACATAACGCAGTGATTTCCTAGCTGCTACTGCAACGTCCTTTCTGATTGGTTCTTGATTGTTAGCAAGTTCATTCTGTAATTTTTGAATGAATACTTTATTACTACTCGAATTTGCTAGCGCCTCAATTAACAATAATACTTGCTGTTTTTCTTTAATAATAGGGGCGTGGTACGCTGCCCAAGCTGCTTTCTTGCCCTCTCGAACCAGTTTTCTCTTGGCCTTATCGATATCTGTCAATTCTTCATCGGAGGCTATACCATTTGCGATCATCCATTCTCGCATTTTCAAGATACAATCGTTTTCTTTCTCCCACTCAAGGCGTTCCTTGCTTTTGTAGCGTTCATGAGATCCAGATGTCGAATGGCCTTGCGGCTGTGTCAACTGATTGACATGAATGATTACCGGAACATGTTCTTCTCTGGAGATTCTTCCAGCTTTTTTATAGGTTTCGATGAGTTCAGGATAATTCCATCCATTAACGCGGAATATTTCATAGCCCTTAAGATGCTCATCCCTTTGAAACCCTTTGAGTATCTCTGATATATTTTCCTTAGTGGTTTGATGCCTTGCATGCACCGAAATTCCGTATTCATCGTCCCATATACTTATGACCATTGGCACCTGCAAGACGCCTGCAGCATTTATGGTTTCAAAGAATAATCCTTCACTTGTACTGGCATTGCCAATGGTTCCCCAAGCTACTTCATTCCCATTTACTGAAAACCCTGTCGTGTCAATGCCTTTGACATTACGATATAGTTTTGATGCTTGTGCTAAGCCTAATAATCTTGGCATTTGCGATGCCGTTGGGGAAATATCGGCACTGGAGTTTTTCTGTTTTGTGAGATCTTTCCAATTTCCTTGGTCATCCAGACTGTGTGTTCCAAAATGACCTCCCATTTGACGCCCGGCAGACATTGGGTCTGCTTGGATATCGGTATGAGCATAAAGGCCTGCAAAGAACTGTTCTATAGTAAGTTCTCCAATGGCCATCATAAAGGTTTGATCTCTATAATAACCAGATCTGAAATCACCATTTTTAAATGCCTTTGCCCAAGCTAATTGAGGGACTTCCTTTCCATCACCAAAAATGCCAAATTTAGCCTTGCCAGTCAACACTTCACGACGCCCCAGAAGGCTACATTCCCTAGAGGTTATTGCGATTTGGTAATCGTTCAATACTTCTGTCTTGAAGTCCTCAAAAGATAAGTCTTTGTTAATGTCTGGTCTTTCTTGCATCGATGATTATGAGTCGTACAAAGTTAGTTAAAATTAATATGATCTGCAATGACACGGACTGTTAGAATTTTATGGATAAACCATAAAAAACAATGTTTTAATGAATAATACTCAGAAATACTCCTTGAACTAGAATATGATCAAGAATTACTTAAATAATGCATCGAAACTATTTAGAACCATTTTCTCCTGAAAAGGCCGAGTAAGGTTTGGGGGTCGAGAGTCACTTGAAAACGGATCTTTTGCTCATAATTGGGCTGGGCTATTTCCCAACCTAATTTGGAGTAAATAGGAAAATAAAGTTCAAAGTAATCTTGTACGAGGCTCAATCGTATACCACTATCATAAACCAATTCTGGGCTTATCCCTTTGTTCTTTACCAATCCAATATCTCCATAGGCATGGATGTATTGCCAAATACTGGTACTTGCATTTATAGTTGTAATCCATTGATTTGCAAAAGGAGTTTCTAATTTTGATTTGAATCCTCCTTCTGCAATGATGATCTGTTGACTGAATATTCCTGTGGTTTCTGAGCGTCCAAGATAGTTATAGTCAAAAAGATAATCCGTTGGCCTATCCAAGGCAAAACTGAAATAATCATTATCTATTTCAGTATTGTTATACAGAAAAGTTCCTGCAAACACCCTAAAATCCAACTGTCTATTATTCTCAAATAATTTCCTGTAGGTATAATTAAAGGACAATTTCCCGAAATCCTTGGACAATTGAAAATCTGTGAACCACTGAGACACATTAAGCAATTCTCTATTTGAATTGAGATATCTTATGTTAAAAACACGGTAATCCGGGTCATCGTTTTCGACAATATTGTTAATGTCTGGATCCCTGGTAATATCTAGATATCTGAAATTAAGGCGTGAAGACTTATTGGATCTAAAATCACTGTCATCCCTAAAAGAAAAGCTTATTGACGGTGTAATGACACGAAAGAAAAGATCTTCTGCGTATGATGAGTATTTACCACCAATTCCAAAGTAAATGCGGTATAGGTCGCGATTTTCGATGTACTTGTTGTAACTAAATGTAGCAGATCCCGTTAGTGATTTAGATTTAGTACTGTATTTTGGCTGTATTCGGTAATCAAATGGTTTCCGTAATGCCGATCTATTATAAACCTTTAGTCCTAAAGTAATTCCATCATAAATATTGTTATACTCTATTAACGGCATAAAGAATATTTGGTTGTAATCTGGATTCTGTACGTCCTTGAATAGCCTTAGTTGTAGAGGTTTGTTATTGAAGAAAAAACCTTTTAATGATTTCCAGTTATTTCTTAGGTTATGTTCGGGAATGACCTTGTCGTAATTTAAGACAAGCTTGGTTGCACTATCTCTAGCTATTGTCATTGTTTTTTTTCCGCGAATATTGGTAACCCAAGTTTTCGAAATGACAGAGTCGTCCTTGATCTTAAAAAGTGAAACAGGCATATTACTATTTCGCTTGTTCTTTATAGTGAATGTTACCGAATCTTCTGTTTTATGAAGGTTCCGTATCTTAAAATCATTCTTCTTCCTGGTTTGCACGTAATCTCCAAAAAACCAATCAATGTTCTTATCTGTATTGCCGCGTAACATAGTTTCGAAGTCCTTAACAGAAGTTGCTTTCAGCGAATATTTAGCTATATATTCTTTAATGGTACTCTCAAGAATGTCTTGGTTGATGAACTCATCAAGATATTTGAGGCCGATTCCTGCTTTATATTTATTTGCAATATTCTTATTGAATTTTAATAGGGAATCTTTCTGCATTGCCAGTGGTTGGTCTAAATTGGTCCTAGCCATGCTCTGGTACAAGAAATCGTATTGGTCATTAAAATTTAGCTTGGCCGCGTAAAATGAGCGCAATCCCCACACATTAGAAAACTTTCCAACTATTTTCATTTCTGGATAAAACTCGTCAACATACTTAATCAAAAAATAGGTTTGCAATCCATCTAATAGCCACTGTTCTTTCCTTGGATTTAATAATAATGTGTTGTTAAGGTAGTTATGTAAGGCTGTTTTAAGCATTTTTAACTCGTACTCGAAACGAGCAGGGTATGGTGTTATGAAGTCCGGTAATAAATTGAGTCCGTATATCGGGTCTTTCCGATATTCAACTTGGGTAAGAAATAGTTTTTTATGCGGATAGTCACCAAGATTGTCCACAATGAATTTTGATACCTGATCATTCACCATTGCTTTATCCAAGGGCAGTAGGTTCTCGTCATCTATATTAGAGAGTATGGAGAAACTCTCGGTTTGAACGAATTTATAAACAGGAAGTGTGGTAAGCGATAATTTTGTGTCGATCCTGTTTTTTCCGAATAATGAAATTGTTTGTGTGCTATCCCCTTGTTTCAAGTCGACATAATCCAATTCTGAATTAAGCACATAATTTCGAGGATAGGTCATTTTTAGTGAAATATCCGTCACAGGAACATAAAGATCGTCTAGATTCTTATTACTGTAATAATGCCATTCTCCATCGTAAACGGCAGGTGTGATATACCAGTATCTAAGCTTGTAATCTCTTGTGTTTGTCACGCCATAACGCGTGAACTTATCGTGTTGAACTTGAACTATATAGTTAAGGTGAATAGAGTAACTTTCCCCAGCTTGAAGTGGTTGTGCCAACTTAACCTTTATGACATCCAATTGGTCTTTGAATCTGTCGAAAACTAATGAATTGCCATTGGCGTCATCTATAGATGTGACGATACTATAGCCTCGGTCTTCATTCTTGGCAAAATGAAACTTGCTATCAAATTCCTCCGTAAATCGAATTGCCAAAGGTGTTGTTTTAGTAGAGTAGCTGGAATTCCAATCATTCAAGTAAATAGAATTCAATGTATCTGCCGTTGTATTTTTATAGGTAATTTCCTGACTGATCTTAATTTGCTTGGTATTAATATCTAGAGACGCATTTATAGTAATCGAATCCTGACTAAAAGCAGTAATCGACAATAAACCCATCAATATATTAATGAACCGAATTTTCAATATGTTATTACTGTTTGGAGCGATAGGATCATTTCTAGAAGTTTGGACTTAAGTCATATTTACCGTAGAAGTTGTCGAGAATCTCAATGACTTCATCTCCGGTATCTACTAGATGTATTAAATCCAGATCGGTTGCGCTAATATTTGAGAATTTTTCGAGTAGCGTGCTTTTCACCCAATCCATCAAACCTTCCCAGAAGTCTTTACCAACGAGTATGATCGGGAATTTCTCGATCTTATGGGTCTGGATAAGTGTGATGGCTTCAAATAACTCATCTAAGGTGCCAAAGCCACCAGGCATAACAACAAATCCTTGAGAATACTTAACGAACATGACCTTTCTAACAAAGAAATAATCAAAATCCAAGCTTTTATCAGAATCGATATATGGATTATTATGTTGTTCAAAAGGTAAGTCAATATTCAGTCCTACAGACGTTCCGCCACCAAGATGGGCACCTTTGTTTCCAGCCTCCATAATGCCGGGACCACCTCCTGTAATGATGCCGTAACCAGCTTCAACTATGCGTTTAGCCACATCTGTTGCTAAGTTGTAATATTTGTTCTCTGGTTTGGTTCTTGCCGATCCAAATATGGATACACAAGGACCTATCTTACTCATGCGTTCAAACCCATTTACGAATTCCCCCATGATCTTGAATATGGCCCATGAATCGTTTGTTTTATTTTCATTCCAGCCCTTATGCCGTTTTTCGTCTCTCATTGTAATAAAATTTTAATCGACTAATGTAATTCTTTTTTGAGGAATTGCGCCGTATAGCTTTTTTTGTCCTTTATAAGCTCTTCTGGTGTGCCTTGAGCAACAATTTCTCCACCGCCTTTACCTCCTTCGTAACCTATATCGATGATATGGTCCACTGTTTTAATGACATCTAGATTATGCTCTATAATAAGTACGGTGTTGCCTTTGTCAACTAGTTTGTTCAATACTAGCATCAATACCCTAATGTCTTCAAAATGGAGTCCGGTCGTAGGTTCATCGAGAATATAGAAGGTATTTCCCGTATCTTTTTTCGATAATTCTGTCGCTAGCTTAATTCGTTGTGCTTCGCCTCCAGAAAGCGTTGTACTTTGCTGACCTAGTGTGATATATCCTAATCCAACATCTTTTATGGTCTTAAGTTTTCTATGGATTTTCGGGATGTGTTCGAAGAATTTTACGGCCTCATCGATGGTCATATTCAATGCATCGCTAATCGATTTTCCTTTATAGCGAATTTCTAAGGTCTCTCTATTGAATCGTTTCCCTTGGCAGGTCTCACATTCCACATACACATCTGGCAGGAAATTCATTTCAATGACCCGCAGGCCACCTCCTTTGCATGTTTCGCAACGACCGCCTTTAACATTAAAACTGAAACGCCCAGGTTTATAACCACGAATCAGGGCTTCTGGAATTTTTGCAAATAGACTTCGTATTTCGCTAAAGGTTCCTGTGTAAGTCGCTGGATTACTCCTTGGTGTTCTCCCGATAGGAGATTGGTTGATGTCAATGACTTTATCAGCATGCTTCAAACCTGTTATGCTTTTATAGGGCATTGCCTCTTTCACCCCATGGAAGTAATAATTATTGAGGATAGGGTAGAGGGTTTCATTGATCAAGGTTGACTTTCCGCTACCTGAAACACCAGTAACACCTATCATTTTCCCTAATGGCAATTTAACGTCTACGTTTTTGAGGTTATTACCAGTACAGCCTTTTAAAATAATGTTTTTACCATTGCCTTTACGCCTCTTTTTAGGTACTTCAATTTCTTTGGTGCCATTGAGGTAATCTGCTGTTAAAGTGTGATGCTCCAACAACTCTTTTGGCGTCCCTTCACTGATGATTTCTCCACCATGCTTTCCTGCTTCTGGACCAATATCAATAACATGGTCAGCACGTACGATCATATCCTTGTCATGCTCAACAACAATCACTGAATTTCCGATATCACGCAATGAAATCAGGGAGTTTATTAATTTTTCATTATCACGCTGGTGCAGTCCTATGCTCGGTTCATCAAGTATATAAAGAACGCCCACCAATTGCGAGCCTATTTGAGTTGCTAGTCTGATACGCTGTGCTTCACCGCCAGATAAGGATTTTGAGCTTCTGTCCAGGGCTAAATAATCCAACCCTACATCGAGCAAGAACTTCAAACGTGTTCTGATTTCTTTTATGACTTCTGAAGCAATGGCGTTTTGCTTCTCAGTTAGATCATTCTCCAGGACATCAAACCATTTCGCCAGGTCCGAAATGTCCATATTTGCCAATTCCGAAATATTCTTGCCGTTTACCTTGAAATAAAGAGACTCTTTTTTCAAACGACTACCTTGGCATTTTGAGCATGAAACTTTGTCCATGTATTCTTTGGCCCATCGTTTAATGGATGTTGACTCAGCATGTTTGTATTGGCTTTCAATAAAATTGGCAATACCTTCAAAATCAATTTTATAATCACGCGTAATCCCAAGGGTTTTACTAGCTACGGAGAATTTTTCATTCCCTCCGTATAATATCATGCCAATGGCTTCATGCGGGATATCCTTAATGGGGTCACTTAAATTAAAATTATATTTCTGTGCGATCAACTCCAGTTGCTTGAAAATCCAACTATTTTTTTGTGGACCTTGGGGTGCTAAACCACCATTTTTGATCGATAGGGAATCATCTGGGATAATTTTATTCTCATTGACCTGATACAAAGTACCTATACCATTACATTTACTACAAGCTCCTTTGGGAGAATTGAATGAAAAATTATTGGGTTCTGGATTTGGATATGAAATCCCGGAACTAGGACACATTAAATTCCTGCTGAAATAACGCAGGTCTTCTGTTTCGTTATCAATGACCATCAAGACATTGTCACCATGATACATGGCCGTATTGATAGTTTCTGTGAGGCGTTTGTCTTTATCTACCGCGTCATGTATTTTGAGTCTATCGATAACGATTTCTATCTCATGGGTTTTGTAACGGTCGAGTTTCATTCCCTTTACCAAATCCCTGATTTCGCCATCCGTTCTTACCTTAACAAAACCCTGTTTGGCAATTTGCTCAAACAATTCACGATAATGTCCCTTACGTGAACGCACTACAGGAGCAAGGATGCTCACTTTCTTGTCATTGAAACTTTCTAGTATCAAGTCCTTTATCTGCCCATCGTTATAACTGACCATGCGCTCACCAGTATTATAGCTATAGGCATCACTGGCTCTTGCGTATAGTAGTCTTAAGAAATCATAGATCTCGGTAATGGTGCCGACTGTGGATCGGGGTGATTTACTTGTTGTTTTTTGCTCTATAGCAATGACAGGAGAAAGGCCATCAATTTTATCGACATCTGGACGTTCCAAACCTCCAAGGAATTGCCTTGCATAGGCAGAGAAAGTTTCAATATAACGACGCTGTCCTTCGGCATAAATGGTATCGAAGGCCAATGATGATTTCCCACTACCAGAAAGACCTGTAATAACTACAAGTTTCTCCCGCGGAATAGTCACATCAATGTTCTTGAGGTTATGAACGCGCGCGCCTCTTACCTCAATATTTTCTTCGAATTTGGTCATAGAAATAGGCAAACCCACCTATCTGGAGGGCAAGGCTGCGAAG
>CBESOB010000051.1:0-15021 GCA_965530995.1 uncultured Flavobacteriaceae bacterium
ACGAGCTAAGAAAGTTGAAAAAAATGCGCCAAAATGACGAGATAAGAAATCAATTATCTGAACGTTTTGATCGTGAAATGTTAACCGTACTGCTTAATATTCCGCGTGTTGACCTAGACCTTATTGTAAGTGAATGTAATTATTCTGCAGACTTTATTCGTACGGCGAATGACCTGCAAATTCTTGATGCCATCAGTGAATGTTATGAAGAGTACAAAGTACTTAGTAGAAGTCGAAGAAACCGTCTCTAGCCATTGGCACTCGTATAAAGTGCTATCCTATTTCCTTCAGAATCAATAAAAAGACCCATGTGACCAATTTCGGGTGATATTTGCGTTTTATCCTGAAGCAATTTACCACCATTCGCTTTCACCTTTTCTAAGGTCTTAAATATGTCTTCAGAATTAAAATACACTAAAGTTCCTTGTGATTTACTTGGTATATATGCCTGATTCTTGATCAATGATCCAGAGATACCCAACTTATCTCCTTCATAAGGAAACCATCCCATCATAGTGCTACCAAAATCTTGTATCATGATACTAACGCCAAATACTTTGTCGTAAAAAGCCTTAGCACGATCCATGTTAGATACTGGTATTTCAAACCAGCTAACCATATTATTTTTCATGATTTTCTTATTTCTCCAATATCGATTTCAAGTTATCCAGTCCTTCCTCAAAATCCTTACCAACTGTTTTGTCCATATTGAAGAATAACATGAATATACTGGCTGGAAATTTGTTATTACCAGAAAAGCCCCAAATAACTTCTGTTTTTCCATTGTCTACGGAGTCCACTTTCAAGTAAGCATCCGATCGTGATTTCCAGGGCTTGTAAAAACGAAGTTCCGATTCAATAATAGTGTTCTCTACAATGTGTTTTATCTCCTGCTCTCCAACGCCCACATCCTTATTACCTTCCCAGTGTGAAACGAATCCAACTTCACCATCGGTACCAGAAAACGATTGTGTCATATTAGGATCCTTCTTTTTCCAAGGTGACCATTGATCCTGGTTCTTTATCATCTTGAGATGCCTAAAGGTTTCATGTACTGGCTTGTCTATTATAATACTTCTTTTCACATCATAACTCTTTGGCGCTATTAAGGCAAGAATAATTATTATTGCCAATATGCCCAACAAAAAATACAATAACATATACATAGACTGATTATTAAATTATTCTGAATACTAGACCCTTTGAAGATATTGGTCTCGGTAGTTGCGAAGCAGTATAAATGTAATGATTTTATCTCGAATAAAAATGTGCAACAATTCCAAAGAAGAAACAAGATTCCTTTGAAATATCGAAATCTTGTTTTATTGAATCATTTTGATGAGGCGTGGTAGCAATGATTTGATACCCTTGCAACCTAATGTCGTGTATACAATCCATCACGGAATGATGCCGATAGACATCCAAATATTTTGTAAGCCCTTGGCAATCTCGTGGTCTAATAGTTTTCTGTATCACTCCTTGATAACATGAAGATCTGGATGCCGAAAGCATCGCAACTGCGAATCACAGCACTTGTATTACAAAGCTGATATACATCTTCTATAGCTGCGGTAAAATGTTTGGTCCGTTCTGCCAAAACAGATTCAAATAGCTGTTTACTGCTATCTGTTAAAAAATCTTCAAGTTAATTCAACATCTCATGGTCCACCATAGTTTAAAGTAAAAAAACCCAGACGATTAATGTCTGGGTCCTTTTTATAATACTTTAACTGAATCTTAGTGTTTAATTCAACGCACTTGATCCTATGTCTCCTTGGGCAACAACTGCAAAATCAGTTTCACTAGCATGAATATTGATGTATCCAGGAAATATCAAGAGTTCGGTATAAGCTATTATTGAATTGTCATCTTTTTTTGTAACATTCTTATAAGATATACCAGATTCTCCATCAACTGTAGTTAAGGTAATTGCTATTGCTCCTGGCGCAGTGGCGACTGAACCATCATGTATATGAGTAGCATGATTTGTACCCAATACAGTGCCAGTAAGATTTAATGTAACTAAAGTCTCCTGATTAACGCGTCGAGCAAAAACGGCAGTTCCAGATATACCAGAGGCATTCACTTCGTTAAGCGTGTAACTTATCGACACACCAGTTAATTCATTTTGGCCAATATCACCTTGAGCCACTAAAGTACCAAGATCCGCAGCACTCAGATGCACATTTATATAACCATCAAAATCCACCATTTCTTCATAGGTGACGGCAGTCATATTATCCAATTCTGTAAATGTGGTTGTACTCGTTCCTGTAGTACCATCCACAGGTTCTAAAGTAACAGCAATAGCACCACCTTCCAAAGCTGTATTAACGTGAATATGTACAGGATGCGTATTACCTGCCGTCGTGCCAGCAAGGGATAATTCAACTGTTGTTGAGCCGTCATCATTCCGTATGAATTTGGCAGTCCCTGAAATATCAGGATTAGATACAGAGTTAAGCTGATAAGTTTTTGAATTCCCAGAGGCTGTTGTGTTATCATCATCACTACTGCAACTTGTTAAGACGAGAAATGGCATCATTAAAATGGCCACAATTAGAAACTTTTTCATAAAATCGATTTTTGAGTTATACGTATTTGTTCATATTTAATTACGTCAAGTAACAACTCATTAGCCTATGCAAAAGTTGTATTTTAGCATTACTTTAACATTTGACCTAGCTATTAATTGAAATGAAATCAGTCGTAGTGCTTACTGGTGCGGGTATGAGCGCTGAAAGTGGCTTAAAGACCTTTAGAGATGCCGATGGATTATGGGAAGGCCATGATGTCATGCAAGTGGCCTCTCCGCAAGGATTTGAGGCTGATCCAGAACTGGTGATGGAATTCTATAATCAGCGACGTAGGCAACTATTAAAGGTACAACCCAATTCGGCCCATCGCGACTTGGTCAAACTGGAAAGCCACCATAATGTCAAGATCATCACTCAGAATGTTGACGATTTACATGAGCGTGCAGGGTCATCGAATGTATTGCATTTGCATGGCGAATTGTTGAAGGTACGAAGTATGAATGACGATCAGATGATATTACGTTGGACTCGAGATCTGGTTATTGGCGATACTGATGGGAATGGGCACCAATTACGACCGCATATTGTTTGGTTTGGTGAAGATGTGCCTATGATCGAATCTGCCGTAAAAATCTGTGAAAAGGCAGATATTTTAATCATTATTGGTACTTCCATGCAAGTATATCCGGCGGCTAGTTTAATGCACTACGTATCTGAGAGCGTTCCTGTATATTTTATAGACCCCAAACCATCTATTGAGAGTTCTAAACGGGTTACTGTAATCGCTAAGCCAGCGACTATTGGTGTTAGAGAAGTAATCGACCAGTTATTACCTTAATAATTAAGTTTTGTCATTCTTCTCCTCTATCCACTTACTCATATATTTCCTGCCTTGCATGCTTTGATGCTGCAACATGGCACCTGTAAAATTGTTTTGCCGTGAGTGCTTCATTTGCTTCCTAGCTGTTTTGAGTTTATTTAAAAAACCTTTTTGAAGTTCAGTTTTTTCAAATTGTTTTAACAATTTGAATCCATCTTTCTGTTTTTCTATCCAAAGCGATTCATTTGAGTATAGTTTAACTGCTTTATGCACTATGTCTTGAAGATTATCTTCAATAAAACCGCCGAAGTCCTGGTCAATCCCTTCTGCACCAATAGTCGTTGTAATACTCGATGTTCCATTCTTCATAGCATCAATGAATTTCCCTTTGATTCCTGCCCCAAATCGTATAGGTGCAAGACAGACTCTCGCATTTCTAATTACCTCTTCTGCATCATCTGCCCATCCTTTTATTAAGAATCCTTGGGTTAAATTATTTAATTGGGTGACTTTCGCCATAGGATATGATCCATAGATATGCATTTCCGATCCGGGAAGTTCTTTCCTGATCATTGGCCAAATGGTTTCCTTTAAGTAAACTATAGAATCATAATTAGGCTCATGTCTGAAATTGCCGATGGTTATAAAATGTTTGCGCTGATCAAAAGATGGCAGTTTTTCAATATCTGATCCTGTGATCTCATCCAGCATAAAAGGCAAATAGCACAGTAATAATTCAGCAATTTTCAAAGTCTCCCGAAGCAGATTTATTTCGTAACTAGAAATGATAAGTGATAGATCGCACCTGTAAATACTCGCGATTTCCCTTTTCGTGATATCCGATTGCTTCCATGAATCGATCGTGAATTCTTCGCTCTTCTTAAAACATTCTTGACGTGTCTTTCTTAGACTATGTAGGTCCTCTGTATCAAGGATTCTAAAGGCATCTGGGCATTGTTCTGTCACGCGCCAACCAAATTGTTCTTCGGTCATGAAGCGATCGAACATCACCACATCTGGTTGCAATTCATTTATAAACACATCAAAAGAAGAGTGATTGAGTCTAATGTTTTTGGTAATCAGTCCCAAAGCATTCAAATCAACCGCATGAACGCTTTCAGCAGCGGCACTAGCAAATGTTATTTGGTAGCCATTTGATTGAAATGCACTAATCAACTGCATCATTCGGCTTCCTGCTGCAGAACTCTTGGGTTCTGGCCAGACGAATCCAATAATCAATAATTTCATGTCTATTGCGGTTTTGCCTGCAAATTATAACCTAAGCGGGTCTGCTTCGCCCATGTAATGAGTTCCTTAATTTGTGTGTCAGATAATATGGCATCCTTATGTGTCCAAGTATAGGACGGTAAAGGCATTTCCTTTTTTTCAACCATCTCAATGACCTCATCTAGTTTATGATCTTTTTTCTTCACTGAATAACTATCCCATTCAGAAAAATTGAGATGCCCCTTGGCTTCTTTAATATGATCTGCCATCCAAAAATTAACAGGTGTAATGTTGTTATACCATGGATAACGCGAGCTATTGCTATGGCAATCGAAACATGTGGTTTTTAAAGTCATCATGACTTGATCAGACGGTTTCGTCTCATTGGTGAATGCCATAATTGACTCGAGACTTCCTTCATTCTTATCGGGACCGAAGAATTGTGCAATCACAAATACCACTAGTAGCAGTAATAATATTTTTTTAAGAACCTTCATTTCTATGTATTTTAGACTTCAATAAAAATAACAAAAACTTTTGACGACAGCTCAACTTTATGAAGAATTGAATTATGTAAGTCATTCGCGTGAAAATAGAATGCGATATGCCAATTTGATTATTGCCAATCCTGAACTTTATCCGAAATTACTAGGCATTCTGTTTATGGTAGACGACAAAATTTCCTGTCGTGCGGCATGGGTCTTCGAATTTGCATGTGGCGAAAACTTAGAAGCTGCTGTTCCATTCTTAGATAAATTCACTAGTAATATTGGTAGAGTACATCTAGATTCCGCTGTTCGACCTGTTGCAAAAGTTTGCGAATATTTGGTCACGGCATATTACTCCAAGCACGATAATGCCATTAAGCAAGCCCTCACACCAGAATACCAAGAACGTATCATAGAGGCTTGTTTTGATTGGATGATAAATGATGAAAAAATCGCACCTAAAGCTTATTCAATGAATTCTCTTTTTCTACTTGGAAAAGACCATGATTGGATTCATCCAGAACTTGAACTGATTTTAGAACGAGATTTCCAGATACAAAGTTCGGGTTTTAAAGCACGTGCAAGACACGTTATCAGCAAGATCAAAAAAGGAAAGAATAATGCCTAAAACTTAAGAACCTTCTTTCTAGCTTCTTACTAAAAGGGTTATCTTTGCACTTTCAAAAAATACACCTTGTATGTCGATAACTCAGCTCAAAGCCATTTCTCCAATAGATGGTCGTTACAGAAATAAAATAGATGGTTTAGCGCCTTTCTTCTCTGAAGAAGCGTTGATAAAATATCGCGTACAAGTTGAGATCGAGTATTTCATTTCTTTATGTGAAATCCCATTGCCACAATTGCAAGGGTTTAATACTGCGCTTTTTAATGACCTTAGAAAAATTTATCAAGACTTTTCTTCAGATGATGCCTTAAAAATCAAGGAGATAGAATCTGTTACGAATCATGATGTAAAAGCGGTTGAGTATTTCATCAAGGGAAAATTCGACGCATTGAGTATTTCTGACTTTAAGGAATTCATCCATTTCGGATTAACATCGCAAGATATCAATAACACGGCGATACCATTATCTATCAAGGATGCGATGAACGATGTGTATGTTCCAGAATATTTCAATGTATTGAATAAGCTGGAAGCACTTTCCAAAGAATGGGCAAGTATTCCAATGTTGGCAAGAACTCATGGTCAGCCTGCATCACCAACTCGATTAGGAAAGGAAATCGAGGTATTTGTGGTGCGACTAAAAGAGCAATTCAATTTATTGAATGATATACCTAGTGCTGCAAAATTTGGCGGTGCCACTGGAAATTTTAATGCACATCATGTGGCTTATCCAAATATAGATTGGAAAGAATTTGGCAGTAGTTTCGTCCAAGAAAAACTAGGCTTGCAACACTCCTTCCCTACTACCCAAATTGAGCATTACGATCATATGGCTGCCCTATTTGATTGCCTAAAACGAATCAACACCATTCTCATAGACCTTAACAGGGATATTTGGACCTATGTCTCGATGGACTATTTCAAGCAAAAGATAAAAAAAGGAGAAGTAGGAAGCTCAGCGATGCCGCATAAAGTGAATCCTATCGATTTTGAGAATAGTGAAGGTAATTTAGGAATGGCAAATGCGATTTTCGAACATTTGTCTGCAAAATTACCAATATCCCGTTTACAACGCGACCTTACCGATAGCACTGTACTAAGGAATGTCGGTGTGCCATTTGGACATACTTTAATCGCATTTTCCTCTACTTTAAAAGGATTGAATAAACTACTTCTGAATGAACCCAAATTTCAACAAGACTTAGACCAAAATTGGGCTGTTGTGGCGGAGGCTATTCAGACCATTTTACGCCGTGAGGGGTATCCGAACCCATATGAAGCCTTGAAAGGCTTAACACGAACTAACGAGGCTATTACGAAGACGTCTATAGCAGATTTCATTGACACCTTGGATGTTTCCAATGACATTAAATCTGAACTAAAAGCAATTTCTCCTAGTAACTTTACGGGAATTTAAAATTTCACTAACTTATGGTGATGAATAATAAAATGGCATTATTAGTGTCCGGAGCTCTTTTGGCGATCTTTTTCTTGACCGGCTTATTGGATATTATGTATGACTTAGATATACTCAACAATCTTGTTTCTCAATTAATTCTATTCGGCACCTTAATTATGTTCATCATCTACTTGGTCAAAGTCAATACTGATAAACATAAAAAAAACCTGCTTCGAAAGACAGGTTCTCCACATTAACATTTCTATAATTTACTTAAAGAAGTTTGTGAACTCTTGAATTTGAGTTTCTTCAAAATTGACATTTTTTAAAGCATCTCCAAGAGTTATTATTTTATTCGGCTCCATATCATCTCCTAATATTCGCGCGATTCCGAATCCTCTGTCGCTAGTATTTGCGAAAATAATGAGCTCATCTATAGAATTCTCTGTACCGATGTACTTAATGACTATCTTACCATCAGTTATACTTCCTCTAAATAATTCTTCATATTTCTCATCTGCAAGAATAGTCCTTACTTTGGCCAATTCTAACTTATAAGTCTCTTGATTATATTCATTAGCAGCGAACAATAACATATTCAACTTATCAATCGATTTGTAGGCCTCCTTTTGCTCTTCGGTAAAATTTGTTTTATCTACTTGCACAAAACTTGTAGGCAAATCCACGGACACAAAATCTTGTGTCTCCTGATTGGCAACATAATAACTTTGTAAAGTCTCACCTTGGTTGCAGCTAGTTAAAGCTACAACCAAAATAAGAACTGTGATTATTGTTTTGATTGATGATTTCATTGTTTGAATTAATTCTTTTTGTCACCTACTTTATCTAGGTGCTTTCCACCTTTGATATCCATTGACTGAGTGATTTTAGACACTTGTCTTAGATCGATATCTCCAGTTAAAGATAATACTACGGTTTCGAATTCACGGTTTTTACCATTAATGTTGAAATTGCTATCCTTGGTCATTTCTTTAAGACCAGTAATGAACATTAATAACTCTTTTACATGATTGGCATCTTTGCCTTCTCTTACATAGAATTTTACGTTCTGGTCTCCATCCTTGATACGCATCAACTCTTCAAGGTTAGAACTCTTTAGATACTTGTTTACATCTGCTTTCATATTTGCAGAAATAGCTTCATCTCCGGTTGTCATGACCTTGAAATTATCGATTTTCTTCACCATGTCAAAATAAGCTTGTGCTTCTGGGTCATCCATATCTACATCCATAGATGCCAACATCTGGAACATTTTACTATTCACTATTATGGAAGCAACTTCTTCCATGTCTTCGTATTTATCAAACATACCTTGTCCGAAGGACAACATTGGTGCTAATACGATTGCTAATACTATTGCTAATTTTTTCATTTTACTTGTTTTTTACTTTGTTAATTGTTTGTTTTTAAAATCTTGTTTGTTGTTTTCGAGAACTCACCTAGATAAGTCATCTTTTTAGTCCCTTCATTTAAATTTGAAGCTACTAGGTCTAAGGATTTCATTTTTTCATTGCCCTTATTAAACGCAATGCCCAAATACTGAAGGCCTTCAACCGTTTGATTGTAAGCTAATTGCTGTTCTGGTGATAAATCCTCCATACTACTAATTGAAGTAGGCTGATTTATATACACTCCAAACATTATGGCAACTACTGCTGCGACTGAAATCCACTTGTACAAATTATTTGTTTTGGTTTTTAGCGGAACGTCTTTAGTAAATTGCTCTTCCTTCGTCACTGAAAAGTATTGAAACATGGCTTTGTACCCATCTAAATGTGGCGGAACAGTTTCTTCTGTGAAGTAGTGTTTTAACTGTTGCTCTTCTAGCAAGGTCGTTTCACCGTTGTCGTACTTTTCTAGTAATTTTTCTATATTATCTAACACCATAATTATGTGTTTTGGTTAATTTCTCTCTTATTGTTTTCCGTGCTCTCGACAATGCTACTCTTACTGCTGTTGCATTCATGTCGAGTACTTTTTCTATCTCTTCGTACTCATACTGCTCTATATCTCTTAGTTGCAGTACCATTTTCTGTTGCTCTGGCAATTCTTCCATGATCTTGCCAACCCAATCTACACTGTCATTCAACTCTACCTGCTTCTGCAATGGTGTACTACCATCTTCGTAGTTACTGTGTACTATTTTCAGGTTTTGTGCCTGTTTTGATTTTAACTTGTCCAAACAAAAATTCTTTGTCATTGTCATTGAAAAAGCCTCAATGTTCTTATACTTATCAAACTGATCTCTATTCTTCCATAGTTTTAGCAAGATTTCCTGCGTTGCATCTTCAGCTTCTTCTCGTGACACTAGTAATCGTTTTGCTAAACGAAATACTTTATCCTTGAAAGGCATGACGATATTTAAATATTCCGTCTGTGTCACTGTGTATTGGTTAGTTTAATTTGCTTGATTACTATTACGACGAGGCATATCGAAATTTGTTACAATGGTATTATTGATTTCATGCAATATTATATATATCAATTAAAGAATACCTCTAAACTCCTTTATTTTAGGAGGATTCCGCTCTTTATCGGAACATAAGAACAACTATATATTTAATCCATTCGCTTCGCTCAAATGATTAAATTAAGTTTCACTAATGTTTTTTCTTTGCAATAATGTAAGTAAATTTAGAGTTTACAAGACAAATTCAAGAAAAAGAAAAGTCATGCGTTTATTAAAGGTTACACTTTTTGCATTGGTGGTTTTTGGTTTTACCACGAGTTGCTTTAAGGATCAGGACGATAATGCCATAACAGCAGGTGAAATCAATGATTTTGTATGGAAAGGCATGAATGCCGTTTATCTATATAAAACTGGAATTCCTGATCTAGCCAATGATCGGTTCTCCAGTAATCAAGATTATGCCGATTACTTGAACAGTTATTCGTCACCAGAAACCCTTTTTGAAAGTCTCATATTCGAGCGACAAACTGTTGATAGGTTTAGTTGGATCGTTGATGATTTTATAGCCTTAGAACAGGGATTAGGGGGCACGTCAACTAGTAATGGCCTTGAATATAATTTTTATTTTGAGCCAGGTAGTACGACTGATGTTTTTGGTATTATTAAATTAGTTCTCAATAATAGTGTTGCAAGTGGTTTAGGTCTGGAGCGCGGCCAAATTTTCGATGCTGTTAATGGGACCAGTTTAACTGCTGATAATTTCAATACACTCTTAAATCAGGATACTTATACCCTAAATTTTGCGACATACGATGATAATGGCACGCCGGAAATAGATGATGACACCATAATACCCTCTACAGAAAGTGTTTCATTGACAAAAGAAGTATATACCGAGAATCCTGTTCATTTAACAAGTATAATAGATGTGGATGGCGAAAACCTTGGTTATATGGTTTATAATGGTTTCAATCGGAACTTCAATAATGAACTAAATAACGCATTTGCTACACTTCAATCCAATAACATACAGCATTTAGTAATTGATTTAAGATACAATCCCGGTGGATCAGTTAATACCGCCTCATTATTAGGTAGCATGGTCACGGGACAATTCAATGGTGAGATATTCTCGAAATTGATCTTTAATGATGATAACCAAGCCTCGAACTCAAATTTTATTTTTATTAATGACATTGATGGAAATGCCTTGAATAGCTTGAATCTAGATAAAGTATATGTCCTCACCACAGAGCGTTCTGCATCAGCAAGTGAATTATTGATCAATAGTCTTGATGCCTATGTCGATGTGGTACAAATTGGTGATTTCACAACAGGAAAGACCCAAGCGTCCATTACAATATACGATTCACCTAATTTTGAACGCCAAAATGCCAATCCGAATCATACGTATGCTATGCAACCATTAGTCGCCAACTCTATAAACGTAAATGACTTGGCAGTCCCATCAAATGGGCTCACACCAGACATAGAATTAACGGAAAGCCCCAGGAACTTTGGTACTCTTGGCGATGTCAATGAACCTTTATTGGCAGCAGCAATTTTGGACATTCAAAATTCGGGAAGAGGATTTATTGAAAATAACGATGATTTTACTGCAATCAAGAATTTAGTGGATTACAAATCGTTTGAAGAGGGCATGCATATTAAAGGTAACATATTATTCAATAGGCTTGATATAAAGAATTAAAAAAACCACATATAACCGCATTTTTTTTTAATTGAATTGAATTCTTCTCTACTTCGTATTACCATAAATAGTCTTATTTTTAACCTGACTAAAAAACACCTCCATCTATTGAAAAATATCTTATTTCTTCTAGCTTTCGCAATAATTTTAGGTTGCAAAAAAGAAACTAGCCCTGTAGTTGCAGAATCGCCTCTTAAATCTGATGTCGAACTCAAATATGCAAAAGGGTTTTCAATAAAAAACCAAAATAAGTTCAAAATCCTTAATATCATTAATCCGTGGCCAAATGCCGATAAAACCTATAGATATGCATTAGTTGATAGGGAAATGGCTTCGAATATCTCATTGGTGAAAGAGGAATATGACGGCATTATTTTAATACCTGTTGAATCAATAATAGTGACTTCTACAACTCATATTCCAGCATTGGAATTACTTGGGGTGGAAAACAAATTGATCGGTTTCCCAGGAACGGATTACATCTCTTCAAAAAAAACAAGAGCCCTAATAAACAAAAATGAAATCAGGGAACTAGGCAAAAATGAAGGCCTCAATACAGAAGTGCTATTAAGTATTAAACCAGAGGTTGTTATTAGCTTTGGTGTAGACGGCACAAACAAGACATTAAATATTATCCAAAAGGCTAATATCCCTGTAATTTACAATGGAGACTGGACCGAAGCATCACCACTTGCCAAAGCAGAATGGATAAAGTTCTTCGGCATTTTATTTGATAAAGAAGAAAAGGCAGATTCTATTTTCAATGGGATTGAAAGTAATTATAAGAATGCAAAACTACTGGCATCAAAGGTCAAAAGAAGACCTACCGTTTTAAGCGGCGCAATGCATAAGGATGTTTGGTACATGCCTAATGGCAATAGTCCAGAGGCCCAAGTGCTTAAAGATGCAAATACCAACTATCTCTGGGGTGATGCCACAGGGTCAGGTAGTTTGGCTCTCAATTTTGAGAATGTGTTGGACAAGGCCAAGGATGCAGAATTTTGGCTAAGTCCTTCTTATTATACATCTTTAGAACAATTGGAAAAAGCCAACCCACATTATACTAAATTCGATGCTTTTAATAACAAGAACGTGTTTTCATTTAGTATGACGACTGGCGAAACTGGCGGTGTGCTCTATTATGAGTTGGGAATGACTCGACCTGATTTGGTATTAAAGGATATTATCAAAATTTGTCACCCCGAACTATTAGAAGACTATCAACCTTACTTCTTTAAACCACTACAGTAATTGTCGATAAAAAAGACATATAGAAAACAGTTCACAATACTCCTATTAGTATTGCTGATCTGTTTTTTTGTAAATATCAGCTTGGGTTCTATAGCCATTCCAATAAAATCGGTTATTACCAGTATTCTTGGTGGAAGCATCGATAATGAGAATTGGCAATATATAGTGCAAGATTATCGCTTGCCTAAGGCTATTACAGCTGTAATCGTAGGTTCAGGTTTGGGAATTTCAGGCCTTCTGATGCAGACCTTGTTCAGGAATCCTCTTGCAGGACCCTTCGTCTTGGGAATAAGTTCAGGAGCTAGCCTTGGCGTTGCGCTTGTAATAATGGGCGCCTCTTCTTTAGGAGGGTTTCTTTCAACTATCATGTTATCCCAATGGAGTTTGGTGGCTGCAGCGAGTATCGGTAGTTTTTTAGTATTGCTAGCTGTTGTAACTGTTTCTATTCGTGTTCGAGATACCATGGCGATCCTGATCATTGGGTTGATGTTCGGAAGTATTACCGCAGCGGTTGTCAGTGTGCTCTCTTATTTTAGTAGTGCCGAACAATTACAACAATATATCTTTTGGGGCTTTGGAAGTCTTGGCAATTTATCTTGGAATGAACTGACTGTTTTACTATTGGTATATCTACTTGGCATCCTAATAAGTATTTATTCCATTAAAAGACTAAACACCTTGTTACTTGGTGAGAATTACGCAAAAAGCCTTGGCATGAACATTCAGCGAAGCAGGTTGGTAATTATTATAGCAACCAGTTTATTGGCAGGAACAATAACTGCCTTTGCAGGCCCTATTGCCTTTATAGGTTTGGCCATTCCACACCTTACAAGGCAAATATTCAAGACTTCCGATCATCAAATATTATTGCCAGCTGTCTTTTTATATGGTGCTATCGTCATGCTGATTTGTGATAGTATTGCCCAAGTACCAATGAGTGATTACACCTTACCAATTAATGCCATAACCTCATTGATTGGTGCTCCCGTCGTGATTTGGTTATTGTTAAGACAACGAAAAATGATGTTTTAATGGCCGGACAAAATAAACATATCGTTCTAAAAACTAAAGACCTATCCATTGGTTATGGATCCAAGAAAGAGAAAACAATCATTGCTTCCGATATTAATATTGAATTACATCAAGGTGAACTCATTGGGTTGGTCGGTGCGAATGGTATAGGGAAGTCCACTTTATTAAGGACTCTCACTAGAGTACAAAAACCAATCTCTGGAAACATATTGATCGAGTCGAAATCGATTGATGATTTTTCTGCACTGAAATTGGCAAAAGTTTTGAGCCTTGTATTGACGGAACATAATTTCTCAAAAAACTTAACTGTTTTTGAATTGATTGCTTTGGGCCGACAGCCCTATACGAATTGGATTGGAAATTTATCAATTAATGATAAAAATATCGTGACACGTGTTATGCAGCAGACTTCCATCGAATCCTTACAGCATAAAAAATGTTATGAGTTAAGTGATGGACAATTGCAAAAGGTGATGATTGCAAGAGCACTGGCTCAAGACACCTCGCTAATTATCTTGGATGAACCCACCACACACCTAGATATGTATCATAAAGCCTACATATTGAATCTACTTAAAACACTTGCGAACGATACCGGTAAGACTATTTTATTCTCGTCTCATGAAATTGATCTAGCTATTCAGCTATGTGATACATTAATCGTTATGACTGGATCGGATGTTATTTCAGGAACACCAAAACAACTTATTGAAAAAGGTAGTTTTAATGAATTATTTCCGAAGGATTTGATTGTTTTTGATGAGCAAACTCAAGGATTCAAGATAAGAAAATAACATCCTATTTATTAGTGTTTAAATATTGTCTATCTTTATAAGGCTTGAAAATCAATATTTTAAAAATTATCACTCTTCCCCATTCTTAAAATAATATTTATCTAAAATCTCTTTTCAGGAAATAAATATTGTTCATTTCCATTCCACAGAATTAGATGCTTTAATTTAAACTGACGAAGCGCAACTCGAACATTTCTTTTCCATTGCTATTGGCTATTGTAATCTGCTAAAGGTAAATGATCATCAGGTTCAAAGTAAGTATGATTTTGTTCAAACAAAGAATAAATTTTCGTGATATGAAGCCATTCATCCTTTGGAATAAATTCTGACAAAACTTTTCTAATTACACTCTGACTAGTAGATATCTAACATTCTTTATTTTAATTACTGCCCACGGTAAGTATATGAAGCGTAACGAAGTACGCACTATGATTTCATATACATTGTTAGGCACTGTTATTATTTGGTATTCGCTAACGGTTTTAAATAATTTTGATTTGCATATTCACCAATTTTAGCCCCTAGTTTATATCCTTCTTCTGAATCGTAGCGAAAATGAATCCCTAAATAAACTCGAGACATTGACCCCTCCAATCCCGCCTGAGAAAAACTATTAAATGCGCGTGTTGGAGGCTCCATTTTTATCTTATTTGAATGCGGCCCAGCTTTGTCCACTTCTTCTGTGGTCATTATAAAATCGTACTTG
>CBESOB010000052.1:0-14973 GCA_965530995.1 uncultured Flavobacteriaceae bacterium
TAAAAATGAAAAAAAAAGAATTAAAATTAATTAAAATTAATTAAAAAAATATAAATTTTGAGCTTCAATAAAGCGAATTATTATCTCACTTTTCAGCGATTACTTCAACCATTTGTGGTGTGAGGATTGTCGCATTTGGATTGGATCCTAAAGCTTCAAGTTCTTCTAATGCTTGACTAACTTCTTTATTTGTTAAATATCCAGCCTCAGCAATTTTCGGGAAGTAAATCTGGAAAAATGTACGTGGCCATTGCCAATCCAATTTATCAGGGGTTGCGAGTTTGTTCATCGGGCGTTGACTAATGACTTTCATTCCTAAGTCAGTAAAAATCTTCGGAAGGAATCGTCCAATATCCACCGTTCCTTCAGAATCAAAAAACGTTTGCAATGATTGCTTTATAGCTTTTTTTAACATTGGAAACTCTGGAGAAGTCTGCAATAGTGACCAATCATAATACTCATGAAACACAACTTTCGCACCGGGTTTAAGCGCTTTATAAACTCGTTCTAAGACCTTTTCTACATCAGGTATCCATGCCATGGCCCATCTGCAGTAAACACCATCCAAGCTACTATCTTCCAATTTCATATCATTGAAATCGGCGAATTGCGCATCAATTGGCAAATTGTATTGTCGTTTGATTGTGTTCAGGAAATCGATATAGGCTTCGGACTTATCTACACCTATAACTTTTCCTGTTGGACCTACAACGTAGGCCAATTCTTTGGTACAAAAACCTGGGCCACAACCAAGATCAAGAATGGTCTGTCCTGCTGTAAATCCTGCAATACGCCAGCCTTTATGTGCTTCACTAGCCCAAACTTGGTGTTGCAAACCCAATCTATGCAGCTCTTCTGCCTCGGTACCTAAAATGTAGGCATTTTGTTCTTGTTGCGACATACTTATGAATATTCTGGTATTTTTCCCTTTACTCCTTTATAGAATTCTTTCATAAAGGCAAAATCGGCTTCAATATCATCCGTTGGATAAAAAGGTTCTGAAATCTTGTTTTGCTTTTTTTCAAAATCCAAGGTAAACATAATGATAGGTACATTGGCTACCTTGGCAATATAATAGAATCCTGTTCGCCACTCAGCAACCTTCTTTCGAGTGCCTTCTGGAGCGAGGGTCATCCTAAACTCATCATGTTTCTTGAATTCCTTAGCAATGGCTTCTACTTTATTTTCATTGGCTCTCCTATTCAAAGGAACACCTCCTATTGCACGGAAATAATACCCAAATGGCCAAGTGAATAATTCTTTTTTACCCACAAAATTGGTTTTGACGCCAACAACTTTCCTCAATAGCACGCCGATATAGAAATCATGCCAACTTGTATGGGGAACTGCCACTATAATGGCCTTTTTAATAGAGTCTTTTGAAAATGTAATATTGCCTAAGACTTTCCAACCGAGTAATTTAAAATAAATGAATTTTGCTAGCCAAGTCATATTACATCAACTGGTATAGTGCCTTCAATTTATCTCTAGTAATTTTAGTTTTCCAGTTCTTTCCGATGGCATTTTCCCATAGAGGCTCCAAACTTAATGCAACATCGATCATGATATCAAACTCACGATCCTCCAGTTCAGCACATATACCTTGTGGTATGGTGATACCATGTCTTTCTTTCATTTCCTTGAACAACCGAACACCTTCTGGGTAATAGTCATTTAAATGATCAAAAACTATACAATTACCGATTCCGTGTTTAGTACCCAATAAATATGACAATCCATAACTCATAGCATGGGCAACACCAACTTGAGAGTAAGCAATACTCATTCCGCCATGCCAAGACGCCATCATCAATTTATCTTGTGATTCTTGTTTTGATAACTGATTGTCAACAAAAATTTCTTTACACAAGGAATAGGCCTTTTCACCATAACTTTGGCTAAAGGCATTAATGTAACTACCATTAAGTGATTCGATACAATGGATATAGCAGTCCATACCAGTATAGAACCATTGTTCTTTTGGAATATCTTTTGTGAGCTCAGGATCCAATATAACTTGGTCAAATGGTGTGTAATCAGAATTAATGCCCAATTTTTTTTCTGGACCTGTCAAGACCGTAGTTCTTGACACTTCTGCACCCGTGCCTGAAATAGTTGGAATACCTACATGATAAATAGCAGGAGTCTTAACTAGATCCCAGCCTTGATAGGCTGCAGAACTTCCGTTATTGGTAAGCATTATGGATACTGCTTTCGCAAGATCCAAAATGGTACCACCACCAATACCAATAATCCCAGAGGGACGTTCTTTATGCTCTAAAATGATCTTCTCAACCAATTCGTCGACTTGAGAAGTCTTGGGCTCTTCGTCAGCTGAAATAAAATGTAACTTATCATCATAAGACAAAGGGATTCGTGACGTTAGCCAAGCATTTCCCTTGAATACATCATCCACTAAAAATATAAAAGGCGCATTTGAATTCAGTCGCTTGGGAGAGATGATTTCTTCTAACTGATTGAAACTACCTCTACCAAAGATGACTCTCGGCACCATAGGGAAATTTTTATAACTCATGTAATCTATTATTCATTTGCAAAAATAGAAATAGTAAAACTTATATCTTTAATTATTATAGTAGAATTGATGTTTTTCGGTAAACAATCCTAAGTAACGATTATCCTCTAAAGCATATACACCATTTATATCGATATTCGCACTGCCATCTTGCCCGTTCCCGAAAAGCGGCTTTGCAACGGCATTAAGTAATATGGATACCACAAAACAGGGGCCTATAAAGGTCTTGAAATGCTCAAATTGCTGACGCCTGTTCCAGATAGTTTTATCTATTCTTCTCAATTCAAGACTTTTAACACGTCCAACAATCCTTTCATTGTTTTATATTTTTTACCATTCGTTTCTTCTTCCGTTGCATGTTCATGGGCCCATGTTGTATGGAACGGAATATGAATGGCATGTGCGCCGATATTGATTATAGGTATGATATCTGACTTCAATGAATTTCCTATCATCAAGAATTTACTTGGCTTTATTTCTAAATGATTCAATAATCTAGAATAATTCAATTCCTTTTTATCACTTAGTACTTCAATATGATGGAAATAATCCAGCAGTCCCGATTTTTCCAATTTGCGCTCTTGATCTAGAAGATCGCCTTTGGTCGCCAAAATCAATTTATATGTTCCATCAAGACTCTTAAGTACTTCCTCAACCCCATCCAATAATTCAACGGGCTTATTGATCATGTCTTTACCGATATCCAGTATTTTGGTTATAGTAGCTTCAGGGAGATCCTTATTGGACAATTCTAGAGCCATTTCAACCATTGAAAGAATGAATCCCTTGACACCATAACCGTATAAAGGAAGGTTCTTCATTTCCATTTGAAAAAGTTCCTGATCCACTTTGTTGGCAGTCTCAAAAGGTGCCATAAGTTTTGCAAACTCGATTTCTGCCTCCCGAAAATAGGTTTCGTTGACCCAAAGGGTATCGTCGGCATCAAAGCCAATCACTTTTATGTTACTATAGTCTATTTCCACAATCTTTTCGCGCGTTCTAGGTCCTCCGGTGTATCGATTTCGACACCTTCAACAGTGGTCTCTACCATCTTGATCTTCTTACCATATTCCAGATACCGGATACATTCAATCTTTTCTGTAGCCTCTAAGAATTGCATCGGTAATTCAGTAAAGTCCAATAAGGCTTGTTTTCGGAAAGCATAGATGCCTTTATGCTTAAAATATCGGGCATTTGCATCTTTATCTCTTGGAAATGGAATTGGGCTTCGGGAAAAATACAGGGCAAAGTCATTTTGATCGACAATCACTTTAACGGTATTTGGGTTATTTATCTCATCCCAATCCGAGATCTCGACCATTAATGATGCTAAGTCAATTTCCTTAAGGTGATCATCCTTGAATACATCTAAAACCTTTGCAAGACTACTTCTTTCTGTAAAAGGTTCATCTCCTTGTACATTCACAACAATATCAGCATCAATATTCTTTACGGCCTCGGCAATTCGATCACTTCCAGATTCATGTTCCCTTAAGCTCATAATGGCTTTTCCACCATTGGCAACGATTTCGTCATGGATCACATCGCTATCTGTTACAACATAAACATCATCAAATAATTGGGTAGCCACTGTAGCTTCATAGGTACGCAATATCACAGTTTTGCCTTCAAGATCCTGCATTAGTTTGCCTGGAAAACGAGATGCACTATACCGTGCTGGGATCATGGAAATTATTTTCATGTATTAAGCTATGAAATGTTTCTCAAAAATAAGATAATTTGACAGAATTCAAGCCTTGCGTGGTCGTATCTTTCGGTAAATCCAAAATATGAATAATAGAATTAAAACCACCCCTATTATTGCCAATACTGGAATGAAGATCGACAGGGCAGACATTATCATTGACGTTCCTGTTTCTACAGTCGATACGACTGGATTAGCCAATCCACCGGTGGTTGCAGTTGATGTTAATCTAGTGGCACCAGATGCTCCTTTTATAGCTACTGCGGTTCCGCCTCCGGCTATTATGGCCATGGCCCAAGTCACAACAGGACTGAGATCTGCTGCGGTTGATACCATTACTGCCGTACCGGCAATTGCGGCCAATGGCACAGCGATGGTGTCCAATAAATTATCTATATACGGAATATAGTATGCAAATATTTCGACTAAGGTGGCGACACCTAAAGTAATAACTGCAGCCAAACTACCCATCCACTGCCAGCTCTCATTGAGTTCCCATACATTAAAATATGATGCCAAGCTCAAGGCAAATAACGGGACAAAAATACGGAAACCAACAGAAGCGGCTAATCCTATACCTAGGAAAATACTTAATACGGTGTCACTTGTCATGACTTATTCTTCAAAAAATTCATTATTAAAGCCAATAAGGTACAATTTTTCCTTGGCTCTTGTAACTGCTGTATACAACCAACGCAAATACTCCCTATCGATACCATTCGGTAAATAAGGTTGTTCTACAAAAACGGTATTCCACTGTCCCCCTTGAGATTTATGACAAGTAATTGCATAGGAAAACTTGACCTGAAGCGCATTGAAATGTTTGTTATTCTTCACAGAGAGAAATTTCTTGTAATTCGAGGTTTCATGTTCAAAATCCTTCTGAACCTCCTGATATAATCGATTGGAATCTTCATAGGGAAGTGACGGGGTTTCCGCAGTTATTGTATCTAATAGCAAAACGGTTTCAAATGGTTGCATCTTCGGATAATCCACCATTCTTACTTTAACATCGGCAAATCGAAAACCATATAACTCTTTAATATTAAATATCTCCAATACCTCAATAATATCCCCATTAGCAATAAACCCTGCTTCACTCGTAGGTTTCAACCAGAAATAATTATTTTTTACGACCATCATATAATCTCCGGCAGACAATTCATTTTCATTGAACAATATGCGTTCACGAATTTGTTGATTATAAAGGTTCGCTCTTTTATTGGATCTGACAATAATTGTAGTTTCTTCATTTCCAAGTGCACTATATGCATCATTGATGGCATCCATTGTCTCATAACCATCAATAAGCCTCACAATATCAACGAATCCCTTTAAATCAAATCGAAATGTGTCATAAAAGCCTTCAGCCAAGGATTCTCGGATCTTAGTAGCGTTTTCAAGTATACCAGAACCCTTTTCTTGCCGAACCACTTCACTAAGTTCCATTTTTGTGACTTCCTTATTGTAATTCAAACTTAATTTATCTTCGTCTAAAGCAGGGCTCAGATCCAATTTAACAGGTGGCAATTGTGCCGTATCCCCAATTAGCAGGAGTTTACATTTATATCCAGAATATACATACTGCATTAGATCATCTAACAAGGACCCGTTCTCGAATAATCTTGAGTCTCCTGGAGTATCAGGAATCATTGAAGCTTCATCCACAATAAAAATAGTATCCTTATGCTTATTGGGTTGTAATACGAATTTTATGCCCCCTGCTTTTTCTTTTCTCGGGAAATATATTTTCTTATGAATGGTAAAAGCTTCCTTACCAGAATAATTTGAGATCACTTTAGCAGCGCGACCTGTTGGGGCCATCAAAACAGCGCTTTTCTTGATTTTCCAAAGATTAGCTACTATAGTTCCCACTATGGTTGTCTTACCTGTTCCGGCATATCCCTTTAAGAGATACAATGCGTCTTTAGAGCTTGATAATATAAAATCGGAAAGTTGTCTTAATACAATATCCTGCTTTGACGTAGGCTGAAAAGGAAACTGTTTTTTTATTAAGTGATAAAATTCCGCTGAAGTCATTAATTTTAGGAAAGCTTTGTGTATTTACCAAAGATAAAAATGATTTTTACTAACAATGGTTTTAGTGAATAAAAAAAAATTGTAGATTTGTGTTCAACCTAAAACAAATTAAACATGAATTTGATTCTTTTAATTATCGTCGCAATAGCAGCTACGGTAGGAATTGTTTGGCTAATCAATAAATTCATCCCTCAAAAATTGAAACCAGTTGTTATGTTGGTGCTTTGGGGACTCATAGCTCTTTTCGCTTATCAAACCTTTAATTCGGTCTATAAGCCTATACAGTTCAATAAAATTGTACAAAAAAGATACGCTGAAGTCATAAAGAACTTAAAGGACATTAGAGTAGCACAGTTAGCACATAGAGAAGTCACTGGTGAGTTTGCCGGTAATTTCGATAATCTGGTAAAATTCATTGATACCGCTCAATTCACGCTCACTCAAAGACGAGATTCGACTGTAATTGATGAAGAATTAACACGACGTTATGGCGGTGTTACCACCACTAAGGAAATATCCATTACAGACACATTAGGGTATGCATCCATAAAAGATTCACTATTCAAGGGGTCTGATCGTTACAAAACGATGATGAATCTGCCAGTAGGTAAGGAAGGTGCTAAATTCAAACTTAAAGCTGGACGATTTGAAGAAATCCCTGTATTTGAAGTAAGTGTTGATAAAAGCGTCATCCTCGATGGACAGGATAAAGACCTTATTACTGTTGAAAAACAAGTGGTTGCTGTTGATGGTGTAAACGGACCATCTTTAAAAGTTGGATCTATGAATGAAGTGAACACCAATGGTAACTGGCCAAAAACATATGGCGAAAACGACAACTAAAAAAGAAATAGTACCTTTTAAAGCTTTGTCCATTCAAGTTAGCTTGAATGGACTTTCTTTTTGTGTTTTAAATCCAGACACCAATACTATAGAATTTTTAAAACATTGCCATTCGGAAAAACAAATGCTTCCGATAGAAATATTAGGATTACTTAAAAATACTATTACTTCGGAACCAGCACTCCAAGAGGATTTTAACAACATATTGGTCATTCACGAAAATGATCTTTCGAGCCTAGTACCTAAGCCATTATTCAATGAAGAGTATCTGGCCGATTATTTAAAATTCAACGCCAAAATCCTCAAGACCGATTATATTGCTTATGATGAATTAAAAACCAATGATAGTGTTAATGTCTATGTACCATATGTAAACATCAATAACTATATATATGGCAATTATGGCGATTTTATATTCAAACACCACTCCTCAGTGCTTGTGGAAGAAGTCCTTAAACTTGAAAAAAATGCTACAAAAGCCAAGATGTATGTTAATGTGGCCTATGATCATTTTGAAATAGTTGTTGTTGAAAATGGTGTACTCAAGCTATACAATACCTTCGAATATGAAACTAAGGAAGACTTTATTTATTACATACTCTTTACATCTGAGCAACTTGGATTGAACCCCGAGAAATTTGAATTGATATTTACAGGAGATGTAGATTTTAAAAATGAATTATATACCATTGCATTTAAGTATGTTCGTTTTGTATTCTTCGCCAAGCGTATGGACAATTTCAAGTTTGCAGATGATGCACAACCAGACAACGAAAATGATGATTTTGTGATTTTGCATAGTTTTTTATGAGAATAATTTCAGGTCAATACAAAGGAAGACGGATTACAGCTCCAAAAAAGCTTCCTGTTCGACCTACAACAGATATGGCTAAGGAATCACTGTTCAATATACTGAACAACCTATACTATTTGGATGAAATCTCTGTGTTGGACTTGTTCTCGGGTACTGGGAACATTAGCTATGAATTTGCTTCAAGAGGCGTTGAAAACCTTACAGCAGTTGATGCTAATCATGGATGTGTGAAGTTCATAGAAAAAACATCGGAGGAGTTTGACATGCCTATTACTGTCATTAAAAGTGATGTGTTTAAATATTTAGAACGTGCAATTGGAAAATATACAATTGTATTTGCCGACCCGCCTTATAATTTCACACGCGACGAATTCTCACAAATAAGTAATGCGATTTTCAACAATGAATTACTAACAGAAGATGGCATCCTCATTATCGAACATTCCAAATACACAGACCTATCAGATTTAAATAATTTTGATAATGCACGACATTATGGAGGCAGTATATTCTCCTTTTTTAAGTAAATAGATGATGAACACCATTGGCTAAATAGAAAACCCTCTTCGGAATTAGAAGAGGGTTTTTATATTAAAGCAGATCTATAAGCCGGATTCTGTACTCAAAGAGCCCTTATCATTTATCTACATTTACTATTACTAGTAAACTTGAGCTGCCTACCCTCCAACATTGTGCGTGCCGCACTCAAACGCTGGTTTACATGACATTGCACCATATAGAGTTTACCTGGTTTCACTACAGCATAACCTGTACATTCTTTCTGTTGCACTTTTCCTAGCCTCACGACTGGTGGCCGTTAGCCACTATATTGCACTGCGGTGTCCGGACTTTCCTCCACGCCAAAGGCGTGGCGATAAGGCAATCTGCTTGGTTGCAAAACTAAGCAAATTGTTAATAACTAACCTTAAATACAGGCTTCTGAATTCTGAATTCTGAAGGGATTTTTTTTTCTTTGTTATAATAACAACTCAATGGAACCTTTTGTAGTATCAGCACGTAAATATAGACCACAGTCGTTTAAAGATGTTGTAGGTCAAAGTGCTATTACCAATACCCTATTGAATGCCATTGAGAATAATCACTTAGCACAAGCCCTTCTCTTTACGGGACCTCGTGGTGTTGGAAAAACGACATGCGCCCGTATTTTAGCGAAAATGATCAATCAGGACGGAACACAGTCCGATGACGAAGAATTCGCATTCAATATCTTCGAGTTGGATGCAGCTTCTAATAATTCTGTAGATGACATACGAAATTTAACAGATCAGGTACGTATTCCTCCACAAATTGGCAAATACAAGGTCTATATCATTGATGAAGTTCACATGCTCTCACAGGCCGCTTTTAATGCTTTTTTGAAGACATTGGAAGAACCTCCAAAGCACTGTATTTTCATTCTAGCCACGACAGAGAAACATAAGATCATCCCGACTATATTATCTCGTTGCCAAATTTTCGATTTCAAACGTATTACCGTTAAAGATGCCAAAGAGTATTTAGAATATATTGCGGATCAGCAAGGTGTTAAAGCCGAAGATGATGCCTTACATATCATTGCACAAAAAGCAGATGGCGCAATGAGGGATGCATTGTCTATTTTTGACCGTGTCGTCAGTTTTTCAGGTAAAGAATTAACGCGACAGGCAGTTACGGAGAATTTAAATGTCCTCGATTATGAAACTTATTTCAAAGCGACAGACCTAATTCTCGAGAATAAGATTCCTGAGTTATTGGTCCAATTTAATGAGACCCTTTCTAAAGGATTCGACGGACATCATTTCATTGCGGGGCTTGCCTCCCATTTCAGGGATCTACTCGTATGCCAAACACCACAAACCATTGCTCTTCTTGAAGTTGGGGAGCAAACACAGAAAAAATACCAAGAGCAATCCAAAAAGACATCCCAGGGTTTTTTGATGAAAGGCATTGAACTAGCCAATGATTGTGATTTGAAATACAAAACCAGTAAGAACCAAAGGTTATTGGTTGAATTAAGTCTCATGCAACTTGCCTCTATCACTTTTGATGGAGAAAAAAAAAACAGTAAACATTTCATAATTCCTGCTGCTTATTTCAAATCTAGAGGTATCAAACCGATTCAGATATCTAAACCTGAAACAATAAAAACCCCAAAAACAAAATCTGAAAAAGTGGCTCTTGAAAAAGCAACTGTTAAGGAACCAGATATCACAAAGTATATCCCTGATACTGAAGAGGAGACTATAGCCACTCCAAAAATTGTAACTGAACGCCCGAAGATCATTTTAAATCAAGAGAAGAAGCGCATATCTGGCTTGTCGCTGAGCAGTATAAAAAAGAAAAAAGAGCATCTTATCAAGCAAATGGATGTGATAATTGATGAAGAAGATCTGCCAAAAGATGAGTTTACAGAAGAAGCAATGCGATCTGCATGGAACGAATTTGTGTTGAAGCTGGAAAAAGAAGGGAAATACAATCTGGCATCAATCCTTTCGATAGATAAGCCTCGACTAAAAGGTCATAGTATTCAATTAGAATTCCCGAATGCCACCAATAAGTTAGAAGTTGAGAGACAACAATATGATCTTTTGGGGCATTTACGAAAAACACTCAATAACTTTGACATCAACCTTTCCATTAGTGTCAACGAAGAAATGGAAAAACAATATGCCTACACACCTATGGAAAAGTTCGAGAAACTTAAAGAGAAAAATCCGAATATTGACACTTTACGTAAAACTTTCGATTTAGACATATAACTATCTTTATATCAATAGTTTAAAATACTATGAAAATGCTAGGATTAAAATTACCAACAGACCCAAGATGGGTGAATATCGTAGAAAAGAATATTGAAGAGATTCTTACAGACCATGCTTTTTGTGAGCAGAAAGCTGCTAGTACCGCATTATCCCTTATTGTGAGTTTTCCGGAATATACGGATCTGGTAAAGGAAATGACGGCTTTGGTGCAAGAAGAGATCAGCCACTTTAAAATGGTGCATGAGCGTATACTGGAACGAGGGTGGGTTTTAGGAAGAGATAGGAAAGATGCGTACGTTAACAAGTTGCTCACATTTTTTCCTAAAGGAGGAAGTAGAACCACTCAGCTTATTCATAGATTGCTCTATGCCTCACTAATTGAGGCTCGCAGTTGTGAGCGCTTTAGACTTCTATCGGAAGAGTTAGAAGATAAGGAACTATCTAAGTTCTATCACAAGCTCATGGTAAGTGAAGCCAATCATTATACCATGTTCTTAGGATTTGCCAGACAGTATGGCGACCGAAAGGAAGTGGATGAAAAATGGGAGCTATTATTGGATTTTGAAGCTCAAATAATGAAAGACCTGAGCAAATCTGAAACTATTCATGGATGATCATTGCTTAACGATCAATCCGTTTTCCCATAAACCTGATTGCTGACTGCCATCAAGATAGGTATAGGTCCCTTGGCCTTCCATTTCACCGAATGACCATAAGCCGTCGTAATTCTCGCCATTTTTATAAATGAATTTTCCTTTTCCATGTCGAAGGTTATTCTGGTAATTACCAATATACAAGTCACCAGCAAAGTGCTTCCAAGTCCCTTGACCATGTTTTTTGTTATTTCTCCAATTACCTTTATAAGTCGTCTTGTTATTATAAATCATTACACCATTGCCTTCTGCCATATTATCAACAAAATCCCCTGTATAGATATCGTCATTGGCCATTACTAACTTCCCTTGACCATTCTTCTTGTTATTACGGTAAAAGCCAGTATAAATGCTCCCATCTGATCTATAGTGGGTGCCGTTACCATTCATTTTCCCTTCTTTCCAGGCTCCGTAGTAATAATCCCCATTTTTCCAAACGTACTTTCCCAATCCATCATCACAATCACCCGATATACAACCATATCCAGAATCAGTCACATCATATTCTTGATCTTGTGCGGATAATGAGAAGGTGATCAATAAGGTAAATAGGAGTATTAACTTTTTCATATCTTGGGTTTTCATAAGCAAAAAAAGTGCCAAGTTATTCTAAAACCTTACTTGAAACGGTTTCGTAGTATAAACTTTTAATGATACCATCTGCTAATCCAATCTTAGGCACGTAAATATATTTAGCACTACTCCATTTCATTGTAGAGAGATATAATCTGGTTGCGGGAATGATCACATCGGCCCTATCTTGGTTAAGGTCTAATTCCGTGATCCTTTCTTCGTAAGAATATGAATTAAGTTTGTTATAATATGACGTTAAATAGAAATATGTCAATGGTTTTCCAATGGCCTTTCCCGAAATCTTGAATATCTTATTAATATTACCGCCAGATCCTATTATATCTACTGTATCGTAGTCTTTAGTCGTCGATTTTATCCATTCTTCCAGATCTGTCCAAGTCTCTTTCTTTACAATGTCATTAAGAAGCCTTACAGTCCCAATCTTAAAAGACCTTGAAGCGACTTGTTCTCCTAAATGAAAAACGGTGAACTCTGTACTACCACCACCTACGTCCACATATAAATACGTTTTTGCGTTGTCAATGTATTCGCGCAAATCGGTAGCTGCTATTATAGCAGCTTCCTCCTCACCACCGATTATATCAATATTTATATTGCACTCCTCCGCGATCATCTCTGCCAACTTCATTCCGTTTTTAGCCTCTCGCATTGCTGAAGTCGCACAGGCTTTATACTTTACCACATGATGGGATGTCATTAATAGCCTAAACGCCAACATGGTATCCTTCATTCGCTTAATATTGGGAGCCGATATCTTCTCTTTTAGAAAAACATCAGCACCAAGTCTTATAGGAACACGGACTAAAGAACTTTTCTTGAATCGCGGTGGTTTTCCTTTTTCTTCAATAATATTGGAAATTAGCAAACGTACCGCGTTGGATCCAATATCAATAGCTGCATATTTTTTAATACTGATCATAAGGCAACTTCCAATTTATTAAGATAATAATCATAGGTTGTAAATTGAGAGCGAATTTGCTTTAATCCATTACGCCTATAGGCGTTAGGCTCCTCTGGATTAAGAAGTCGAGCCTTAGTATTGTCACTCCAACTAATTTCAAAAGTATCTATTAATTCTTGTTTAATGTCCTCGTCGTAAATTGGACAAGTTACTTCAACCCTATTCTCGATATTTCTAGTCATCCAGTCAGCCGATCCTATATACACTTTAGGGTCGTTATCATTACAAAAAATGAAAAGACGTGGATGCTCAAGGAATTTATCCACTATACTTATGGCTTCGATGTTCTCACTCATACCAGGTACTCCAGGAATAAGACAGCAGATACCTCTAACAATCATCTGAATTTGGACTCCAGCCCTACTCGCCTCATACAATTTATCCACCATACTGTAACTCGAGATACTATTCATTTTTAACTTGAGGTATGCTGGTTTACCTTGTTTAACATTATTAATTTCAATGTCTATTAGTTTGTTAATAGATGATTCAGTGTAATGCGGTGAGGTGATAATATGTTTGTATCTAAAAATCTTATAATTAGTTTCAAAAAAATCAAACACTTTGCTAATGTCCTTCAGAATCTTTTGATTTGCCGTAAACAACGTGTAATCGGTATATATTTTCGCAGTGGATTCATTAAAATTTCCTGTGCTAATGAATCCGTAGCGTTTAGTTTTCTTTCCTTCTTGACGCTCGATCACACACATTTTGCTATGGACCTTTAGACCTTGTACACCAAATACTAAATGAACTCCCTCATCTTCCATTTGTTCAGCGTAATCGATATTTGCTTGCTCATCAAAACGTGCCTGTATTTCAATCGAAACAGTAACTTTCTTGCCATTTATAGCGGCATTTATTAAAGAACTTGCTACATGCGAAATTTCAGCAAGCCTATAAATGGTGATTTTAATGGTTTTGACTTCAGGGTCTAGAGCGGCTTCTCTTAAAAATTTAACTACGTAGGCAAATGTGTGATAAGGTGCATACTGAAGATAGTCTTTTTCGACAATAGCCTTGAAAATACTACCACCAAAACTAAGTCCTTTGACCGGCAAAGGGCGTATTTTTTCATACAATAGATCGTCCCTTCCAAGACTTGGGAATTTCATGTAATCTCGACGATTGTGATATCTTCCACCAGGGATAATGCTATCTGTAGAATCAATTCCCATTTTTCCCATTAGATATTTAAGCATTTCACTATCGAGACTCTTATCATATACAAATCTCACCGGATCACCTATTTGTCTGTGTTTTACACTCTCCGAGATCTTGGCCATAAAACTTTTGCTTACATCACTTTCAAAATCAAGTTCACCATCTCTAGTAATCTTGATCATATGTGCTGTAATACTATGGTATTGAAATATATTGAAAATATCATTTAAGCAGTATCGCAAAAGGTCATCAACCATTATTATATAACTCTTATCATCTTCTTTAGGTAAGACGACAAAACGATCTATTGTTTTGGGAATTTCAATAAGGGCAAACTGATTCTCTCCTTTAGTCAACGTCATCTTAACGGCCAAGTAAGCTGCGCTATCCTTCAAAAGAGGTAATTCGATTTGGTTGTTAAGAATAATTGTAACAAGTGCCGGGCTTACATTCTGATAAAAATAATTTTTGATGAATTCTTCCCTTTTTTCGGTAATTGCCCTCTCATCGATCATGAAAATATTTTCCTTTTCTAGGCTTTTTTGAATCTGTTCCAATATTTCCAAACTTTCAGATTGTTGTTTAATGACCGTTTCGGTAATCATTTCTAAAAGTTCTGAAGCTTTAATGCCACCTAAAGCACTCTTACCGCCTTTACCCGCTTGGTCAATTCGTTTGATGGTAGCATACCGGACTTTAAAAAATTCATCTAGATTATTAGAGAATATTCCAAGAAAACGCAGTCTTTCTATAAGCGGGACTTGTTCATCGGCAGCCTCCTGCAATACGCGTGCATTGAATTGCAACCAACTAAGCTCTCTGTTATTATAAGTGTTATTGTTATCTGGCATTAAAAATCTTTGGAATAAAACTACAACAAATATATTCTATTTTGTCTTTT
>CBESOB010000053.1:0-14885 GCA_965530995.1 uncultured Flavobacteriaceae bacterium
AGGTTATTTTCTTTAAAATAATCGTTTACACGTTTATTAAGTGTCCTGAAAAATTTTGCAGAATCTGTTCTAGAAAATGAAAGCGTTTGTTTTGCCATAATCAGCTTTTTAAGCTTTAATAACGTAAAAAATCGTTATTACTTATTCGGCTACAAAGATAATTAATAAAAGTAGGCTAGAAGCTAATAATATCATAAAAATATGGGCGTATTTTTGTCTATTTTTGTCGAAAATGTAACCAGTAATGGAGCTTATCCTAAAATATTTCAAAGACCTATCCGATCAGCAGATACTGCAGTTCCAAGCACTTGAAGATCTTTATAAAGACTGGAATCTGAAGATCAATGTGGTTTCCAGAAAAGATATTGATGAGCTTTACTTAAGACATGTGTTACATTCCTTGAGTATTGCCAAAGTCATTGATTTCAAGGATGGCACTAAAATCATGGATGTTGGGACCGGAGGTGGTTTTCCTGGTATCCCTTTAGCGATCTTGTTTCCAGAATGCCAGTTTCATTTAGTGGATAGTATAGCAAAGAAAATAAAGGTGGTTGATGAGGTTGTAGAAGGGCTTAAGTTAACGAATGTGACAACCACACATGGTCGTGTAGAGGAAATCAAGGACCACTATGATTTCATTGTGAGTCGAGCCGTAGCGGCAATGCCAACATTTGTGCATTGGGTTAAGGGAAAGATTACCAAGAAAAGCAATAACGAACTCAAAAACGGGATCTTGTATTTAAAAGGAGGCGATTTATCAGAAGAACTGCAAGATTTCCCTAAAGCCACAATCTATAACCTGTTAGATTATTATTCAGAAGATTTTTATGAGACCAAAAAAGTGGTGCATTTGCCTTTGAAATTTAAGCCATAGAATTTAGAAACTCGTTAGGGTTTCTGATTGATGTTAAAACAATTTGATTAATCCGCCTGATCTTGTTATTCTAAAAATCTGTTCTCAAAGAATGCCATAAGGTCGACTAAGCCTAGAGAAATCCACATGGCTAATATAAATAAGGCCAATTAAGTTTGAAATTTCCTGCAACCATTAACTAGTCTTCAATGTTAGTTATTTTTATCGCACCACAATCTTTGTATTGAAATATTTGCCCTCAGTCTCAACATTCAAAATATATAAACCAGATTCAAGATTCAGAGGAATGCGCGTTCTACTAGAAAGTGAAGCATTAGTATCGCTATAAACTAATTTTCCAGTCAGGTCTACAATTCTAATAGAGGCATTGTTGAAAGACACATTGCTTAATATGATCAGTTCATCATCAATAGGGTTATTGGCGATTCTAAAAACATTGCTGTTTTCAATATCTTCATTGGATAACTGAGGATTCAAAATCTCGTCCAAAGTGAAGGCGACATTCCCAGCATTCACTTGTGCATGAGGTTCATTAATATCAGGCATATAAGTTGCATCAAACGGTGTGTTGAATCTAGACGTAACATTAGGCAGGTCGTACCAATCATCGGTTTCAGTAATGGCTAGTCCGCTAATGGTCGGTATGAAATTAAAATATCGGGAGGTCAAGCTATTCACGAATTCGGTAACTATTGCACTACTTCCATCATCGAGAGAAAACAGATCGAATTGTCCACCAGGTGCACTGTCCAAACCATCAACCGTTAGTGGTGTTTGAGATGAGGCCGAATAAAATAATACTGGAACCCAAAAACCAACAAAAGCCTCACCGACAAAATCAGTTACTAGTGCATCGGTATTTTCGCCTGGTGTGAAATTAAGGGTTATGGTTGCTCTTGTGGTAGCACTTGTCATGAACATATGATTCAGTAGCTCCAATCCAATAGACCCTGTTAATGTTCCTGCGCCACTTCCGTTGGTGACTGCAATATTACGCGTCTCTTGTGGGAATCCCATGCCATCAAGTTCCGTTTGAAATTCATCCCGGAAATTAGGAGCGCCAGCTGGTAAATTAGAACCAGTTTGTGTCACACCATCCCCGCCAACATGGCCTAAATAATGATCGAGCAGCATCTGTTTGGCGGCAGGGCTGCCCAACAAACCATTTACAAGCGGCCCTACCTCTGAAATCCCCGGTGCACCATTTACCATATAATTTAATATATATTGAACGCTCATCGCGACATTGGCGCCTCTGTGCGGTGAATCAAAGGATACGTACAATCGCGTGTCATGATCCAGCGTTACCTCATCTTCCATATATTTCAAGGCATAACGTGAAATCAATCCACCCATACTAGGTCCAATGACCACATTTTCTTCTGTGCCGACTTTCATAGCGTTAATCGTATTCAATAGCTCTACGAGAATATATGCATTACGTTGAATATAATCACCACCACCTTTTATAGTCGCACCACCATCACCTGCGGGTCGCGTATACGTTGGAAAGTTAAGCACCACAAGGTCATATCCTTCATCTCTTATAAGATCCCCTAGGTTTTCCCCTGACATTCCAAAATTCAGTAAATCATACAAGAGTGGAATGGTCCTTAAGTCATCTGTGTCGAAACCATCCACAAAAAAAATGGGTTTATCCAATACCCCATCTATGTTGTCGTAATATATTTTGTATTCTCCTGTACCAACATAAGCCGCGGTTTCATCAAAACCCTGATAACTAATGGTCGAATTTATAGCCGTTATGGCACTTTCGCTTCCTGGTTGTGCCAATAAAAAAAACGGGCAGACTAATAAGAGTAGAATGTAATTTAGTTTCATAGGAAAAGATTTATTGATTAATATCTACAAGATACAAATTTTCAAAAACTATCCTTTTGGAATTTAAGGCTTTAATATAAATCATAAGAATAACCCTCTAAATAATTTCTTTAGAGGGTTATATGTATCAAGCTTATTTCAATTACTTAATCCAAGAATGGATAGCGATAATCTTCAGGTGTTACAAAGGTTTCCTTGATCATTCTTGGAGATACCCAGCGTAACAAGTTAAGCGCGCTGCCCGCTTTATCATTAGTTCCTGATGATCTAGCACCACCGAATGGTTGCTGTCCAACAACGGCACCCGTCGGCTTGTCGTTTATGTAGAAGTTTCCTGCGGCATTCTGCAAGGTCTTGGTTGCTTCCTGAACAGCATAACGATCCGTTGCCAAAATAGCACCGGTCAATGCATATTCACTGGTTTCATCAACCAACTTTAAGGTTTTTGAATAATCTTTGTCTTCATATACGTAGATCGTGATCACAGGGCCGAATAATTCTGTGCACATGGTTGTATATTTTGGATCTTTGGCAACGATTACAGTAGGTTCAATAAAGTACCCTTTTTTCTTATTGTAACCACCGCCAGCAATAATCTCTGCATCTTTATCTTTCTTGGCTTGATCTATAAACTTTGCTAATTTGTCAAAAGAACCTTCATGAATTACTGCGGTTACATAATTACCGAGATTTTCAGGGGATCCTTGTTTGAATGATTTCACATCTGCGATCACGTATTTTTTAACATCACCCCAAAGGCTTTGAGGTATATATGCCCTCGATGCGGCACTGCATTTTTGACCTTGGAATTCAAATGCGCCTCGGGAAATAGCCGTGGCAACTTGTTTGGCATTTGCTGAATGATGTGCTACGATGAAATCCTTACCACCCGTTTCTCCGACAATGCGCGGATATGTTTTATAATTGTGAATATTGTTGCCTATCTTTTTCCATAATTCCTTAAAAATAAAAGTGGATCCCGTAAAATGCAATCCAGAAAAATCAGGGCTATCCATCACTGTATCTGTAATCATCACTGGGTCTCCAAATACCACATTGATTACGCCTGGAGGCACACCTGCTTCTTTAAAGACATCCATAATGATCTTGGCCGAATAAATTTGACTGTCACTAGGTTTCCAAACAACAACATTGCCCATCATCGCCATACAAGCTGGAAGGTTGCCAGCAATCGCGGTAAAATTGAATGGTGTTACTGCATAAGTAAACCCTTCAAGAGGCCTATATTCTAATCTGTTCCATGCCTCAGAAGTACTATCAGGTTGTTCATGATAAATATCTGTCATGAATTGCACATTGAACCTCAAGAAATCTATCAACTCACAAGCAGCATCGATTTCTGCTTGATGCACGGTTTTAGACTGAGCAATCATAGTTGCCGCATTTATTTTCGCTCTATATGGACCAGCAATCAATTCTGCAGCTTTAAGAAAAATGCCTGCGCGTTGTTCCCATGGCAATTCAGCCCAAGTTTCACGTGCTTTAAGCGCAGTTTTAATGGCTTCCTTAATATGTTTTTTTTCAGCCAAATGATATTCACCTACAATATGTTTGTGGTCATGTGGAGGAGACATTGGTTTAGTGTTACCAGTTTTAATGTCTTCACCATTGATATATAATGGAACCTCGGTCTTGCTCTTGAACATCTTTTTATAAGTGTCAAGAACAGCCTTACGCTCTGGGCTTCCAGGGGCATAGGTTTTAACAGGTTCATTAATAGCTACAGGTACATTGAAAAATCCTTTTCCCATTATGATTAGTGATTATTTGTGGTTAAAAATTCGATGCAAAATTACATAAAATAAAATAGATCTACCGTTTTAAGGCTCCTCGAAAATCAATTATTTTTTGTAAGTTGCCCGTGGTTTTAAAGACCATATCATTCTATGTGTACAGTAACTTTTTTACCGACAGGAACTGATGAGTTTGTTTTGACTTCTAGTAGGGACGAGGCACCAAATCGTGAGACTATTCCACCTTGTTTTTACAAAATTGATAGCACTAATATGCTCTTTCCAAAAGATAAACGAGCAGGTGGAACATGGATAGGATTGAGCGATAAACAACGCTTGATTTGTTTGTTGAACGGTGGCTTTATGTTACACGAACGACAGGCAAAGTATCGTATGAGTAGGGGGGTTGTTGTTAAGGATATGCTGGAGTCGGATGACATTGTTACTTTGATTGAAGGATATGATTTGAAAAATATAGAGCCATTTACATTGATCGTGATTGAATGGCAACAAGAATTGAAACTTTATGAGTTTGTTTGGGATGGTCGTGAAAAACATTTTTCAAGACTGCCTTTAGAGCCCAAATTATGGTCTTCATCCACCTTGTACGACCAGGAGATGAAGGATGAACGACAAATGTGGTTCAAAGATTTTTTGAACGTGAATGACCTGTCTGCCGGATCTATGTTAGATTTTCATGAAACTGCTGGAAAAGAAAATGAGGATTTTGGGATTGTCATGAATAGGGGTTTTGTAAAAACAACTAGTATCACACAGGTAAACAAAACCAATGACATAGCGAATATGAAATATCATGACCTAGAAAACCATAAGGTCACTAATGTCGATTTTGAAATCCCAGAAATAATCAATGACTAATACTGGTGTCATACTCACTTTGGCTTATCCAGATACTATTGTGATGGTTGCTGACGAATGGTATTCACCATTGTTAAGATTTGTTGGTGTTGGTAAGAAGAATTATGTTAGAGCTGGTCATGCTGCTCTGGTACTCATTGATAAGACGACGGGAATTTTAGAATATCATGATTTCGGTCGCTATATTACGCCAGCACCTAATGGCCGTGTTCGAGGAAAAACAACAGATTGTGAACTGGATTTTCCTTTGAAAGCAAATCTGGAAGATGAAAAAATACGTAATCTTAATGAAATCCTTCAATTTCTTGCAACACATCCTAAATTAACGCATGGCGACGGAAAGTTGATTGCTTCTGTCTGCGACGAAGTTAATTACGATAAAGCACATTCTCATATTGCCCGAATGCAAAATAGAGAGTTTATAAGATATGCTGCGTTTATCAAAGATGCCAGTAATTGTGCTCGGTTTGTGACGGATACTCTAATAGCTTCGGTCATTAATAAATCCATTAAGAACAAGCTTAAAAAGTCGAAGAACTTCACGCCTAGTACCGTTGGAAATGTGCTTATTTCAAATACTGGAGAATCGGTTTACGAAATTTCGGAACTTGGCGACATCACTATTTTTAAATCCTCGGTAAGGAAAGAAAACATTAGGTGTTTCCTTGATAATTTAAACGGGCACCAACCGAATTTTGTTGGAACATTACACCCAAAACCAGTGGATGGCCTTCATGAAAAAGCGCAATGGCTTTCTGGTATTGCTGCTGGTGCCTGGTTCGAATTGCATCACCACGGCTCTGAAACCGAATTTAGGTATAGGCGAATCTCACCTCATGGCAATATTGATGTAGATTGTATTTACGGAGTTAATGACGCAGAATTCAATTATCATGAATCATTTGAATTTGTACAGTACTCTAATTGCGATTTCTTTCACATAAAGCAAAATGAAACTATTTTTCGATTTGAAAGATTGGATACTAGTTTAACGCGAAAGGAGCATTTAACTTAAAAGTAGGAATGCCCACTTTGAATTTACCGGAATTTGTGAAGTTTACCATGTTGTAATGACCCTCCATGGCACCAAATGGTGATGTCAATAAACAACCAGAATTGTAAGTATGGGATTCGCCAGGTTTAAGAACAGGTTTTTTGCCAATAACACCTTCACCGTCAACAACCTCTATGTTATTAAGGGAGTCGTGAATTTTCCAATGGCGCGAGTTTAATTGCACAGAATCTTTGCTTTGGTTTTCAATAATCACTTTATAACCGAATGCAAACTGCACTTTGTAGTTTTTATAGAACGTGCCTTCAAAAGAAGTTTCTACAGATATTTTTATGCCTCTTGTTACTTGTTGTACCATATGGTCAGAGCATTAGCTCAATTCTAAGGATAAGCTAAAATAGTAAATATTAGTAAATTAGACCCAATTTTCGCCTTTCTTCGTTAAAAGGCAAGCTTTCACGCCTTATTAGTTAGTTATTTTATCAGAATTGCCTTCTCCTAGGCCAATGACTGCATCATATCTGGCGCCTAGGTCCCGGTAGTAAACCACGACTTTATAATTGTTCTCTGTTTGGTCAAAATTTCCACTGATGGCCCCTTCAATCAATTCTCCATTTCCATCAACTACAACATATTTATAATTATAGAACCCTTGTTTAAGGAGTAATTGATTTTCATATAAACCACTTTCTTCATTATAGGTCATCTTCGTAGATTCATCTATGGCGTAATTGTTGAAATTGCCATATAAATGAATTGTCTCGTTCTTAAATAATTCAGGATTATTCAGATAGAAATGAATCCAAATATAATCTGCTTCAATCGAAATATCTTCGGAATCTAAAGCTGTGATCACGAAATTTCCGTTAATATCAGGATTGAACGTATATGGCCTATCTGCCCTAAAAATATTAGGATACAAATAGTTGTGATAAAGATCTTGCAAGTCTATATAACTTGTTGAAACGTTAGATGCCCTTGGGTCTTTCGAGTCAAAGAACAAATACTCATTTCCAGCCCAAAAACTAGATTCTGTAGTATATTTGTAAATTAACTCATTTCCAATGGTGTACATGGGTTTCAGGTCAGATATAGCGGTATTCAGATTGTTGTTTTGGATTAGAAGTGTCTTAATGGTCTTTTTTGGGTTATTGAAATTGTAGTTTCTTGGCAAAATGTTAATATCTAAAGATTGTTTCTCGTAGATGTATTTGACATCCCTTGACCGCTTTATCGCGACACCAACACCAGCTCTCTCCTGATAAACGATAAATTTTCTTGAGAACATCAGTGCATCATCCTCGTCAAAAATCTTGATCATATAGTTTCCAGTCTTTAACAAGCGCTTAGTTTGGTTGTTGGGAAGTCTTAGCTCATAATGTGAATATATTTGATAGGTGTTGAAGGAATTCTTATAATCTTGAATTCTTTGGTTATCAAATCCTACAAGATATTCAGTTTTGGATAGATCAGAAGGTGTCCAATCAAAATCATAATGCTCGATGGTATAATAAAAATCGGCTTCATCACCGTTCAATGCATCAAATTCGAGTAATATACCATCACCTAATTGAATAATCGGTAATTGACTCTCCTGAGTATTACCCTTGATCGTGATTGATTTAATATAATCAGGAGGATTGGTTTCGGTTGCAACCTGAGCATAAGATGTTATACTGATGAGCGATACAATAAGGAACTGTTTAATATTTATGGGCATTTAAACGATTTTTAGCGATTAAAGATAAACAAATTCCATACCTAAATTTATTGTGTGATTAATAGTATGGTTTTGTCATCAAATTTATTGCTCAATTATTATGAAATCTCTACGATTAATTTGTAAATTTGCTCGGATTTTTAGACAACAAATTTCAAAAAAATATATGTCAAACGACATCCGAATTAAAAAAGGTCTGGACATTAATCTAAAAGGTGAGGCTGAAAAAGTGCTCGACAATGCAATTATAAGCAATGTTTATACCTTAAGACCTGAAGACTTCCACAGTGTTATTCCCAAAATGATGGTTAAAGTTGGAGAAAAAGTAAAAGCAGGAACATCTGTTTTTCATGACAAATCCAATGAAGATATTAAGTTTGCCTCGCCAGTTTCAGGTGAGATAACTGAAATTGTAAGAGGGGAAAAACGCCGTATTCTAGCGATTAAGATTCAAGCTGACAAGGTACAATCTTATGCAGACCATGGTAAATTCAATCTAGACTCTGCAGATGCAGATGGTGTTAAGAGTCATTTATTGATCTCTGGTTGTTGGCCATTCATAAAGCAAAGACCTTATGATGTCATGGCCAATCCAAATAAAGCACCGAAGGCAATTTTTATCTCGGCTTACGCTAGTGCACCATTGGCGGCGGATTACGATTTCACACTTGCTGGAAAAGAAAAGGAGTTGCAGACTGCAATTACCGCATTAAGCAAATTGACTGAAGGACAGGTTCATGTGTCTATCGGTAAGAATTCTAATTCACCATTATCTGGGTTGTCTGGAGTTACATTGCATAAAGTTTCAGGACCGCATCCATCCGGTAATGTTGGCACCTTGATAAATAAAATAGACCCTGTAAATAAGGGAGAAATTGTATGGACTGTTGCTCCACAAGACCTTGTTATTATTGGAGAATTGCTATTAACGGGTAAGTTCAATGCAGAACGTATTGTTGCTTTTGTTGGTTCATCCGTAAAGAATCCAAGATATTTCAAGACGAAGATCGGTAGCGAGATTGCCACCATGATCTATGATAAGGGTGTAGATAAGAACGATAATATTAGAGTGATCTCAGGAAATATTCTTTCTGGAAAGCAAATTCAACCTGATGGATTCTTGGATTATTACAGTGATGTAGTAACCGTTATTCCTGAAGGGAATGATTACGAATTCTTTGGATGGACCAAGCCTATCTTCAATAAAATATCGACTTCAAGGGCATTAACGTTTTCTTGGTTATATCCAAAGAAAAAATTTGACTTGAATACCAATACAAATGGTGAACACCGAGCTTTTGTTATAACAGGAACTTACGAAGAAGTGTTTCCATTGGATATTTACCCTATGCAGATTTTAAAAGCCTGCATGTACAAAGACCTTGATGAAATGGAGGCTCTTGGCATGTATGAGGTGGCACCAGAAGACTTTGCATTGACGGAGTTTGTTTGTGTTTCTAAACAACCTCATCAAAAAATTATAAGAGAAGGATTAGACTTAATGCTTAAAGAGATAGGATAATGGGACTGAAGAGTAACTTACACAACCTAAAAGAGAAGTACAAAGGCACTAAGATGGCACCTGCTTTCAACGCTTTGCATACTTTCTTGTACCTACCTAATGAGACAACTCATGGAGGTACACATATTAAAGTGGCGGATGACTTGAAACGCACGATGAATATTGTTATCATGGCATTAGTGCCGTGTTTGATTTTTGGCATGTTCAATGCAGGTTATCAGCATTACTTGGCGTTAGGAGAAATAGATGCAGCGAATGGCTTCCTTGGGGCTTCTTTCTGGACATGGGACAATTTAGTTATTGGTCTTTGGACAATACTGCCTTTGGTAGTCGTATCTTATGGTGTTGGATTGGCGGTTGAATTCTTGTTTGCAGTTATTAAAGGACATGAAGTTGAAGAAGGCTACCTCGTTACGGGCATGTTAGTGCCTCTTATCGTACCAGTTGATATTCCGCTATGGATGTTAGCAGTATCTGTTGTTTTCGGAGTAGTTATAGGAAAAGAAGTCTTTGGAGGCACAGGAATGAATATCTTAAATCCTGCACTCACAATACGAGCTTTCTTGTTTTTTGCATATCCTACTTGGATGTCAGGAGATAAAGTCTGGGTGCATGGTGCGGTTGAAAGAGATCAAATGATAGCAGCAGGAGAGAAGCTCGATGCAATCTCAGGTGAAACGTTACTTGGAAGTTATGCCCAGAATAATGCCGTGGCTTATGATTATTGGGACATGTTTTGGGGAATTATACCAGGCTCGGTAGGAGAAACTTCAAAATTCTTGATAATTATTGGCGCTTTATTTTTGATATTCACTAAGATAGGTAGTTGGAGAATTATATTCAGTACACTGATAGGAGCCTTATCCATGGGACTGATTTTCAATGGTGTTGTTGATGCCGGTTGGATTGGTGAATCGAGTAAATTTTACGGATTAATGAATGTCCCTTTTTGGCAACATTTAATTATAGGAAGTATTCTGTTTGGTGCTGTTTATATGGCCACAGACCCAGTGACTGCAGCACAGACCAATAAAGGAAAATGGATCTATGGATTCTTGATCGGATTTATATCCATACTGATTAGGGTATTCAATCCGGCCTATCCAGAAGGTGTATTCTTGGCGATACTTCTAATGAACGTATTCGCACCAACAATTGACCATTATGTGGTTCAAGGAAACGTGAAGAAACGTATGAAACGTCTAAAAGTCAAAACAGCTTAACGATGGAAAAAAGAACAGATAAAAATAGTTATACCGTATTATTTGCAGTCGCAATGGTATTTGTTGTTGGTACATTGTTAGCTGCAGCTGCCTCGGGACTAAAGGATAGAATTACAGAGAACAAACGTCTGGAAAAGCAACAAAACATTCTCTATGCAATGGGTGTCAATGAGAATGACGGGGGAAGTGCCAACTTTGTGTCCACAGATGAGGCTCCAAGATTGTTTAAAAAATATATAAAGACACAATTAGTCATTCAAGATGGTAAGGCTGTTGAAGATACCACAGCCTATTTAATTGATGTCAAGAAAGAGAAGACTCTTGCAAAAGAAGACGGTTATAGCAGACGTTTACCATTGTTCGTTGGTGAGAAAGATGGAGTCACCTATTATATTGCACCTATTAGGGGTAAAGGACTATGGGATGCTATTTGGGCATATGTTGCGCTGGATGATGATATGGTTATACAAGGTGCTTTCTTCGATCATAAAGGAGAAACGCCAGGTCTAGGTGCCAATATCAAGCAACGTTTCTTCATGGATGATTTTATTGGAGAGCATTTAAAAGCTAATGGTGCTTTTAAAGGAATTACAGTCGCTAAAGGAAATGCTGATCCGAAGAATAACAATAAAACGGATAATGAGGTAGATGCCATTGCAGGTGCAACGATTACAGGTGACGGTGTCTCAGCAATGATCAAAAGCGATTTAAGGCTATACGTACCTTATTTCGAAAACTTAAAAACTAATTAATTATGGGATTGCTTTCTAAAAAAGATGCAAATTTAATATTAGACCCATTAGCCGACAATAACCCTATTACCATTCAGGTACTTGGTATTTGTTCTGCATTGGCAATTACCGCAGAATTGGAAGCATCCATTGTGATGTCTATTTCGGTTTTGTTTGTATTGGGTGTAGGTAATGTAGTGATCTCATTATTAAGAAACATCATTCCTTCCAAAATCAGGATTATTGTTCAGTTGGTCGTTGTAGCTGCACTTGTGATCATCGTTGATTTAGTATTGAAAGCCTTTGCATACGAATTGAGCAAGACACTTTCAGTTTTCGTTGGATTGATAATCACAAACTGTATTATCATGGGTCGTTTTGAAGCCTTTGCCTTGGGAAATGGTCCTTGGAGGTCTTTCCTTGACGGAATTGGTAATGCATTGGGATACGCAGCAATATTGATCATTGTTGGATTCTTCAGGGAATTATTAGGTTCTGGAACCTTATTAGGAATTTCAGTGTTAGGAGACCCGATTGAAAAAACGGGATTATATTCTATCGGTTATGAGAATAACGGATTCATGTTATTGTCACCAATGGCATTGATAGTCGTAGGAATTATTATCTGGATACAGAGAAGTAGAAACAAAGCATTAATCGAAGATCATTAAATTAGGAAGCAGTTATTCAATACTGAACACTAAATATTATAGAAATGGAACACGTAGAATTATTTTTTAAATCAATATTCATAGATAATATGGTATTTGCTACATTCCTCGGGATGTGCTCATATCTAGCGGTATCTAAAAAAGTATCTACTGCGGTTGGTTTAGGAGCAGCGGTAATATTCGTATTAGCAATCACGGTACCTTTGAACTGGTTATTGGATCAGTATATCTTACAAGAAGGCGCATTGAAATGGCTGGGTGCTGAATATGCCTCTTACGATTTGAGTTTCCTATCCTTCATTATGTTTATTGCAACCATTGCAACCATGGTGCAATTGGTAGAGATCGTTGTAGAGAAGTTCTCTCCATCATTATATAATTCGCTTGGTATTTTCTTGCCGTTGATTGCTGTAAACTGCGCCATATTAGGTGGCTCATTGTTCATGCAATCTAGGGAAATAGCGACATTAGGATTGGCATTCAATTACGGAGTGTCGTCAGGAATTGGTTGGTTCTTAGCAATTCTAGCTATTGCAGCCATTCGTGAAAAAATCAGATATTCAAATGTTCCAGCGCCTCTAAGAGGATTAGGGATTACGTTCATTATTACAGGACTTATGGCAATCGGCTTCATGAGTTTTGGAGGAATGTTGACTGGTGGTGACGAAGAAGTAGAAGGCACGGTTGAAACAGTGAAAGTAGAAAAGGTATTGGATGAGGAAACTGTCGACAAAAAAAAGGAATTAGCTAACAATACTAAAAAGAGTTTAGAAGAATGATATTATTAGCCGCAAACACATTAGGAACGATTATCGCAACGGTTGCAGCGTTTTTGCTAATAACGCTATTACTGGTATCATTGCTTTTGTTCGTTAAGCAAAAATTAGCACCCTCTGGGCCAGTCAAGATCACGATCAATGGGGAAAGAGAAATTGAAGTAGCATCGGGAGATAGTCTTTTAACAACTTTGAGTGCTCAAAAGATTTTCTTGCCATCTGCTTGTGGTGGTGGTGGAACTTGCATACAATGTGAGTGTCATGTGTTAGAAGGTGGAGGAGAAGCATTACCGACGGAGACACCCCATTTTACGCGTAAAGAATTAAAGGATGGAGCACGCTTATCTTGTCAAGTTAAAGTAAAGCAAGACATGAACATCACCATTCCTGAAGAAGTTTTCGGGATCAAGAAATGGGATGCTACTGTTGTACGTAATTATAATGTTGCATCGTTCATCAAGGAATTTGTGGTTGAGATTCCTGCGGATATGGGTTACAAAGCTGGAGGGTATATCCAAATCGAGATTCCACCATGTGAGATCAAGTTTGAGGATATGGACATCACCGCACATCCTGAAGAGCATGAAACTCCGGATAAGTTCCAAAAGGAATGGGATAAATTTGGACTATGGCCTTTGGTCATGAAAAACACGGAAACCGTTGAGAGAGCCTATTCTATGGCCTCTTATCCAGCAGAAGGACGCGAAATCATGTTGAACGTGCGTATTGCAACACCGCCATGGGACCGCGCGAAGAACGGTTGGATGGATGTAAATCCAGGTATCGCCTCATCTTATATTTTCAATCAGAAGCCTGGTGATAAAGTTGTGATTTCTGGACCTTATGGAGAATTCTTCATTAATGAGTCGGAATCCGAAATGTTGTATGTTGGTGGAGGAGCTGGAATGGCACCAATGCGTTCTCACTTATATCATTTATTCAGAACCTTGAAAACAGGTCGTAAAGTGACCTACTGGTATGGTGGACGTTCTAAGCGTGAACTTTTCTATTTAGATCACTTCTATAAACTGGAAAAAGATTTTCCTAATTTTAAATTCTATCTAGCGTTGTCTGAACCAATGGAAGAAGACAATTGGAAAGTGAAGAAGGATATTGATGATGACGGTGATGGTTTCACAGGGTTTGTGCACCAAGTAGTAATCGATAATTATTTGAATCTACACGAATCACCGGAAGACATCGAGTTATACTTCTGTGGTCCACCACTAATGAACCAAGCGGTTCAGAAAATGGGTGAGGATTTTGGTATTCCAGATGAGCATATTCGATTTGATGACTTTGGAGGGTAAAATTCCTGCGAAGGCAGGAATCTCAGGAAAAGAGACTCAAAGCATAAAATAGATTCCTGCTTTCACAGGAATTTTAAACCCAATACGAAAGTGTTGGGTTTTTTAGGCTAACTTATGAATGACTTGATTGTTATCATACTCAAAGTTCCTAGAATAATCCATTACATTTTCAATACCATCAAGCTGGCATAAATAAGCAATTACAGAAGAAAGGCCTTTAAACAATACATCTTTATCCTCAGGATTATCTGGTCTGATACCTTTATGGTCCAAAGGCAGGGAATAGCCGCAGGCTTTCAAGAAAACAGCTTCTATCTGTATTAACTCTTGAGGTGAATAGCCATAGAATTTCCGGCCGAAATTCTGATTGACCAGTCCAACATAATTGAGTTTTGTAGAGCCATGCCTGTTGCTTAAATGTTTCCAAGAATCTGTATTATTACAGATATTACCAACAGCGCATTGTTTTGCACATTCAGGATGAAGCCTATGATCATGGAACGCCGTATATAATTTATTTATGGCTTGTTCTAATCTTTTTTATATTTTTATAGCACAATATTTCTATATG
>CBESOB010000054.1:0-14860 GCA_965530995.1 uncultured Flavobacteriaceae bacterium
ATCCTTCGGATTACCCTCCTCAAGGAGGGAATTTGTTTATATATCTCCTTGAAGTAATCATAGGGGTGTTTTAATATCCCCTTGAGGGGATTATAGGGGTGTTTTAAATCGTTCCCTCGTAAGCTTACTAGAGTTGTCTTTCAATTTTTTCACACCTCCCAATCCTTCGGATTACCCTCCTCAAGGAGGGGACATGTTTAAATATCCCCTCGAGGCGTTGCACTGAGCCTGTTTAAGTGGGATCATAGCGTTATTTTTTAATGTGCTTCTAACCAATTGTCACCAATATCCAAGTCCACATCTAAAGGGACTTCAAGTGTATAGGCATTCTCCATTTCGGTCTTTATGAGTGATTTCATGATGTCTAGCTCTGGTTTGTAAACATCGAACACCAATTCATCATGAACTTGCAATAGCATTTTGGTTTTATAGTGTCCTTCTTCTAATTTCTTGTGAACGTTGATCATGGCGATTTTAATTATATCTGCAGCACTCCCTTGAATTGGGGCATTCACGGCGTTTCTTTCTGAGCCGCCTCTAACTACGCCATTTTGCGAATTGATGTTCTTTAAATAACGACGTCTGCCTAGAACGGTCTGTACGTATCCATGATCTCTCGCAAAATCTACTTGTTCACTCATGTACTTACGTAATTTCGGATACGTCTTGTAATAGGTGTCTATGAGTTCTTTAGCTTCCGTTCGGTTGAGGTCGGTCTGGTTACTTAATCCAAATGCTGAAACACCATAGATGATTCCAAAATTAACAGTTTTAGCATTACCTCGCTGCTCGCGTGTCACCTCGTTCAATGGTACATTGAATACCTTAGAAGCCGTAGATGCATGAATATCTTCACCATTTTTAAAGGCCGTGATCATGGTTTCTTCCTTACTCAAGGCGGCGATGATTCGCAATTCAATCTGTGAATAATCGGCTGCTAATAAAGTATAATCTTCATTTCGCGGAATAAAGGCCTTGCGCACTTGGCGACCTCGTTCGGTGCGTATGGGTATATTCTGTAAGTTCGGATTATTACTTGACAGCCGTCCTGTGGCAGCCACTGTCTGCATATAATCTGTATGAACCCGACCTGTGGTTGGCTCCACTTGCGTCGGCAATGCGTCCACATAAGTGCTCTTGAGTTTAGCCAAACCTCTATAATCCAGGATATTCTGGATGATGTCATGGTCCTTTGCCAGATAACTCAAAACATCTTCGGCAGTCGAATATTGACCGGTCTTGGTTTTCTTCGGCTTGTCCACTAATTTCATTTTATCAAATAGGATTTCGCCTAGTTGTTTTGGGGAGGCTATATTGAATTGTTCTCCGGCTTGTTCATAGATCTTGGTTTCAAGTATGGCGATGTCGCGATTCAAATCTTCTGAAAGCGAATTAAGGAACTTAGCATCCAGATTGATGCCTTCCAATTCCATATCGGCGAGAACGCGCACTAAGGGAATCTCGATGTCATCAAATAATTTCTGTGTATTGGCTTCTCCCAATTCTTTTTCGAAATGCTCCTTTAACTGCAGTGTAATATCGGCATCCTCGACAGCATATTCCGTTTGTTGTTCTAGAGGGACTTGTCTCATAGAAAGCTGATTTTTACCTTTTTTACCTATTAATTCGGTAATTGAAACTGGCGTGTAATTAAGATACGTTTCAGCAAGGACATCCATATTATGTCTCATGTCCGGATTGATGAGGTAATGCGCCAACATAGTATCGAACAATTTACCTTTGACTTCTAGGTTGTATTTTTTCAGCACTTTAATGTCATACTTAAGGTTTTGGCCTATTTTCTCAATGGTTTCATCTTCAAAAAATGGACGTAATTGTTCAATTAGCTCTTGAGATTCGTCTCGCTTTTCTGGAAATGGCACATAAAACCCCTTTCCTACTTCCCAAGAAAATGCGATGCCTACAAGTTCCGCCGTTATAGGGTTCAAGCCAGTCGTCTCCGTGTCAAAACATACGCTTTTTTGCTTTAGTAGATTTGATATGAACAATTTCAAGGCCATGCCAGGGGCTACACTTTGATACAAATGATCCGTGGTCGCAATGGTTTTTCTACCAGTAGCAGATACTGCTTTTTCTTCGGTGGGTGCAATATCACCACCGAATAATGAAAACTGCCCTTCACCTGCAGAAGTTTGTTTTTTAGGGGCTACTTTAGGTTCGCTTGTTTTTGAAACTTCCTTAGTTGCTTCTGCGGAGAATGTTTTATTGAAATTATCTATTAATCGCCTGAATTCAAGTTCCTGAAAAATGGTCATCACGCCTTCAATATTTGGTTCAGACATTTCAAAGTCTTTTGCATCGAATTCAACAGGCACATCCAATATGATCTTTGCTAATTCTTTTGAAAGCATTCCAAGTTCCTTGGCCGCTTCCACCTTTTCTTTCATCTTGCCTTTGAGTTCATGGGTGTTGGCCAGCAAATTTTCCATACTTCCGTATTGTGCTATGAATTTTTTGGCCGTTTTTTCACCTACACCAGGCAATCCAGGAATATTATCTGCAGAATCACCCATCATACCCAGAAAATCAATCACCTGTAAGGGACTTTCGACCTCAAATTTTTTCTGAACTTCAGGGATGCCCCAAGTTTCATAACCGCCACCAAAGACAGGTCGATACATGAAGATGTTCTCGCTTACCAGCTGCGCAAAATCCTTGTCTGGCGTTACCATGAAGGTTTTATAGCCTTCTTTTTCTGCTTTCTTGGCGAGAGTCCCTATAACGTCATCTGCCTCAAAACCTTCTTTCACCATAATCGGAATATGCATTGCTTTAAGGATGTCGTAAATGTATGGTACCGCAATTTTTATGGCTTCTGGCGTGGCATCTCGATTAGCCTTATATTCCTCAAACATCTCATTGCGAGACACGCTACCACCTTTGTCAAAACAAACCGCCAAATGATCAGGCCGTTCACGCTTGATCACATCCAATAGAGAATTCATGAAGCCAAGTATTGCAGACGTATCCGTGCCTTTTGAATTGATTCGTGGATTCTTTATGAAGGCATAATAGCCTCTGAAAATCAAGGCATAAGCGTCGACTAGGAAAAGTCGTTTTTGGTCTGACATGTTGGTTGTTTTATAAGAACATAAATCTACGAAACTTATGGCTTGAATTGAAATGCAATTTGTAATTTTCGACAGTAAAAAATCTATAGATGAAAAATTTCTCAATGGTCATACATGGTGGTGCAGGTACTTTGGTAAAAGGCCTCATGACATCTGAGTTGGAAGACCAATACAGGGCTACTTTAAAGGCCTCTTTAGACAAGGGTTATAGCATATTGGAAGATGGTGGTACTTCTTTAGATGCCGTTGAGGCTTCTGTTGAACTTTTGGAAAACTCGCCTCTATTCAATGCTGGGAAGGGATCTGTATTTACGGCAGAAGGCACACACGAAATGGATGCTGCCATTATGGAAGGCAAGAATCAAGAGGCAGGTGCCGTGTCTTTGGTAACGGGAATAAAAAACCCTGTATCACTGGCTCGCGATGTCATGGAGAAAAGCTATCATGTGTTCCTGGCCGGAGAAGGCGCCATGCAGTTCGCAAAGAGTAATGACCATGTCATTGAAGACCCGGAGTATTTTTATGATGAAGTGCGTTACCAGCAATGGCAGGGTATAAAGGACAGTGATACATTTCAGTTGGACCATAGTGTAAAAAAAGAAGGTAAATTTGGTACTGTTGGTGCCGTAGCCTGCGATAAATATGGAAATGTAGCTGCAGCAACATCCACTGGAGGTATGACCAACAAGAAATGGGGACGTGTAGGAGATAGCCCGATGATTGGTTCAGGAACTTATGCCAATAATAAAACCTGCGCTGTGAGTTGCACAGGAAGTGGAGAATTCTTCATTAGGGGTGTTGTGGCATATGATGTGTCATGCTTAATGGAGTATAAAAACATGTCTCTTGAGAATGCCGCAAATGAAGTGATCAATAAAAGGATTTTAGAAATCAATGGTGATGGCGGATTAATTGCCGTTGATGCAAAGGGTAATATCACCATGCCGTTCAATACCGAAGGCATGTATCGAGGCTATAAAACTTCAAAAGGCAACGAAGAGATCTCAATTTATAGGTAAAATCCCTTCGAAAAAGGGAGTCCTTTTAATTAATACTGATTTTTTTGGCGTTACCTAAAGGTCGCGCTTTTCACTATATCTTTTGCCAAAAAGCAAAAGGATGTCGCTGCAATCGCTAACGCGAGATCAAGAATCAATTCATGCTTCGTAACTTTTATTAATGAGATTCCTGCCTGCGTAGGAATTTAGATAAACGGAGCTTCAATAGGTAAGACGGTCACTTTTCGTTTTTTGATGTCGTACTGATCACTATTTGAAAGGACATGAACCGTAAGATTTGCCATGGTCATAGGCGTGCCATCTTCCAAATGTTTCTCATGGTTGATGGTAATTTTACTTCCGTCAAAAATTATGATCATTCCAGAGCCAATCACTGTACAGTCATTCCCGTTCTTAATGATCATACCGGTATCTTCTGCTAAACCAATTCCTATAAGGTTTGGGTATTTCGCGACTGCCTCAGATTGCCTTCCAAAACGACCCCTTTGTATGAAATGAGTATCTAATACCAATTCAGGAATAAACCCCAAACCTTCGCGCATGATTACCGCTCCTTTTATAAAAGCATCTGCAGCACTCCCTCCAGCAATCATTTTATTTGTCATGGCCATGGCTCCAGCACTAGTGCCAGCAATAACGAACCCTTCTTCATTCAAGTAGCGGTCCTTCATGACCTTATGAAGTGTTGTTCCTCCAATTTTATCAGAAATCTTGGATTGGTCACCTCCAGAGAACATAATGCAATTCGCAGTCTTCACTAAATCCAACGATGCTTGCCTATCTGAATCCGCTTTCTCCCTAATATCCAATATTTCAATATTTTTACAACCTAGTTTTTTGAAGGCGGCTAAATAATTTTCTCCCACTTCTTTTGGTATACTAGAAGCCGTAGGGATCACTACAATTTTCGCATCTATTCCTCCAGCTTCTCTTACCACATGGGATAATATACCTTCTTCAACGAATTCTAAGGTGTATTTTTCGTCCCCATGAATGCCCTTATCTTCATTTCCGCCAATGGGAATGAGCGTACCTTTTATCAACTGCATTGCATGTGCTTAAAAATTATATTGGGCAAAAATAAACTAATTTTTTCTATAGAAATTGTATATATTTATATTCTTTCGCATTTACTAATTTAACACTAATCAAAATGAAAATCGTCAGTATTAATGCCATGCGCGGTCCAAATTATTGGTCAATTCGCCGTCATAAACTCATTGTCATGGTCTTAGACCTTCAGGAAATGGAAGAATTGCCGTCCAATAAGATTCCTGGATTCGCCGAACGATTGAAAGAGAAGTTTCCGAGTATGTATTCGCATCGGTGTTCTGAAGGATGTGAAGGCGGATTTTTCATGCGTGTAGATGATGGTACCTGGATGGGTCATATCATAGAGCATATTGCCCTAGAGATACAAACCCTTGCCGGAATGGATACTGGTTTTGGTCGCACACGTGGTTATGGCGATAAGGGTGTTTATAATGTGGTCTTTTCGTATATTGAAGAAAGTGTTGGTCGCCATGCTGCCAAGGCTGCCGTAGATGTTTGTCAAGCATTGATCGATGGAAAAGATTATGATCTTGAAGATGATATTCAACGCATGCGAGAATTACGTGAATCTGAACGATTAGGGCCAAGTACTGGTTCTATTGTTGAAGAAGCCGTAAGTAGGGGTATTCCATGGATTCGACTGAATAAATATTCATTATGCCAATTGGGTTATGGTGCCAATCAAAAACGAATACAAGCAACAGTTACTAGCGAAACTAGTAGTATAGGAGTTGAATTGGCTTGCGACAAAGAAGATACCAAATACCTTTTAGAACAAGCGGAAGTCGAAGTGCCTAGAGGCGACATTATTCGTCGCGAACGAAGCTTAGAAGATGCTTGCCGTTATGTGGGTTACCCTTTGGTTATTAAGCCTGTTGATGGAAATCATGGTAGAGGCATTACGGTCGACATACAAAATTACGATGACGCGCTGGTCGCCTTTAATCATGCAAAAGAAAGTTCTCGTAGTGGTGCCATTATCGTAGAAAAATTTATCACTGGAGAAGATTATAGATTGCTAGTCATTAATAATAAGTTGGTAGCTGCTGCCATACGTACACCGGCTCACGTTGTTGGTGATGGAAAATCTACCATTCAAGAGCTTATAGATGAGGTGAACAAGGATCCAAGACGTGGATATGGTCATGAAAATGTCTTGACAAAGATCACGACAAACGACCTCACCAAGAACATTATAAAAGATGCTGGTTATACCGTGGATTCAGTCATCACAGATGGCGAAAAGTTGATTTTGAAAGACACGGCAAATTTAAGTACAGGAGGTACTGCCGAAGATGTGACTGATATTTTGCATCCTGCTAACGTAGCAATGGCAGAGCGTATTTCAAAGGTCATTGACCTAGACATTTGCGGCATCGATATTATGACCACAGACATCACAAAACCATTATCTGAAACAGGTGGTGCGGTTCTCGAAGTGAATGCAGGTCCAGGATTCCGGATGCATTTGGCACCGACGACTGGATTGCCAAGAAATGTAGCAGCCCCAGTCATCGATAAATTGTTTCCTCAAAAAGGGGATACTGGTCGCATACCTATAATAGCGATTTCTGGAACCAATGGAAAAACAACTACGACTAGATTGATTGCCCATATCGCAAAAATGAATGGCTATCGTGTGGGATATACCACCAGTGATGGGGTTTATATCCAGAATAGATTACTAATGAAGGGAGACTGTACTGGCCCTGCTAGTACTGAGTTCGTATTGAGAGACCCAACGGTCAATTTTGCGGTCTTGGAGTGTGCCAGAGGAGGTTTATTGCGCGCTGGACTCGGTTTTAAGAAATGTGATGTCGGGATCGTGACCAATGTGGCCGCGGATCACTTGGGATTGAGTGGTATTAATACAGTTGAACAATTAGCAAAAGTAAAAGGCGTCATCCCAGAAACGGTATTGCCCGATGGATATGCGATCTTGAATGCTGATGATGACCTAGTTTACGATATGAGGCGCACTGTTGAATGTAACGTCGCCTTATTTTCTATGGATGAGAACAATCCTAGAATTAAGGCATTACAGCGATTGAATGGCATAACGGCAATTTATGAAAATGGATTTGTGACGATTTGTAGAGGCGAATGGAAAATGCGCATCATGAAAGCTGAGGATATTCCACTCACATATGGAGGGAAGGCAAAATTCATGATTCAGAATGTGTTGCCCGCAATTTTGGCTGCCCATGTTCAAGGCATCAGTATCGAGGACATTAAAGCCGCTTTAGAAACTTTTATTCCATCCGCAACAACAACGCCTGGGCGTCTTAATATGTTTGAATTCAATAACTTTACTATCCTCTTGGATTATGCGCATAACCCTGCAGGTATGCGTGGCTTGCAAAAATTCGTAGATGAATTAGAATGCACAGTAAAAGTGGGTATTATTGCAGGAATAGGTGATAGGCGTGTTGAAGACAATAATGAGATGGGTAGCATTGCCGCCGAGATGTTTGATGAAATCATCATCAGGCAGGACAAACGCTTACGAGGAAAAACGGAAGAAGAACTCATCAAGATGCTAGATGATGGTATTAAAATGAAAGACCCAAACAAGAAGACCACTATTATCCCATCAGAAAAAGAGGCTATTACCTATGCGGTTAAAAACGCGGTAAAAGGGTCCTTGATCATTCTCTGTAGTGATGTGATTCCTGATGCCTTGGATCTGGTAAAAGAATTCAAGGAAAAAGAGGCTAAAGGCGAGTTGACTTTCGCTGATTAATCAACTTTTATTGAAATAATCAGATTGTATTTGTTCGTTCACACTATCTTGAAATTTCGTCATGCTAAACCATTGGTGTATGGAATATGAGCCTGTTTCGCCATTTTTATTTACAGCGATATAACCCACTTGAAAATTCTTGTAATTGCTATTGGGTTTGCTGACGATTCTACTAATGGCTTCTTCACAAGCTTCTTGAGGTGACTTACCTTGGCGCATCAACTCGACGACCAAAAAACTACCAACGGTTTTCACGACTTCTTCACCCAGTCCTGTCGCTACTGCGGCACCAATTTCATTGTCAACAAAAAGACCAGATCCTATTATTGGTGAGTCACCAACGCGCCCGGCCATTTTGTACGCAAGCCCACTGGTTGTACAAGCGCCTGATATATCCCCATTCTTATCTATGGCCAACATGCCAATGGTATCATGATTTTCTATATTGATAATAGGTTTGTATTTAGACTCGACTTTCCATTTTTCCCAGGCCTCTTTAGAGGCATCGGTCAATAAATCTTCTGGCTCAAAACCTTGTGATATGGCATATTGTTTTGCGCCTTCACCAGCAAGCATGACATGAGGCGTGTCTTCCATGACTTTTCTGGCTACAGAAACCGCATGCGTGATATTTTGCAGATATACGACAGCTCCACAATTACCGTGTTTGTCCATGATGCAGGCATCTAACGTGACTTTGCCTTCGCGGTCTGGCAAACCGCCTTTGCCCACAGATTGCCCTTTTTCGTTGGCTTCTTCGATCATGCAACCTTTTTCAACGGCATCTAAAGCGGTACCACCTTCTTGAAGTACTTCCATGGCCTTGGCTGTTGCGTCAATGACATGCCAAGTGGCTATTACCAAGGGTAATGTTGCTTTACCCGTGCCGTCCAAAGCTTTAGCGTCAGACGGTTTTGATTCTGTTTCTGCGCAACTAGCTAAAGAGCTGCCTACAGCCAATCCTACTCCGGTTAAAGAGGCGTTTTTAATGAAGTTTCTTCGTTTCATGTTTATGTTGGTTTTTAAAATATAGGTGTGGTGATCAGTAATTTAATTGTCAACTATTTTCAAACAGAAAGATAGCAAATATTGATAGTTTAGTTAAACTTATTTTAATTAAGCTATTCAAATGTTAAATTGCCGTATTTTTGTATAAATAACTCCTACTATGTTACGATGGATTGTATTCATTGTGTTTTATGCTTTACTCAGTGTTTATGGGTTCCAAGCTATAAAGACCATTACCAAGAATAGTTGGTTCCAATATGTTTTTATTATCTTGGCACTATTGGTCATTGGTAATTTCATCTATAATTTCACGGGTGCTTCAGAGGGGCGAGTCTTAACACCTCCTAAAAGCTATGCCTTTGGTTTTCTATTGGCTTTCATGGCGCTTAACTTGGTAATTGTACCTATTTTATTTGCTGAAGACATCGTTAGGATTGCATCTGGAGTGTATGATAAGTTAACTGCGAAAGAAACATTTTTCATGCCTTCTCGAAGACGATTTGTTAGTCTCATTGCCCTTGGATTGGCTTCGTTGCCTTTTGGTGCGTTGCTTTACGGAATGCATAAAGGGAAATACAATTTTAAGGTGTTGGATTACACATTATATTTTGAGGATTTACCTGAAGCTTTCGATGGGTATAGAATCACACAAATAAGTGACATACATTCTGGTAGTTTTGACAATCGTAAAAAAATTGAATACGCTGTTAACTTAGTCAATGAGCAAAAGTCAGATACTATTTTGTTTACTGGTGATATGGTGAATAACAAGGCTTCTGAAATGACACCTTGGAAGGAATTGTTTGGCGAATTAAGGGCAAAGGATGGCGTTTATTCGGTGTTGGGTAATCATGATTATGGTGATTATGTGACTTGGCCGACAAAGGAAGAAAAAGAGCAGAATCTTGAAGAGTTGAAAGCGATCCAAAAGGAAATGGGGTTCGATTTGCTTCTTAATGAAAGTAGATTCATTGAAAAAGATGGTGAGCGAATTGCGCTGGTAGGTGTTGAGAATTGGGGTAAAGGCGGATTCAAGAAAGCAGGGGACCTTAAAAAGGCCGCTTTAAATATTGATGCCAATGATTTCAAGATCTTAATGAGTCATGACCCTTCGCATTGGGAAACAGAAGTGATACAAGATGATTATCATTATCATTTGACTTTAAGTGGGCATACACATGGAATGCAATTTGGCATTGAAATCCCTGGTTGGATCAAATGGAGTCCTGTAAAATGGCGTTATAAGTATTGGGCAGGCATTTATAAGGAGCTCGGACAATATATCAATGTTAATAGAGGGTTTGGTTATTTAGGCTATCCAGGACGTGTTGGTATCTGGCCGGAAATTACTGTAATCGAGCTCAAAAAAGGCACTCCCACTGCTTAATTGCGTGGAAATGTTATATTTGTATTATAGACATTGATTTAAAACTTTAAGTATGTCAAAATTCGGGGAATTAATAGACGTGAAAATTCCAGTTCTATTAGATTTTTATACTGAATGGAATGATCAATCTACTGCCATGCATCCTGTATTGCGAGATGTTGCGGCAGCACTAGGTGATAAAGCCAAAGTCATCAAGATTGATGTAGATAAGAATAAAGAACTCTCCGAAGCACTCCGTGTAAAAGGATTGCCTACACTTATTATCTATAAGAATGGTGAAATGAAATGGCGCCAAAGTGGTGAGCAAGATGCCAATACATTAATTGGGATCATCCAAGAATATATCTAAGCGATTTTTTCGAATTTGTAACCCTCTTTACTAAAATGATCCAGTACTTTTGGAAGTGTATGTCGCACATTCTTAAGCGCTTTCATACTATCGTGCATCACGATAATACTTCTATTAGACGCATTGTCTATAATGTTGGAAAGACATTCTTCCTCAGAAATAGTTTGAAGCCAATCCTTGGCAACAACATCCCACATAATTATTCTGTAACCTAGAGCTCTTAGTCTTTTACCTTGTTTTCTTTTTATACGTCCATAGGGCGGGCGAAATAACTTTGGTATATTATGTTCTTTAATTTTTTCTTCTGCCTCCAAGGTGTTTTCTATATACTCAGATGTATCGGTTTTCCAGCCTTCGGGATGATCTTGGGTGTGATTGCCAATGGCATGGCCTTTGGAAATGACCTCGTTGAAAATTTGAGGATTTTTTTCGACGTTTGATCCAATGCAGAAAAAAGTGGCTTTGGCGTTGTATTTATCAAGTTCTTTCAAGACAAATTCAGTGGCTTCAGATTCTGGGCCATCGTCAAAAGTGAGATAAAGAACCTTCTCCGTAGAATCTTTTCGTTCAGAAAAAAAATCCCAAACATAGTTATGGAATAATTTCTTTATGAAACTTGGGGTTTTTGCTGGAAAAATCATGGTTATTCTTGTTTCAAGCTATCTATGATCATCTTGATGCTATCTTCATTTTCTGGTAGATCTGCATCTTCTGGTACTAAGTTTATATCATCAGCATCGTTCTCATAGAAATGATTGAATAATTTTAAATGATTCCTGAATGCATCCATTTCTTCATCTGCTTTGTCCTTATCATATAATGCAACAATGCCAACTAAACTTTTGTAACGCTCAATATCCGTGATGATGTCTTCCGCAAGATCATACTGCTTATCAACCTCTAATTCACTATAATATTTCAGGTTTTCCTGATACTTGGCAGAGACCTGCATATATAAGTTACGTGCCTTCTCATCGGAACCTACTTCATAATAGGCGCTGATATATGGTTCGAGTAATGTATAATAACCAAAATACTCAACAGGCATTTTTTCAATGGCCAGATCCGCAATTTCTTCTGCTTTTTGGGGTTCGTCTTCGTTTATGAACTGCTCTACTAATCTCGCCAAATTGCCTCTGTAGGTTATTGCATTCTTTCGCGTTTCAGTGTCATGGTAAATATTATCACTTTCACTATTTCCCCAATTCCATTTTTTTACTTTTTCGTACATTAATTCAGAGTCAACTCGACCCATATCAAATGGGTTGGCACGGTCTACAGGTGTATAAATAGGAACTAATTTGTAACACATGCCATCAAGCTGTAAATAATCCTTCATCCAAATATAATCATCTTCTGAAAATGCGCCACCTGTAAAATAAATTGGTCGTTTCCACTCATTATTTGCGACTATATCCAACATCAACAAACGGTTTTTATATAGTGCGCTACCTTTTATCCTAATGTCGATATAAGGCACAATTTCATCAGCATCTTCAGGTTTTACCACGCCATTCTCCAAAACAGTTGCCTTGTCCACCGGAATGCGAACATGCTCTGTAGGAAAGTAGTTAGAATTTAAGTACTGATTAGGGTAGTAGCTAACATCTTCACCGGATTGCTGTAAGATATATTTGACCTTTGTCTTTGGATTGTCATTGCCTATCCAATTCAAAAAATCCTTGATATTCATTGTGTCTTTGGTGATTGGCTGTTTCACTACATAGTCACGTGTACCATATTTGTACTGGTCATGAGTAAATTGAGATGGTATCGGGTCACTTTCGTAGGCCTTTCTTTTCATTTGATCAATATACCAATCGGTTTGGAACAGACTTGTGTTTACAACTCTTACATCGGTTCTATAGCCTTCAATTTCTTGGGCATACCAAAGTGCAAAAGTGTCATTATCCCCGATGGTGAAAAGTATGGCATTCTCTGCGCATGAATCTAAATATTTGTGGGCCATGGCCTGAGCCGTATACTTACCTGATCGATCATGATCGTCCCAGTTATTCGCCGCCAAGATACCTGGTACAAGAATCAAGCAGATCACAGTTATTATGGGAGCCATGAGTTTGCCAGAAGTGTATTTCTGCAAGGCATTGTAAATGGCGTAAACCCCAAAACCGATCCATATGGCAAACACATAAAATGAGCCCACAACGCTATAATCTCGTTCTCGCGGTTCAAAAGGCCGTACATTGGTATACACTTGTATGGCCAGTCCCGTAAACAGGAAGAAAACCAACAAGACCCAAAAGAGTTTCTTGTCCGTGTTGAATAGGAAAAATAAACCAATTAAACCTAGAATCAATGGTAGAAAATAATACATATTTCGACCCTTGTTATTTTTCATATCGCTAGGCAGGTTGTCTTGCGACATGTCCAAATGCCATTCGTCAATTGGCTTAACGCCACTGATCCAGTTCCCGTGATTATTGTATTTCCCTTGTATGTCATCCTGACGTCCAACAAAATTCCACATAAAATAACGCCAGTACATATACCCCAATTGATATTCTAATAGGTATGAAACATTACTACCTAGACTCGGTTTTTCTATATCTATGTACTGTCCGAAGCGTTTCAGGAATTTATGGTAATCTTCATAATCGACCATGCCACGTGCAATATCATTCCTGAAATCATTAACATTTTTACGAAGATCATTTTCCATCTGGTAATCTGGTTTGATCTTAAAATCCAAATAACCAGTGAACAACAAATAATTTTCTGCATGCTCCGTACTCCACATCCTTGGTAAGATAGAAGCGTGTTCTGAGTTGTAGTTTTGCTTGGCCCGCTCATATTCGTTTACAACGATATACTCGCCTTTATCCTTGTCTTTTTCGTATTTAGGTTTATCGTCTACATAAGGATCGTTTTCATCTAATCCAGAATATTGATCTGTGAATTGAGGTCCATAGAATAAGTGTGTTTCTGGATATTGTTCTAGATTATAATATGCTAGTAATTCACGTGCGCTCGAAGGATTATTTTCGTTTACTACCACATTGGCATTGGCGCGAATTGGTAACATCATCCATGAGGAGAATCCAATTGAAATGAATAACACACATAATAGCAAAGTGTTTGCTAATTTCAATTTCTTGTCTCTTGTGTATTTCAAACCGAAATAGAATCCAGCGATTATGGTCAATCCTGCGATGATGCTTCCTGAATTAAAAGGCAATCCTATGGAATTGACAAAAAATACTTCCGAGGCACCAAAGAAGGTAAGCGCATTTGGTAATAATAATTTGAAGATGGCCAATAATACCGCAACTACAGCTACATTGGCGATAATGAAATTCTTAACCGTTACCTCCTTGTAATTCTTGAAGAAATATATGAGACCGATAGCTGGAATGGTTAATAAACCCATAAAATGAACTCCAAAAGATAGGCCAATAATGAACGAGATCAATATTAACCATTTATTGCCACGAGGCTTATTCATATCTCTTTCCCAACGCAAACCTAGCCAAAACATACCCGACATTATAAGTGTCGCCATGGCATATACTTCTGTTTCCACGGCATTAAACCAAAAAGAGTCTGTAAAAGTAAATGTCAATGACCCTACCAAGGCACTTCCAAGAATGGCATAGGCTTGACCTGTGGATAATTTATCTTCTTTTCCAACAAGTTTGCGCAATAACAAGGTTATGGTCAAGAACATGAACAAAATTGTAAAAGCACTGGAAAATGCGCTCATCATATTCATCATCAATCCAATTTGTGATGGATCTGTGGTAAACATGGAGAAAAACGCACCGAACATTTGAAATAAAGGAGCTCCAGGAGGATGTCCAACTTGTAATTTGGAAGCGGTAAGAATATATTCTCCAGCGTCCCAAAAACTAACGGTAGGTTCAACAGTCAAACTGTATGTGATCAATGCGACAGCAAAAGAAACCCATGCTAAAATGGTGTTCCATTTATTGAAATTGAAGTGAGCCATATAATTTAGTGATTTACTTGAGGGCGAATTTAAGAATAAAAAGATTAGACTATGAATTTTTTAAGGAAACGTTAAGTATTGTGAGTTTAGTGTGTATACTATTTTTCAAGTTTTATGCCTAAATTGTTTGTGCAAATAAAAGTTTGTTCTAAATTTGCACTCGCATTTCAGGATATTGGCCTATGGTGTAACTGGCAACACATTGGTTTTTGGTACCAAAGAGTCTAGGTTCGATCCCTAGT
>CBESOB010000055.1:0-14681 GCA_965530995.1 uncultured Flavobacteriaceae bacterium
GACGACCTCCGCGTCCCAAACGCGGCGCGATAACCGGGCTACGCTACACCCCGAAATGGTTATCTAAATAACGTTTTGCTCCTCTTTTTTTTATTCGTCGCTCCAGAGTCATTGCTTCGGACCGTGATAAAACTTCAATTTGCAAAACCAATTTCCAAGGAGCCCCACTCTTGGTGGAGGGAACAATTCCAAGGTTATGTCTTTTCAATCTTTTATTAATATCAGTAGTCTGACCTACATAATATCTTGAACGTTTCTCGCTATATAAAATATAAACGAACATCTAAACTCTTTTTTGGGTGGTCACGCCTCGAGCGTGACGACCTCCGCGTCCCAAACGCGGCGCGATAACCGGGCTACGCTACACCCCGAATTTTAATTGAAACGTGTTTGATATTCTATTGCCAAACATCGCCTCTATAAGCTTAATTTTCTGAGCGTAGTTTATGCCGCACTTGATGCGGTACTAAACCCCGAAATGGTTATCCTTTTTAAGGACTGCAAATATATATGTTTCTTTTAAGATTTAATCAAATTATTTGTAAATTCTACTCGATTTTAAAACAATAAAAAATGTATTCAAATTTAACTAGGATTTTCATCGGAGCAGTTGTCCTTTGTGGCCTTAATTCATGTGGTCAAACAAAGAAAAATGATATTGAAATCACCACTTCCCCAAATCTTGAATATACAACAGAGGTTGTGGTTCCAGACCTTAGTATACCGTGGGGAATGGCCTTCCTACCTGATGGAAGTATGCTTATTACCGAAAAAGCTGGTGATCTTATTCATTTTAAGGATGGTATTAAAACCAAAGTACCTAACCCACCTAAAGTTTCAGCGAGAGGTCAGGGAGGATTACTTGATATTGAATTACATCCTAATTATGAGGATAATGGTTGGATCTATATGTCGTATTCATCTTCCGAGGGAGAAGGCGAAGGTGCCAATACAGCAATCATGCGAGCAAAGCTTAAAAATGGTCTTTTGATTGACCAAGAAGTATTGTACAAAGCAGGCCCCAACTCGACAAAAGGTCAACATCATGGATCTCGTTTAGAATTTGACAATGAAGGCTATTTATATTTTTCGATTGGCGATCGAGGCAACCGAGATGTTAACCCTCAAGATATTACTCGAGACTGTGGGAAAATCTACAGAATACATGACGATGGTCGAATACCAAAAGACAATCCATTTGCAAATGACCCTCAAGCTAAACATGCCATTTATTCTTATGGTCATAGGAATCCTCAAGGCCTTGTGAAGCATCCGCAAACTGGTAAAATAATTAATCATGAACATGGTCCGCGTGGTGGGGATGAAATAAACATCATTGAAAAAGGCAAGAATTACGGATGGCCTGTGATAACTTACGGGATAAATTATAGCGGCACCGTTATTACCTACAAGAAAGAAGCCGAAGGCATGGAACAACCTATTTATTACTGGGTTCCTTCAATCGCCCCTAGCGGCATGACGTACATTACCAGTGATATATATCCTGAATGGAAAGGAAATTTACTCGTCGGATCTTTGGTTTTTCAATATCTCGAAAGATTGGAATTCCAGGATAATAAAGTGGTCGCACGTGAAAAATTATTCGAGGATATTGGACGATTGCGTAATGTGAGACAAGGACCAGATGGCTACATTTATATGGCCGTAGAAAATGAAGGCATATTGCGAATTGTGCCTAAATCCTAAAACCCTTGCTAATGAAATTCATAGTATCCAGTATCGTACTTTGCGGCATTTTAATTATTGCCTGTGCTTCCAACGAGAAAAATCAGGACGATACATTCAAAGAGAGTTTAGCCCGAGGCCAAATTATTTATGAGGATTTTTGTGTTGTTTGCCATCAAACAAATGGCGAAGGTATTGAAAACGCTTTTCCACCACTAGCTAAATCAGACTATCTAAGTGCAAATCGCAAAGAGAGCATCATGGCTGTAAAATTCGGTCAGATTGGTGAAATAACTGTTAACGGAAAAACATATAATAATGCAATGGCGCCTTTGGGGCTATATAACGAAGAAGTTGCTGACGTCATGAATTATATCACGAATTCTTGGGGCAACAAAAATAATAAGATATTTACAGTTGAGGAAGTTGCTAAACTTGGAGAATAAATTGAAGCAATTAATTACATTTGTAAAAAGATAAAATTCACTAAGAGTACATGCTAATATTAGGAATTGCAGGAGGTACTGGCTGCGGAAAAACAACCGTCGTCAATCAGATAGTTGAAGAGCTTCGTAATGAAGAGGTTGAAGTTATCTCTCAAGATTCCTATTACAAGAACACCTCTCACCTCACTTATGACGAGCGTGTAGAAATAAATTTTGACCATCCTAGTTCCATTGATTTTGAGCTTTTGATCGAGCATTTAAAAGAGCTTAAAAAAGGTAATACCATCGATCAACCAATATATTCATTCGTGGAACACAACAGAACTGGTGAAACTTTAAAAACCAAACCGAAAAAAGTTGTTATCGTGGAAGGAATCTTGATTTTAACGAACCCGGAGCTACGAGATATGTTCGATATCAATATTTTTGTGCATGCCGATAGTGATGAACGATTGATCAGAAGACTTAAAAGAGACTTAGCAGAACGCGGACGAGATATCGATGAAGTATTAACACGCTACCAAACCACGCTCAAACCAATGCATGAGCAATTCATCGAGCCTATGAAAGAATATGCAGATATCATCATCCCGAATAATAAATACAATACTGTAGCAGTTGATATCGTCAGAACCATTATCAATCAAAGATTGCAATGAACTGGAGTGAGATAAAGAATCATAAATACATAAAACCCTTCAAGAACGTATTTGGGTTAGGTCTTTTGGCCTTTATCATATGGATGTTGTTTTTTGATAGTAATTCTCTTATCGCACATATGGAATTGAATGCTGAGAAAGACAAAGCCAATAAACAAAAGGAACATTATAATAATGGCATTGAAGCTGACGCCAAAGAAATAAAGAAACTGGAGACTGAAGAGGGTATTGAGAAATTTGCCCGAGAGGAGTACTATATGAAAAAAGATAAGGAAGAAATCTATATTATAGAATACGAAGATAGTATCGCAAAACAGAAAGATAATGAGTGATTCTTTGTTCAATGAATTTGACAGTGTCTCTTCCAAACAGTGGAAACAGAAAATACAATTTGACCTTAAGGGTGCCGATTATAATGAAATTCTTGTTTGGAATTCTCCAGAAGATATTGATGTCAAGCCCTTTTATCATTCAGACGAATTCGAGACATTGCCAGAAGTATCCAGTTGCCGAGGAACCCAATGGAAAATCTGCCAAGAAATCTTTGTTTCATCCGTAACACAAGCGAACACAAAGGCGCTCAATGTGCTAAATAGAGGAGCCGAAAGTATACTTTTTGTTGTTCCTATCGAAGCTGTATCTATATATCACTTGTTGAAGAATATCAATTTATCAGAAACAACAATTCATTTTAAACTTGAATTCCTGTCTGAAAATTTCATCATTAGATTAACCAATTATTTAAAACATAAAAATGCCACAGTTTATGTTAATCTTGACTTAATTGGCAATCTAGCCAAATCTGGAAACTGGCACTACAATCTGGATCAAGATCATGAAATCCTGGATAAAATCATGATTCAATCTGAGTCATTTAAAGGCATACTTAGTGTTGATATGTCACTTTATCAAAATGCAGGAGCCAATATGATCCAGCAGCTGGCATACGGCTTGGCGCATGCTAACGAATACTTGAATCATTATAAAGATATAATGACTACTAAAGCTCGGGATTCCTTTATTTTGAATTTCATAGTCGCAACAGGTCCTAATTACTTCTTTGAAATTGCTAAAGCAAGAGCACTTCGAGAACTTTATAAAGCGTTAGCTATAGAATACGGGATCACATTGGATTGTCACATATTTACCATTCCTTCAAAAAGAAACATGTCCATTTACGATTACAACAATAACATGCTACGCACTACCACAGAATGTATGAGTGCAATACTTGGAGGTGCAGATACGATTTGTAATTCGCCGTATGATGCGATTTATCACAAAGACAATGAATTTGGTGAACGAATTTCGCGCAATCAACTTCTTATATTGAAACATGAAAGTTATTTCGATAAAGTTGCAAATCCAGCAGATGGCGCCTATTATATCGAAACTTTGACTTCCCAATTGGCCGAAAAAGCATTACAACTTTTTAAGGAAATAGAATCAAATGGAGGGTTCTTGAAACAATTAAAAGATGGAACAATTCAGCGAAAAATAAAAGAAAGCGCCATAAAAGAACAAAACCGTTTTGATGCTTTAGAAGACATAATTCTAGGCACCAATAAACAGATCAACATAAAGGATCAGATGAAAAATGAATTGGAACTTTACCCATTCGTTAAAATGAATAAACGCAAAACATTAATAGAACCAATAATTGCTAAAAGATTAGCAGAAAAATTAGAACAAGAACGATTAAAAAATTAAAATTAAAATGAAATCAAAATTCACCTTATTAATTGCAACTATCTTTTTATTAACTAGCTGTGGCGAAGACAAATTTGAATATCGCTACACCGATAAAGAAGACACGATCAAGTGTAACATTGGCTCGGTAAATACGCCACTGCTCAAAGAGGCTTTTTATAGTTTTGAAGAAGACCTTAAACAATATTTATCTAAGAATACCCGTAATCCGGCGCAAGGCTATAATGTGTTAATTGCCTTGTCGAGTTCTGGAGAGGGACCTGAACCAGCCAATACTTCAGCCCATGTACGAGCTGTCTTGGAGGCTTTGAAAAAGGAAAAGGATCTTTGGGTCAATGATAATGGCACCTATCGATTAAATTATAACAGTGATACTGTAGTTTGTCTGGGAGAAAACATTCAAGACGAAGCACTTAGAACCACTTTCAATGCATTGATCTCCACTAATAGTATGAATTCCAAGATTTTTTCTTCACCATTAAGAACGAAAATCAGGGATATTCAAAAAGATAAATTTCTGGCGACTTTCATGGCCTTGGATATGTTTTACGCGAAATTGTATAACGTCGATTTTTCCAATATCCCAGTACCAGAAGATAGTGCCTTACAGAATAGGGAAATGTCCAAAACACCACCTTCTGCCACCCCGAAAAGTAAATTATTAAATCCTAAGGATAATTAGAACGTGGGTAGAAAGGATTTACAACATATCGCATTAAGACCAGGCAACAGAAAACTAAATTCAGAAGAATTTTCTCAATTTAATACTGCGGAAGATATTGCTGTTAAATCCGTTTACACAAAAAAGGATATTGATAATTTAGGGCACCTAGATTTTGTTGCTGGTATAGCTCCTAACTTACGTGGCCCCTATAGTACCATGTATGTTCGTAGACCATGGACCATCAGACAATATGCAGGTTTCAGTACTGCTGAAGAAAGTAATGCTTTTTACAGAAGGAACTTGGCAGCAGGACAAAAAGGACTGTCTGTTGCTTTTGATCTCGCAACCCATAGAGGGTATGATTCTGACCATGAGCGTGTCATGGGCGACGTTGGTAAAGCAGGTGTTGCTATTGATTCCGTTGAGGATATGAAAATCCTCTTTGATCAAATTCCCTTGGACAAAATGTCGGTTTCAATGACGATGAATGGGGCTGTGTTGCCAATATTAGCATTTTATATCGTCGCCGCGGAAGAACAAGGTGTCAAGCGAGAACAATTGGCTGGAACGATCCAAAATGATATTCTCAAGGAGTTTATGGTTCGGAATACTTATATCTACCCACCAACACCATCCATGCGAATTATCTCAGATATTTTTGAATATACAAGCAAGTATATGCCTAAATACAATAGTATTAGTATTTCCGGGTATCATATGCAGGAGGCTGGTGCCACCTGCGATATTGAATTGGCTTATACACTTGCCGATGGCCTTGAATACATCAGAAAGGGTTTAGCCACAGGAATGGATATAGACACTTTCGCACCACGTTTATCATTTTTTTGGGCGATCGGGATGAATCATTTCATGGAAATTGCCAAAATGCGTGCTGCCCGATTGCTTTGGGCTAAATTAGTGAAGCAATTCAATCCTAAGAATGAAAAATCATTATCTCTAAGAACCCATTGTCAAACTTCAGGCTGGAGTCTCACTGAACAAGATCCGTTCAATAATGTGGCGCGTACTTGTATAGAAGCTTCTGCTGCAGTATTCGGCGGCACCCAATCCTTGCATACAAATGCTTTGGATGAGGCCATTGCTTTGCCGACGGACTTTTCAGCACGAATTGCCAGGAACACACAGATTTATTTACAGGAAGAGACAAAAATCACTAAGACCGTCGATCCTTGGGCAGGAAGTTATTATGTTGAAAAGCTTACAAATGACATAGCGAAAAAAGCATGGGGTCTTATTCAAGAAGTTGAGGAATTGGGAGGAATGACCAAGGCCATTGAAGCAGGAATCCCAAAAATCAGGATTGAAGAAGCAGCTGCCCGCAAACAAGCACGAATAGATTCTGGTCAAGATATCATTATTGGTGTAAATAAATATAGATTGGATAAAGAAGATCCAATACAGACTTTAGAAATTGATAATCAAACGGTTAGAAATGCCCAAATCGAACGGTTAAACCAAATCAAATCCGAAAGAGATTCTGAAAAAGTAAAAGCTTCATTGTCCAAATTAACGGATGCTGCAAAGATTCAAAGTGAAAATTTATTAGCTTTAGCCGTTGAAGCGGCTCGAGAACGTGCCACATTAGGCGAAATTAGCGATGCTTTAGAAGTCGTTTTTGGCAGATATAAGGCTCAAATAAAATCATTTTCAGGAGTGTATAGCAAAGAAATAAAAGACGACAAATCCTTTAAGAAAGCGCAGGGATTAGCGGACAAATTTGCCGAACAGGATGGCCGAAGGCCCCGCATCATGATTGCTAAAATGGGTCAAGATGGTCACGACCGTGGTGCAAAAGTAGTAGCGACTGGTTATGCCGATGTAGGATTTGATGTTGATATAGGTCCACTCTTCCAAACACCCCAAGAAGCTGCAAAACAAGCCGTAGAAAATGATGTTCATATCCTTGGGGTATCTTCTTTGGCGGCTGGCCATAAAACATTGGTGCCTCAGGTTATCGATGAACTTAAAAAATACGGCCGTGATGATATCATGGTTATAGTTGGTGGTGTGATCCCTAAACAAGACTACCAATATCTGTTTGATGCCGGTGCTGTTGCTGTCTTTGGACCAGGCACAAAGATCAGTGAGGCCGCGATTAAGATTTTGGAGATTTTAATAGACTAAATTCCGTTGACCAGAGTTGAATGGTTGTTAACAACTTCCATTTTAATTTCGACCGAATAATCGTATTTTTATACTCACAAAAACCAAATCAGTTAATGGGCAAAATCATTGCAATAGCCAACCAAAAAGGCGGTGTTGGTAAGACTACAACTTCAATTAATCTTGCGGCTTCCTTAGGGGTACTCGAAAAAAAAGTGCTACTTATTGATGCTGACCCACAGGCAAATGCAACATCTGGCTTAGGCATTGACGTAGATTCTGTTGAAATTGGTACATACCAGCTATTGGAGCACACAAATACCGCAAAGGAAGCCATTATAAAAACTGATACCCCAAACTTGGATATCATACCTTCACATATCGACCTTGTTGCCATCGAAATAGAATTGGTAGATAAGGAAGAGCGCGAGTACATGTTGAAAAAGGCCATTTTAGACCTTAAAGATGATTACGATTTTATATTGATAGATTGTGCGCCGTCATTAGGATTATTGACACTAAATGCCTTGACTGCCGCTGATGCCGTATTGATACCTATTCAATGTGAATATTTCGCCTTGGAAGGCTTAGGTAAACTATTGAATACCATTAAAAGTGTACAAAAAATACATAATCCAGAATTAGATATTGAAGGCTTATTATTGACCATGTACGACTCTCGTCTCCGCTTATCGAACCAAGTGGTGGAAGAAGTACAGAAACATTTCACCGAAATGGTATTTCATACCATAATACAGCGAAATGTGAGATTAGGAGAAGCTCCAAGTTATGGGGAAAGCATAATAAATTACGATGCAAGTAGTAAAGGTGCAAGTAATTATTTAAGTTTGGCTAAGGAAATCATCACGAAAAATAGTTAGTCATGGCAAAGGCGACGAAAAAACAAGCTTTAGGTAGAGGGTTATCGGCTCTTTTAAACGATCCTTCCAACGACATAAAATCGGTACAGGACAAGAATGCGGATAAGGTAATAGGTAGTATTGTTGAACTTGATGTCAATGCCATTGAGGTGAATCCGTTTCAGCCAAGATCCAATTTCAATGAAGAATCCCTCCGTGAGCTAGCTTCTTCGATTAAGGAATTAGGTGTTATACAACCAATTACGGTCAGAAAACTAGAATTCAACAAATACCAATTGGTATCTGGAGAACGCCGTTTTCGTGCTGCCAAATTAATTGGTTTGGGAACCATTCCATCATATATTCGCATCGCCAACGACCAGGAATCCTTGGAAATGGCTTTAGTCGAAAACATTCAAAGGCAAGATCTCGACCCCATTGAAATTGCATTATCGTATCACCGATTAATTGATGAAATACAACTCACTCAAGAGCAAATGAGCGAGCGCGTTGGAAAGAAACGGTCTACGATTGCAAATTACTTACGTCTATTAAAATTAGATCCTATTATACAAACAGGGATACGTGATGGTTTTATCTCTATGGGACATGGTCGTGCGATCATCAATATCGAAAATCAATCCACACAACTTGATATATACGAAGAGATCCTATCTAAAAAATTATCGGTTAGGGACACTGAAAAATTAGTGCGAAATTATCAAAAGACAAAGCAAGTTTCTGTTCCAACCCAAGATGCAATACCTAAATATATTAAAAAAGGCATTAAAGAAATTTCAGAATACTTTGGACATAAAATAGACGTTAAAGTGTCTAAGAATGGTAAAGGTAAAATATCGATTCCTTTTCATTCAGAAGAAGACTTCAATCGCATTAAAAAATTGGTTCAACGTGCAAAGTAAGGGTTTCATCCTAACATCTCTCTTATTGGTTTTTTCCTTATGTGCAGTAGCACAAGAGCAAGAAACCAAGAAAGATTCAGTACTCAATAAAGATGAGGAGCTAAAGATCATCGGTACGACTTCACAAAAAACAGAGATAGATCCATTGGCACCTTCTAAAGCGGCTTTTTATTCCGCGGTATTACCCGGTCTAGGTCAAGCCTACAATAAAAAGTATTGGAAAATCCCTATTGTATATGCAGCATTGGGAACGGGTATTTATTTCTATGTCGATAACAATAATGAATACAAACGTTATCGTGATGCCTATAAACGAAGATTGGCTGGTTTTACAGACGATGAATTTTACGGAGTCGGAAGCACGCCAGTAATAACTGACAATGGTTTGATTGAAGCACAGCGCCAATTAAGGCGGAACAAGGAAGTTTCGTTATTGGTCACCATTGGTATTTATGCCCTTAATATTATTGATGCTAATGTCGATGCACATTTACTGCAATATAATGTGGATGATAATCTCTCATTAAGTCCGCACTATAAATTCAATGAAATGGAAGCAACTTCCGATGTGGGGCTGACACTCAATTTCAAATTCTAGAAAATGAAAATAGCATTACTTGGTTATGGCAGAATGGGAAAGGAAATTGAGAAGATTGCCTTAGGTCGTGAGCATTCTATTGTCATAAAAGCAGATATAAAGTCCTCTTACAATATTAACGATGCTGATGTTGCTATAGATTTCAGTGTGCCTAACGCCGCTGTTTCAAATATTTCAAACTGTTTAACAAACAATGTTCCTGTGATTTCTGGAACTACTGGTTGGCTAGATGCATATGAAGACATGGTATCACTTTGTGAAAAAAGCGAAGGTGCATTTCTCTATGCTTCCAATTTTAGCTTGGGTGTGAATATCACCTTTGAAATTAATAAGCAATTAGCAAAGTTGATGAAGTCTCAGTCACAATATAATGTGGAGATAGAAGAAATACATCATACCAAAAAACTTGATGCACCGAGTGGTACAGCTATTTCCTTAGCCGAAGACATTATTAACGAAACTAATTACAGATCTTGGTCTCTTGACAAAAAGGATGATCTTTCGATTCCTATGACTTCAAAGCGTATTGAAGCAGTTCCTGGCACTCATACTGTCTTATATACTTCTGATGAAGATTCCATTTCATTGAATCATACTGCCAAAAGCCGGAAAGGATTTGCATTAGGTGCAGTTATCGCGGCAGAATGGATACATGGAAAAACAGGTGTTTTCTCAATGAAAGACGTCTTAAACATTGGTTAAAAGCCATCTGCTTTATTATTTATTTTAGTTACTTTCGCAACAATTACACTATAAAGTCGTCAAATAAACGATCTTAACAATACAGAACAATATGAGTTGGACACAATGGTTACTTTTCATCTTGATAATTCAAGTGATTCATGGATTAGGCACTTGGAAACTTTATGTAAAAGCTGGCCATAAAGTCTGGGAGGCTTTTGTTCCTGTATATAATGGCGTTATTTTGATGAAGATCATCAATCGTCCATGGTGGTATGTGCTCCTTTTGTTTGTTCCCATTGTAAACCTGATCATGTTCCCAGTAATATGGGTAGAAACGGCAAGAAGCTTTGGAAAGAACGCCTATCTCGATACATTTTTGTCGGTCATCACCTTAGGGTTCTATAATTATTATCTCAATTATATTGCCAATGTAACGCATATAAAAGATAGAAGTCTACATCCAAAAAGTTCAAGTGGCGATTGGGTTAGTTCTATTTTATTCGCCATTATTGCGGCAACGCTGGTACATACTTATTTTATGCAACCTTATACCATTCCGACGTCCTCCCTGGAGAAAACATTACTCGTTGGAGATTTCCTATTCGTGAGTAAATTTCATTATGGAGCAAGAACACCGATGACTTCGGTTGCTGCACCTATGGTGCATGATACCATTCCGCTTCTTAATAAAAAATCATATTTATTTAATGATACAAAGGAAGAAGGTTCGTGGTTAAACAAATTGCAACTACCCTATTTCCGATTACCAGGATTCCAGAAGATAAAACGTAACGATATCGTTGTATTCAATTGGCCAGTTGACACTATTGATATCATGTATACTATTCCAGATAGGGCTTATTATAAACCTGTAGATAAAAAAACGAATTATGTAAAACGTTGCGTGGGTATACCAGGTGATTCATTGGAAGTCAGAAATGGATATGTGTACATTAATGGTAAGCAAAATGCATTGCCAGATAGAGCGAAACTTCAATTTTCGTATGATGTTCAGTTCAAATCACAACCAACCAATACGGATATCAGTACCTTAAGAACTAGATATGATATTACTGATGGAATCGGCATGGATCCCGAAAAAAACACCTATTTCTTAGCAGCAGTTACAGATGCAGCCTACAATAGAGCAAAAAATCATCCGAATATTGCTAAACTAGAGCGACGAAGTGAATCAAAAGGGAAATGGGATTCCGGAATTTTTCCACATGATCCTTCTTATAATTGGAATAACGATTTTTTTGGTCCTTTATACATTCCTGAAGAAGGAAAGACCATAGATTTGAATTTAGAAGTATTACCACTTTACAAAACCGTAATTACCGAGTACGAAGGCAATGATTTAAAAGTAAATGGCAACCAGATCATGATCAATGATGAAGTGGTGACTAATTACACCTTCAAGAAGGATTATTATTGGATGATGGGAGATAATAGGCATAACTCACTCGATGCTAGAGCATGGGGATTCGTTCCTTTCGATCATGTGGTGGGTAAACCAGTGTTTGTTTGGATGAGTTGGGATGGTATCAAGAATCCAAGATGGGAACGCTTCTTCACAACAGTTGGAGGAAGTGGTGAACCAAGGTCATATTTAATTCCATTCATAGTTTTATTACTAGGATGGTTTGGGTTCAGTAAATGGCGTAAACACAGAAATGGATAACCTGGTTTCATGAAAACCATTATACATCCCACGTATTTTCCAAATATTGCCAGTTTTGTTAGCATGGCCATAGCATCGAGCGTTGTAATAGAAGCAGAGGACAACTTCCAAAAACAAACGTATAGAAATCGAGCATATGTTTATGGCGCTAATGGTAAGCTCTCCCTTAATATTCCTGTTCGCTTCACACAAAAAAATCGTCAAAAATATCAAAATGTTATGATTGCCAATGACGAAAATTGGCAGGACAATCATTGGAAATCCATAGAATCCGCATATCGCACCTCTCCTTTTTTTGAATATTATGAGGATGACTTGAAACCTCTTTTTAAAGAGAAAAAGGAATGTCTATTTGATTTCAATATAGAATGTATGCAAGCTATTGCAGATTGTATTGAGCTTGATCTCAATCTTAATAGAACAACAGAGTTCATAAAAGATTATCATAATAGCAATGACAATCGCCATCTAGTTAATGCAAAAAAAGAAACTGAGTTTTCATTCAATAGGTATATTCAAGTATTTTCAGATAAACATGGATTTATTCCCAACCTAAGCATATTAGACCTTCTATTCAATGAAGGCCCCAATACATTGAACTACCTTCAATCACAATCTTTATAATATGCTGCAACCCATAGTACATTATACCATACATTTTGGCTTGCCAATATTAGTTGCACTTACTTTTTATAGATCCATATGGTGGCGAGCATATCTTGTTATGATAGCAGCCATGCTCATAGATCTGGATCACCTAATTGCGGATCCGATTTTTGATGCTAACAGATGTAGTATAAATTTTCATCCTCTCCACTCCTATTATGCCATCGTAGTTTATTTTTTGTTTTTGATACCCAAGAAGACAAGGATACTTGGCATAGGATTGGTGATTCACATACTCGCCGATAGTGCAGACTGCTGGTTAATGCAAGGATAGTTTTGCCATGATTGGATAATGATCTGAAAATTTCTTTTGGAACGTCTTGAAACCATTTATCTGAAAATTATTATCAGAAAGAATGAAATCGATGCGGATAGGAAAGAATTTAAAATCAAATGTTCTTCCAAAACCGTTTCCGGCCACCTCGAAGGCATCATTAAAATCATCTCCCTTAATCTGTCTGTATACATAGGAATAGGCCGTATTATTAAAATCACCAGTGATAATCGTTTTGTAGCTGGATTGATCTTTATGTGCTAAAAATAATGCTGTTTGCTCCTGTTGTATCTTGAATGTTTCACGAGTTTTCTTCACCAAGAGATCAGAACTTCCAGCTTTCAGTTTAGCCATGTCAGCACTTATATGCAAGGATTGTAAATGAATATTATATACCCGAACAGTATCCTTATTCCTAACAATATCAATATAAATGGCATTATTATTTGTATTCGGGAATTCGACAGAGCCTGAATTGATAATTGGGAATTTAGAAACTATCACCTGTCCTATTTTAGCGTCGCGTTCTAAATGTTCGAATTTATATGTATACGAATTCAAGGAAATTTTTGGATTCGCCTTATATTCTTGAAAACTAATGATATCGGGGTCTTGTTCTTCAATAAAAGAATTAATTTTTAAAGGAACGTCTTTTTCTTCAATCCATTCATACAGGTTAAATAACCTAACATTATAGCTCATGACTGAGATATTGTTAGAATCCTGTACATCCTTGGAAGATGAGAATTTATATAGCGAGCCCAAATAGGGAAATCCAATAGCCAGGACTACTAACGACAATAACAGTTGTTTTTTGACCTTTAAGAGCCAAAACACAAAAAATAGGATATTAATGATAATAAGTATCGGTACTGCAAGACTCAATAAAGAAATAAAAGCAAAATTCTTGGGCGCCACATAAGGTATCACATAAGACAACAACAACAGGAATGCTACAATTGAATTAACGAAAAATGCTAGCTTATCGAACAGGCTCAACTTTTTCACTCTAATTATTTTTACCTGCCTTGAACAAGAATTCTTTTTCCTCTTTACTTAGACTTTCATATCCACTCTTACTTATTTTGTCTAGGATCAAATCGATTTTCTTTTGGTTATTGAACGTGTCAAAATCCTTTTTAGAATGACCGGCAACTGTCCCTTTTTTAGATTTATGAACGGTCTTTAAATTAGAACGTGATTTTGGTTGGAATAGTGCAGAGATACTATTCATCAACTTCTCAAAGCTTTTTCCTATGTCCGTGCCATTTAGCAATTGCTTCGCATAAAGATAGCCAAGAAGTGCTCCTCCAAGATGTGCCATATTACCTCCCGCATTGTTACCAAAGAGTCCAATAACATCCATAACGACGAAAGCTACACCCAAATACCAAAGTTTGACGTTAAACGCAATGATTCGAACATCGGTCTGTGGCATATAAGCACATAAGAAAATAAGAACCGCTCTAACACCTGCGGATGCTCCAATAAGTGCTCCTGCAGACTTGAATATTGTTGATGGAAATAAGACATTCCCCAAAAGAAAAAATGCGCCTCCCATAAGTATCCCCATAAAATATATATTCAAAGCCATTTTAGGATTAAGGAGGTTAAGGAATATCCGGCCAACAAAATATAAAACAAGCATATTGAGAAACAAGTGCCAAAAATCAAAATGCAAGAAGCCATAAGTAAAAATAGAC
>CBESOB010000056.1:0-14470 GCA_965530995.1 uncultured Flavobacteriaceae bacterium
ACAACATTATCGAACAAGACTTTAGATCTAGGACCGGCATCCAATCCCTGCCAACCATCAGGAATATTATCGACATTCACCACTTGGGTGTTTGCATCATTGTCAAAGGCATCGGCTGCAAGAACGTCCACAGGTAAATGTATATGTACGTTCTTCTCCTTGGCTTGTTTCAGGATGTCCAAAGCGAGTTCCATTTTGTCGTCTTCACAAATAGAATCCCCTATCTTTCCACCTTGCGCTTTTACGAACGTATATGTCATTCCGCCGCCAATGATCAAATGGTCGATTTTATCTAGAATATTTTCGATGATCGTGATCTTTGAAGAGACTTTAGCGCCACCTAGCACTGCTAATACGGGTTTTTCACCTGTTTTCATGACCTTGTCAATACTCTCTATCTCTTTGGCTAGCAATTTCCCAAAGCATTTATTCTCTGGGAAAAACTCTGCTACAATTGTTGTAGATGCATGTGCTCTATGTGCGGTTCCAAAAGCGTCATTCACATAAATATCACCAAGTCTAGAAAGCTGTTCGGCAAAACCCCTATCTCCAGCAGTTTCCTCTGAATGGAATCTGAGGTTCTCCAATAGTAGTATTTGTCCCGGTTCAAGATCATTCGCAAGTTTTTCTACTTCTTGGCCAACACAGTCCGAGGCGACAATCAATTCGACGCCAATAACCTCTTCGATCGTTGCTTTAAGATGCTTCAATGAAAATTCCTCTTGAACGCCTTTAGGTCTTCCAAGGTGGGACATCAATACACAACTTCCTCCATCTTCCAATACCTTTATTATGGTTGGTTTTGCAGATTCAATCCGAGTACTATCGGTAACTTCCAAATCTGCGTTGAGCGGCACATTAAAATCTACTCTTATTAGTGCTCTTTTGTTTGCAAAATTAAAATCTTCTATTGTTTTCATTGGTCTTGATTATCAAATTGAGACTACAAAAATAACCATTTAAACCCTACGGAAAAATGCTTTTTACGAAAACGGTTTCTCTATATTAAACGCATTAAATATCTTATATTTGGGCATGCTTTTCAAGGACGTCATTGGTCAAGAACACATTAAGAAACACCTCGTTTTCAGTGCTGACAATGGGCGTATCCCTCATGCTCAATTATTCGTCGGTCCTGAAGGAAGTGGCACACTTCCTATGGCAATTGCCTATGCACAATATGTCCTTTGTAATAATGCCAAGGGTGAAAATGATAATGGAAATGCAGCTTGTAACCTGAAATTCGAGAATTATTCGCATCCAGACTTGCATTTTGCGTTTCCCGTAACGACCAGCGACAAGATCAAAAGCCATCCTGTAGCAAAGCATTTCATGCAGGAATGGCGACAATTGCTCAAAGAGCAACCTTACGGTAACCTTTTTGACTGGTACCAATTTTTAGGGGTGGACAACAAGCAGGGGCAAATTGGCGTGGATGAATCCATAGATATTTTGAAATCACTTGCATTGAAATCGTATGAAGGAGGTTATAAAGTCATGGTCATATGGATGGCAGAAAAAATGAATCTATCTGCAGCCAATAAACTCTTGAAACTCATCGAGGAACCACCAAACAAGACCTTGTTTCTATTGATTGCTGAAGATGAAGAACAAATCATCAATACAATTCGTTCACGATGCCAAATGCTTCATTTTCCTCCTTTAGCAGAAGGCGCCATTCAAAACGCCTTATTAAAACAATACAATATTGAAGCCTCTGTAGCAACTAAAATTGCACATCAAGCCAATGGGAATTATAACAAGGCATGTGACCTCGTTTATCATGACACTGAAGACACTCAGTTCGAAACTTGGTTCATATTCTGGATTCGATCAGCTTTCAAAGCAAAGGGAAATAAAGCAGCAATCCACGATTTGATTTCTTGGAGTGAAGAAATAGCCAAAACCGGAAGGGAAACACAAAAGCAATTCCTACTTTATTGTTTGGACTTTTTCAGGCAAGCGCTTTTAATGAATTACAAGGCTGATGAATTGGTTTTTATGGAAACAAAGTCTGAGTCGTTCAAATTAGAGAATTTTGCACCGTTTGTACATGACGGCAATATCCTTGAAATCTCTGACGAACTACAAGACGCTATCTATCATATTGAACGCAATGGTAATTCCAAGATCATATTAACGGATCTATCTATTAAATTAACGAGGTTATTACACACAAAAAGTCAAGCAAATGCCTGACTTTCAAATTGTTATAAAATATTTTTTATTTTTTATACTCCGCGTTCAAAGCATCTAAGATGGTCTTGGTCAGGTCGTTAGCATCCTCCCCATAAATAACGCTACTTGTTGCATCACTGGTTCCAAGAATAAATGAATATCCGTTCTTCTTGCCATAATCTTTCGCAAAGTCCTTTACTTTTATTATTACCGAATCCAATTCTACATTAAAAGACTGACCGAATTGTTGCTCACTAAACTGTATTTGTTGCTGCAGTAGCTGTTGCTTCTGCCCTAATGCTTGATACTGTTCTTGAGCTTCGGCTTGTGAAATAACCTTGGATTTTACCTGGAATTCTTGAACTTCCAGCTGAAAAGCTTTAGTGATACTATCATTTTTTTGATCAAGTAGCCCTTTCTTTCCTTTAAATTCATCTTCAAGATCCTTCTTTGCTTGATATTCGTTAACGATTTCGCCCGTATCAATGAATCCCATTTTTTGTTGCTGGCATGAGCTAAATGACAAAACCAGAATTGCTAAAACTAAAATTTGTTTCATTTTTCTTTAATTATAATTTAGCTGCGAAAATAAATCTATTTTGTCAAAAATTCTAACAATCAAAAAACAAACTTGAGCATAAATAACCCGCTTATTAATCAATAAAGTTTCTTTATGCTATTTTTAAGATAAAATAGATTTTACCTATTAAAAAGAAGTTGAAATAAAGAACCCTAAAGGCCTTTTAAAATCTCCATGGGTATTTGTATATTCCTTGGGTAAATTCTTTCTATGGAATTGTTAGAATCAATTTTAGCCATTTTTTATCACATATATCAATGAAGAATATTCACCAGAAGTCCTTGCCTTCAGATTTGAGTAAAGGCCAACGAAAAATGCCCTGAACATATTCATCCAACCTGATCTGTATTTTTCAGAAAGCAGGCTTACATAGAATGCGTCGAATTTCATAGGAAGCGTTGTATCCACAACCATGTTTTCTTTTCCAAATAAATTCTGAATTGATGACTGAGAAAAATGCCAAAGGTGCCGAGGAACATCATACGCAGCCCAAAATTCTTTGTAGAATCTAGCATCATGACTTTTATAATTTGGCACGGCAACAATCAATCTCCCATTTGGCTTTAATAGAGACTTAAGTATTGCAACTTGCTCTTCCAACTTTGGCAGATGTTCCAGGACATGCCAAAGTGTAATAACATCAAAATTTTGTTTTTCGAATTCTAGCAACTGTTTAATTCCAGAAACGGCATTGTTGGTTTTTCTATTTGCAATGGCTCTCGCATTTTCATCTGGCTCAATGCCGAAGATGTTCCAGTTGTCCGTCTTGGCCACTTGTAAAAAATCACCTGTGCCACATCCAACATCCAATAACTTCTTGTTCTCTATCGCCAACGAATTAATCAATTTAAGCTTTCGCTTCAAAGAAATACGACGTACGGCGTGGTAAGCATTTTCGAATAAATTTCTCTTGGAATCTGTGTGTGAAATATAATCTTCACTTTTATAATATTTTGAAAGGGTGTCTTTCGAAGGCTGAGGAAAAGTCTCCAATAGGTCTAACTCAGCATTATGTCGTAGTTCAAATTCTTCGCCAGATACCGAGTGGTCTTTTATCTTTAAATGTGCCTTCTTTATACTCATAAAAATTTATTCCGCACTCCCATAGTTATTGGGATGGAATGAAAACTATTCAAAACATATTCATTGTTCCACGTGGAACACATAATAATTATCTCCCCATATAAACCAAAAGTACGGAGACGTCATTTGGAGATACGCCACTAATTCTTGAGGCTTGTGAGATAGTTGCAGGTTGAATTTTCTTTAACTTCTCACGTGCTTCCAAACTCATTGACTTAATTTGCGAGTAATCGAAATTTTCAGGAATTTTTATGTTTTCCAATCGATTCAGTTTGTCTGCATTGTTTTTTTCCTTGCTGATATATCCTGAATATTTGACCTGTATTTCAGTCTGCTCAATCACCTCTTTGTCCAAGTCATTTTCCTGGATATAAGCATCAACGGCTTTAAATTTTCTAACATCGTCTATCGTGATGTTTGGTCGCGCATAAAGCCTGAACATTTTATCAGATTGCTTAACTGGCGATGAATTCTTACTCTCTAAAACGGGATTAGCTTCTTCTGGTTTCACGCTTGTATCCTTAAAGAATTGCACAAAAGCTGTTGATTCCTTTTCCTTTTTCTCCATTTTCCTGAGACGCTGTTCAGAGGCCAAACCAAGTTTAAAACCTTTAGGCGTCAATCTAAAATCAGCATTATCCTGACGAAGCAAAGTTCTGTATTCAGCTCTTGAAGTGAACATTCGGTATGGCTCTTCTGTTCCTTTTGTGATTAAATCATCAATTAAAACCCCGATGTACGCCTCATTTCTTTTTAATATGAACGCCTCTTTTTCCTGGACTTTTAAGCTCGCATTTATACCAGCCATAAGCCCTTGCGAACCGGCCTCTTCATAACCCGTGGTTCCGTTAATTTGTCCTGCAAAAAATAGCCCATCCACCAACTTGGTTTCAAGCGTATGCCTCAATTGTGTAGGTGGGAAATAATCGTATTCAATGGCATAACCAGGTCTAAAGAATTTAACCTTTTCAAAACCCACCACAGATCTTAAGGCCTTGAATTGAACATCTTCCGGTAGTGATGTAGAAAATCCATTTACATATACCTCAACGGTATTCCAGCCTTCTGGCTCGACAAACAATTGATGACGGTCTTTATCTGCAAAACGATTGATCTTATCTTCAATTGACGGACAATACCTCGGGCCAATACTTTTGATTCGTCCATTGAACATCGGTGAACGATCGAAGCCCTCCTTAAGTAAATTATGCACCTCTGGACTTGTATAAGTCATGTGACAAGAGCGTTGTTTTTCTAACGGCTTGGTAATATCTAAATAAGAAAATTTTTCTGGGTTTTCATCTCCGGGTTGCTCTTCCATTTTTGAATAATCCAGAGACCTTCCATCAACCCTAGGTGGCGTTCCAGTTTTCATTCTGCCTGATTCAAACCCAAGAGCAACTAACTGCTCTGTGATTCCAGTGGCAGCTCTTTCGCCGGCCCTCCCACCTCCAAAATTCTTGTCTCCAATATGAATCAGCCCATTCAAGAAAGTTCCATTTGTTAAAACAACGGTCTTCGCTTTTATTTCTATACCTAGTGACGTTCTCACACCAACAACGGTGTCCTTTTCAATCAATAAGCTGGAAACCATTTCTTGATAAAAATCTAGGTTTGGTGTTTGCTCGAGTAGTAATCGCCAATCTTCAGCAAAACGCATCCGATCACTCTGCACTCTAGGGCTCCACATGGCAGGTCCTTTGGATTTGTTCAACATCTTAAATTGAATGGCCGATGTATCACTTACAATGCCACTATAGCCACCAAGCGCATCGATCTCTCGAACTATTTGCCCCTTGGCTATTCCACCCATAGCAGGATTGCAAGACATTTGGGCGATGTTCTGTAAATTCATTGTCACCAATAGGGTTTTACTTCCCATATTTGCAGCGGCAGCAGCAGCTTCACTTCCGGCATGACCGGCTCCAACTACAATAACATCGTATACTTCGTTAAACATATTTCAATTTGTTCCACGTGGAACGTTTTCTAAAACAATAAATAAAATATAATGAGCTTCCTAACTTCGTAGGCATAACAGTTTGCAAAGATACATTGATTCTATTAATTCCCAGTCAAGCGATCAAGGTAGAAGTTTTCCTTAGCTCGCATTTCAACCACATCTTTCTCGTTCTTGTCTTTAAAGCCACAATAATGTAGGACACCATGAACCATCACACGCCGAAGCTCAACTTCAAAATCTGTATTAAAAACCTTAGCATTTTCCTTGACCCTATCAATCGAAATGAAAATATCTCCATGTAATTCTTTTCCTACAGAATAGTCAAAGCTAATAATATCAGTTAGAGTATCATGTTCAAGGAATTCAATATTTAGTTTATTCAGATACGCGTCATCACAAAAGATATAATTAATGTCGCCTTCCTTGAATTCTTCCGTCACAATAACCCCGCGTATCCATTTAGCCAAAACATCTTCATGGCTAATTTCAAAATCCGTCTCGTAATTGAAATCAATCATTGTTTTTCTTGAAATACTCTTGGACCTTTTTTTTGTATTCCTGCTGCAAAGGTAGCGCTTGTCGATTTAAAATTTCTGTTGTATTGAAATATTGCTTGGCCTTAGGAATACTATTATTTGTGTTATTCTGGAATTGTACTGTGTTCGTTTTCGACTCACGTTTCATATCCCGTCCTTGTTGAAAGGCTGCATTTTCCAATTTTAGTAATTGATGTTGTAGTTTCATCATTTTCTGTAGGGTTTGATTTGTAAACCCCTTGTTGATCAAATCCAACTCAACCTCTTCCATGTCCTTTATCAGTTTCTCTGCTTGTCCCTTGGTCCCTGAATTGCCTTGCATATTCTTCAGTTGTTCTTCCAAGGCTTGTCGCAAACGCTGCTGCTGTTGGTAGATTTCAAACAGCTTCCCGTTTTCGGACTCACCTCCTTGTCCTTCTCCCTGTCCTTCTCCTTCTCCTTGTTGTTCTCCTTCCTGGTTACCTTGTTGTCGTCCTTTTTTCTTACCATTCTCTCCTTCTTTGCCCTTTTCTCCTTCACCCTCTTTTCCTTGTTCTCCTTCTTTCTTTTCTCCTTCCTTACCACCTTCTTTCATACCATCTTTCATTTGCTGATTCAATTGCTCTTGACTCATGATAATATCGGGTAGTTGCTGGCCTGGTTTCTCTCCTTGCCCTTGCCCAGACATGCTCATTTGCATATTATCCAACGAATTACTTAACATATCGGCAAGATTATTAGCTGCGGTGACAGTATACTGTTGGGTTGCCACACCCTGATATAATCTATTCTCTGCCAGTTGACCAAGTGATTTATCGATGTTGAAAAACACTTCTGTAATTTCCTTGTTTACTTTTTCAGAGATCTTTGGTTGACGCAAGGACAGGGCAAACAAACTATCATCTATGTGCTGGAAATGCTCTCTTAAAGTGTTTTGCTTTCTAAGGTATTTCGCATACTCATTATGATTGATCTCTATACCTTTAAATTGTTTCATCAAGGCTTCTTGATCAAAAGAAAAAAGCACTAGATTATCAAGTATTTGTCTCAGCATTTCGGAATCCTCTTGATCCTGCTCACCACCAGACATTTGCATGGACTGTCCCATTTTCTGGCTCATTTGCTTCATTTTCTGGGCTGCCTTTTGTTGACTTTTCTGAGCGGATTTCTGTTTGTCTTGATTCTGTTCACTTTTTTGTGGGGCTTCTTCCGTCTGCTCTTGCTGCTCTTGCTTTTCCTGTTGTTCTTGAAGTTCTTGAAGTTCTTCTGTTGCCTTCTGCTGCTCTTGCTTTATCTCTTCTTCTGTATTTTTATCCTGGGGGATTTCAATTGGCTTTTTTAATTCATCACTTTCCTTTTTCAGCTTTTCCATTTCTTTCTGAAAGTCCTCAAATTCCTTGTTCAACTTTTCTTGGTTTTCCTTGGTATTGTTCTCTGCCTTTTCTTTTGAGAGTTTATCTTGGTCTTCAGCCAGTTTTTCCAATTCTTTTTGGAGTTTTTCTAGCTTCTTATTTACATAATACCTCTTAGTCAACTCCAACATTTGTTGAAGGCTTTTCTTTTGGTTCTTATTTTGCTTGGCAAGCTTTTCCAGCTTTTCAGAAAACTCCTCTTTTTGGATTTTTTCGGCCAATTTCTCAAGTTCTTTTAAGAGTTTCTCATCTTGTTTTAACTGCTCTTGATTCTCTTCCAAACGCTCTTTTAGCTGTTCCTTGAACGCGTCCTGTTCTTCATTTTGGAATTCCTCTAGATTCTCTTGCAGCTTCTTGTTGAAATTCTGCATTAGCTGTTCTTGCTCTTTTTGCCGCTGTAAAAAGTTCTCGAATTTCTTCTTGTCATTAAAATTTAGTTCAGACTTCTCTTTTTGGGTTTTCGTAAGTTCTTCAAGATTTTTTTCCTGCTCCTCGAATTTAACAAGCGCCTTGTTCAAGTCTTTAATGGTTTCATTTTGTTGCTGCAGCTGTTGCTGTTCTTCTTCGTCCTTAGTTAGTTTCCTGAAGGTATATACCTCACTTTTGGTTCGCTTGAATTTATGTATCACATCATTATCAAACACCTCAAAATAGAGTTCGTAACTAACGCCATCTTCCACATTTAGGTTGTTTGGAAATGAGGCAACAAACTCATCGAAGTTCGAAACAGATACAGGAAAGTTTTGCGTTTTCTTATTCTGCTCATCATCCGCAGGGTAATACACCAGTTGCAATTTGCTTAATCCATAATCATCCGAAACTTGTCCAAAAAAATAGAGTGTTTGTTGATCAATAGAATCTCGTTCAACTTGTAGATCCATTTCAGGGTACTCATCTGCAATTACCTCAATGGAAAATGCCAAATTCTCATAATCCTTAAGGCGGACGTTGCTAGTGCTTATATTATAGTCCAAGTCATTATACAATCGTTTCGATGCTTTAAATTCACCATTCTCATCAATATCAAAGCCTAAAGTATCCTTAGCATACAAAAATGCCTCATCCGTCGATTTGGTTCGTAATCTCCAAGTAACATTGGTGCCTTGTGGAACTGCAGCATTACCAGTGCTTATTAAAGATTCATCTTTCTTATTGGTGTAAGGCGGATAGTCTAATAACATCTCGAAACCAAGTAATGTTGGCACTTCTATAACATTCAGAGTATACGTTCTTGATTGCACATTGTTTGCTTCGATAATAAAATCAATATCTTGTTTTGGTTGAGAAAATACATATTGAAACTCTCCAGGAGCTGACTGCTGTAAAAAATAAGTTTCCCCATTATAGTCGATTTGTGCGTTCTCCGGAATTACTTCTCCTGCCGTTTTCACTATGAGCTTAAAGTCTTTGTTCTCTAAGGCGTCTAGGTCCTCATTCACAACAAAAAATTCAAAAGGAGCTGGTGGTTCGTAGGCCGTTTGGTAATTTACCACACGCTCATACCCATCGCTAAACCAATTGAAATTACCTGAAAAAGACACCAAAAACACAATTAAAAGAGGAATGGCGGTATATTTCAAGTACTTACCATTTTTCTTAAAATCAATAGCCAATTTAAAGGGCACGGGTTTTAAGTCAGTAGATTTTTGCTCTATACTCGCTATTAATAACTCCGATTGACCCGTATTTTGATTCAATTGAAGCACATTCAAAAGCTTGTCGCTTACCTCTGGAAAATGACTCCCGATGATCTTTGAAGCTTGATTATTGTCAATACCTTTTTTTAGTTTGAATAAATGCGCCAACGGAATGGCAATGAACTTGAAAAACAAGCTTAATTCAACAACAATGAACAGCCAGAACAAGATCGTTCGAGCCGTTGGGCTAAGCCAAAGGAAATTTTCAACCAAAAGAGTTGTTAGGAAATATAACAACCCAATGGAGAAAAATAACAGTGTTCCTTTGATCAATTCATTGGTATAATACTTATTAATGAATTGCCCTAACTTATCCTGTATGGTGCTGAAATTATTCAAACGTAGGCGCTGATTATGATTTAACTCATAAACTTACAATTTTATTTGAATAGAAAATTCTTAAATTTGGTAAGGTTCTGTTAATTTCGGTAAGTTGCAGAGCCTTTAAATGACGAAACTTTGAAAGATCTAAAATATTTAGGAGCATTCTCAATTCCAATAATGGCGTTTATTGGATTGTATTTTAAAGGATCATTTTCTTTTATTACACCCATTTATGCATTTGTGCTTCTTCCAATTCTTGAAACCATATTGCCCACGAACAATTCAAACTACGAAGAAGAAACAACCAAAGAGCGTCAACAAAAGAAGATATTTGATTGGCTGCTATATTTAAACCTACCCCTAGTATTTGGCCTTCTGGCTTTCGCACTGTTTACTATTTCTACCACTGTTTTTAGCAATTTCGAATTAACAGGGGCTATTTTTTCAATGGGTATTGTGCTAGGTGTTAATGGTATTAATGTGGCTCACGAATTAGGCCATAGACAAGCCTCCAATGAGCGTTTTATTGGAAAAGCATTATTGTTACCTACTTTCTATATGCATTTTTATATTGAGCATAATTTTGGTCATCATTTGCATGCAGCTACGAAAGAAGACCCTGCAACTGCACGATACAATCAAAGTGTGTATTCATTCTGGATGACCTCTGTATTTAGGCAATATATTAACGCCTGGAAAATCCAGATGAAACTACTAAACAACAATAATCGAAGGTTTTTCTCCTTAAAGAACGACATGTTTTATTTTATTATCATTCAATTAAGCTACCTGATTACTGTATTTATCCTATTCTCTCAAATTGGGCTTTTATTTGCGGTGTGTTCAGGAATTGTTGGGTTTTTACTTTTAGAAACTGTTAACTATATAGAGCATTATGGATTGCTCAGACTAAAAACCAAATCGGGTCGATACGAGCGCGTAAGTGAAATACATTCCTGGAACTCGAATCATGTTATTGGCCGTATCGTTCTTTACGAACTCACTAGGCATAGTGATCATCACTACAAGACTTCAAAGAAATATCAGGTTCTGGAATGCCATGATGTTAGTCCACAAATGCCTTTTGGGTATCCAACATCAATGATGATTTCCCTATTTCCGCCGTTATGGTTCCATATTATGAATAAAAGAATACCCAAAGAAATGAATCCCGCCTAAAGCTTTAGGCTTCTCGTGTAGTAAAACTTATCTTTGCCAAAAATTCAAGGGAATGTCCAAACCAGTTCGCGTAAGATTCGCTCCTAGCCCAACAGGGCCTCTACATATTGGTGGTGTAAGAACCGCCTTATTCAACTATTTGTTTGCCAAGAAACACAATGGTACTTTCATTCTTAGAATTGAGGATACCGACCAAAGCAGATATGTAGAAAGTGCTGAACATTATATTATTCAATCTCTTAATTGGTGCAACATCCCATATGATGAAGGCCCAGGGAAAGATGGTGGTCATGGTCCCTATCGTCAAAGTGAACGCAAGCATTTATACAAACAATATGCAGACCAGCTAATTGAAAGTGGAAATGCCTATTACGCCTTTGATACTTCTGAAGAATTGGATTTTCATCGGAAAGATCATGAAGCCAAAGGCAAGACCTTTATTTATAATTGGCATAACCGTTTGAAGCTGAAAAACTCATTATCGCTTTCGAAAGAAGTGGTTAGCGCAAAGCTTGATGCTGGAGATGATTATGTCATTCGGTTCTTGTCGCCTCAAGATGAAATCCTTCATTTAAAAGACATCATTCGTGGCGATATTACTATTGACACCAATGTACTGGATGATAAAGTGTTATTTAAAAGCGATGGGATGCCCACCTATCATTTAGCGAATATCGTGGATGATCATCTTATGGAAATTACTCATGTCATTCGTGGCGAAGAATGGTTGCCATCCTTGGCTTTACACAAACAATTGTATGATGCTTTTGGTTGGGAAGTACCAGAATTTGCACATTTACCATTGATCCTGAAACCAACCGGTAAAGGCAAACTAAGCAAGCGTGATGGAGATAAACTTGGCTTTCCGGTATTTCCTTTAGAATGGAAAGACCCAAAAACAGGCGATGTAGCCAAAAGTTATAAAGAAGAAGGCTATTTTCCAGAAGCGGTAGTAAACTTCTTGGCTTTTTTAGGGTGGAATCCAGGAACAGAACAAGAAATTTTCAATTTGAACGAATTGGTTCAAGCCTTTGATCTAGATAAGGTGCATAAAGCAGGAGCGCGTTTTGATCCCGACAAGACCAAATGGTTCAACCATCATTACATGCAGGATCAAAGTGATGCAGAGTTAGCTAAAGCCTTTAAAAATCAACAACCTCAATTACATGGCATTGACCTTAATTATATTTCATTGGTTGTTGGCTTGATCAAGGAGCGTGCTCATTTCATTTCTGAATTTTGGGAGTTGAGTGATTTCTTTTTTGAAACGCCAACTTCTTATGATGAAAAAGCATCTAAGAAGGCTTGGAAGGAAGATACCGCCTCTATATTGGAGCAAGTAAAATCACTAACAAATTCTGTTGAAGACTATACGATTGAAAACCTTAAAACTACCATAAAAGGATGGATCACTTCCAACGAAATTGGTTTCGGCAAAGTAATGATGCCATTACGATTAGCTTTAGTTGGTGAACTTAAAGGCCCAGATGTGTTTGATATTATGTATATGATCGGAAAGGACGAAGCAGTAAGGCGCATCGAATTAGCGATAAAAAAATTTTAAAACAAAATCAGCGCCGTAAACAAGAGTGTTGACTGATTCCCTTTGAATTTATCGGTTGAAGGTGTAATTGCTAGATCTTGATTATTAAGTTTCCTAAACACATTGGTAAAGCCATATTGGTACTGCGCTCGCAACTTGAAATTTTTCAAACCAGCTGTTGCGCCTATGGCACCATTAATATTAAATTTAGAGATGTCTCTTATGTCTTTTACTTGAAGGGCGTCATAACCAGTCAAGTAATACTCTTTCTTTTCGTCTTTAGAGGGCTCAAAGAATCCATTAGCCTGTATAATGGGCCCAAAATCAATTGTTAGGTTTTGCCCTATCAATTTTGCATGCATCAAAATGCCCAGCTGAGCACCTGATAACTTAAAATCTATCATTTCAGCCTCGCCAGTAAGTGTTGGCCTACCAGAAATGGCAATCGTGTTTTCAGTAAACTGTATACCATAGCTCACGTCATACCATTTATGTTCCACGTTGACCACCGCGGTCAAACCAGCAGTCCATCCATTCCCGGATTCCGTGACGAAATTATTCGTATTGATATTTGATTGAGTGATTCCGCCAAACGGACCTAAAGAGTTCTGGATTGAATAATTAGGACGTTGTGCAAAAGAGTTTGTAACGAAAAGCGCGCAAAGGGTTACTAATAAGATAAATTGCTTATTTGTCATAACATTTGGGTTAAGTAGGTGAACAAATATAGCATTATTTTGTATTTTAACTAATTACTAACCTTTAAATAAAAAATCTGTTATGGGCTCTTTTATCTTTATTCCTATTATTTTCTTCGGTCTGATCATTTTAGTATCGGCTCTATTCATTGTAAAACAACAAACTGCCGCCATTATTGAGCGTTTTGGAAAGTTCCAGAGTATACGTCAATCTGGTCTTCAGCTCAAAATTCCATTGGTGGATCGCATATCTGGTAAACTAAGTCTTAAGATCCAACAACTGGATGTCATGATTGAAACCAAGACCTTGGACGATGTATTTGTGAAATTAAAGGTTTCTGTACAATACAAGGTCATTCGTGACAAGGTATATGACGCTTTCTATAAATTGGATTATCCGCATGAACAGATAACGTCATATGTTTTTGACGTGGTTCGTGCTGAAGTACCGAAAATGAAATTAGACGATGTTTTTGTTAAGAAGGATGATATTGCCTTGGCAGTAAAAGCTGAGCTTAATGACGCCATGTCAGACTATGGTTTTGATATTATCAAGACCTTAGTAACGGATATCGATCCAGATGCTCAGGTAAAAGAGGCGATGAACCGAATCAATGCCTCTGAGCGCGAAAAGATCGCTGCTCAATTTGAGGGCGATGCTGCACGTATCTTGATCGTTGAAAAAGCAAAAGCGGAAGCGGAAAGTAAGCGTTTACAAGGGCAGGGTATCGCTGATCAACGTCGTGAAATCGCCCGTGGATTGGAAGAGTCTGTAGAAGTATTGAACAAGGTGGGTATTAATTCTCAAGAAGCGTCTGCGCTTATTGTCGTCACACAACATTATGATACGTTACAATCCATAGGCCAGGAGACCAATAGTAATTTAATACTATTACCAAACTCGCCACAAGCTGGAAGCAATATGCTTAATGATATGGTTGCTAGCTTCACGGCAAGCAATCAAATTGGAGAGGCCATGAAGAACCCTAAAAACAAGAAGGACCAATAACTATAGTTCTTCCAAACAAAAAACAGCGAGGTGTAAGCCTCGCTGTTTTTGTTTTAATATCTAAAGTTGATCTACATACCGCATAGAATAGCTCCCATCACAGTCAATGTCACTACCCAATATCCAGCATTGATCAATATGTATTTTGCGCCCTTGTGCTCAAACAAGGCGTTGGTGCCAATAATTGGCAAGGCAACGAAAAGACCCGCCAAAGCACCGTGAAGCGCGCCATGTTCAAAGGTTCTAAAGGCAGTGCCATAATCAGCCATAAAAGCCGCATAAGACGGCA